>CATNCE010000017.1 GCA_950097225.1 uncultured Bacilli bacterium
CTGGTTATTAATATTAGGAGTTTGGCTAAGGTTCTGTTGTTGGTTATTAATTTGATTATTATTTACATTAGACGGAGTTATATTGGCATTATTCATGGGATTTTGAATTGACTCTGGAATATTCATAACATCAAGTTGTTCACCTTTATTTTGTTTTTTCTTTTTCTTAGTCGAGCTCAATAGTGGATCGTTATTCTTTTTCTTTTGTGCTGATATAATAAACCACACAATAGCGCCAATTAAGGCAATACCTAATAAAGATGCAATAATTAATGTAGAATAGTCTTTTTTCGGAGCATCCTTTGTTATTTTAATCTTATATGTTGTGGATGTCGATTCATCCTCACTAGTTACAGTTACTGATACGATACTGCCATTTTTTAAATTATCAGTTTCTGAAATTGAAAGTGTAGCTTTAGAATGTTTCGGTAAGGCGTTTATACGTATTTTGTTCACATCACTAGTTAAATGAATTTTATATTCTAAAATTTCTGGTTCAAAGTTAATTGAATAGCCAGTTATTGTCATCTCTTTTAAGGCAGAATCGCGTTCTGGATAATATATTTCTTCTCCACGAGCCAAGCGATTAACAGTAATAGTGTAACACGCTTCTTTTGTTCCATCAGGATTTGTTACGTATATATCGATTATGTTATTCCCTACTTTAAGTTTCTCATCTTTTTCTACACGTACTTTTGATTCGGGATTATTTAATGTATAAGCTAATTCTACACTTTCTGTTTCATATAAAACTTCGATATAATATTTGGTAATGAATTGGGAAAATGTTAAGTTTAGGTCTTTGCTAGTTAGAGTTTTTAAACGATTATCAGAGTTTGATACATCACGAGGTTTTGTGTCAACAGGATTACTTTCAATATGAGGAGTTAAGTGAATATAGTCACTTCTTATGATCTCTGTTTGTTCTTGAGATGCCCCTTTCATTTGATAGGCAAAGTTAGCTATACTTACTTGGGTTTTGACTTTTTCTTCTAGTTTTTTGGCTACTTCACACTTTATTGATAATAGTTCGCTTGTTCCACTCTCCCCGCTTAAATTTATTTGATTAGCATTGGAGTCATTAGAAACTAAGCCCCCTGCAATATGATCACGTTCACATTTTAGAGAATCATCAGTAGAGATAACACCAGTTAATTTGCTATAATTAGCTGCTTCGCCAATTAACTGACATGAAAAAGTGCTACCATATTGATATTCTCCATTATCACATCTTAATTCAAAAGCAAAAACATTAATTGGTAGAAATAGCATTGATAAAAAAACTAAATATTTAATATACCTATTCATATATACCCTCTTTTTATTATGTATTTTACTCAATTTTACCATAAAGATTAATTAAAGTCATTAGAAATTTTAGATTATAATTTCTTTCCGTAGATTATTTTTGTTTTAAGTATAAAAACAGAAATAAGTATTGAAAATAGAGAATTATTTGTATTTATAAAATGTTTTGTTTCCTGATTGTTCGTTTTATATCTTAATTTATGCATATAAAAACCTCGTCTTTAAATAGATAGAAACGAGGTTTATTATGTTTTTGTGTTTATATTATAATTATCTGTTTGCTAATTCATTCGTTAATATTTCTTTAACTTTAACAGGATTAGCTTGTCCGCGGGTTTTTTTCATAACTTGTCCGACAAAGTAATCGAACATATTAGTTTTACCATTTTTATAATCTGTAATTTGTTCTTTATTTTCATCTAAGACTTCAATAATGACACTTGTTATAGTCGTATCATCACTAATTTGTTGCATACCTTCTTTTTTCATGATCTCTTTTGGTTCTTCTTCGCGCTCTAATACCATGGAGAATAACTCTTTAGCTTGTTTACTAGAAATATCCCCTTTAGCCATAGAGCTAAGAATAATTGTTAAACGTTCTGGGGTTACAAATAGATTTTGAATTTCGATATCGTTTTTATAGACATAGCCTAGAATGTTTCCAGTAATCCAGTTGGCAACTATTTTAGGATCACACCCCAAGTTTATACAGTTTTCAAAATATGAGGCAATATTAATATCTTTAATAAGAATACCGGCGTCATAGGCTGATAAACTATAGTTTGTCATGTATTTAGCTTTTCTTTCATAAGGTAATTCAGGTATACTCTTGCGAATTTTTTCAAGCCATTCTTCAGTAATTTTAAATTTTGGAATATTGGGTTCAACAAAGTATTTGTAATCAATGGCATCAACCTTACTACGCATACGAATTGTTGTTCCAGTTTCTTCATCCCAACGTCTAGTTTCTTGTTCTACTTCATCATAGCGTCCTGCGTCTTTAAGTTCACTTTGTCTTTTTACTTCATAAACAATAGCGTCATGTACTCCACTGAAAGAATTAACGTTTTTCATTTCAACCTTAGTGCCTAGTGTATCATCTTCGGAGATAGAAATATTTACATCGCATCTTACTTGCCCTTTTTTAGAGTCGGCTTCAGAAATCCCACAGTATTGATAGATGGCACGTATATACTCAAGAAAAGCAACGGCATCTTCTGCTGAATGAAGACAAGGACCAGTTACTAATTCGAGCAAGGGAACAGCAGCACGATTATAATCAATTATGGAAGTATCATAAAGATGAGTCATTCGTGCTGAATCTTCTTCTAAGTGAATATTATCTATATCAACACGGAAAGTACTACCATCTTCTCTTTCGATATCAATATATCCCCCCATTCCAGCACATTCTTCTGGAGGATTTTGCGTTATTTGATAGTTTTTAGGCATATCAGGATAGTAATAATTTTTGCGTTCAAAGTACATATACTTAGGGGGATGACAATTTAGAATTTCCCCCATCATTAAACTCATTCTAACAGCTTCTTTATTAACAACTGGTAAAACTCCTGGGAATCCCATATCATAAGGACTTATATTAGAATTAGCAATGTCAGTATATTCATTTTTGGCATTTGAAAATACTTTTGATGCAGTTTTAGATACTTCGCAGTGCATCTCTAATCCAATTGTAACATTATATTTTCCCATTACTTATCACCTCCGATTAATGGAGCGATTTGACCTTTGTAGTCCATAGAACTTTCTAAAGCATAAGCAATATTTAAAACTTTTTGATCCTCAAAACATTCACCAGTTATATTGATGCCTACTGGTAAGTCATTGATGAATCCATTAGGAATTGTTATAGAAGGAAAACCACCAAAATTACCTATTTGCAATTGATCTTCTAAAGCTAGTGTATCTTCATTTAACATATCAACTGATCCATCTAATAATTTAGCTGGTCCAGTACTAACTGGAGATACCATGGCATCATATTTTTTAAATTGCTCTTTTATGGCATCGACAATAAGTCTTCTAGCTCTTTGAGCATTTTTAAAATATCGTTCTTGGTTTTGAGTTTGTAAAACGTATGATCCAATTACTAAACGGCGTTTAATTAATGGTGAAAATCCTTTTGTTCGATGATCTTTCATCATTTCAAGATAATTATCTCCCTCTCCTCTTGGTCCAAAAATCAAACCAGTTAGATTAGATAAATTACTAGTGGCTTCAGCACATGATATGACTTGATAAACTGAAGGAATCGCACGAATTAATTTGGGATCTATGCTTACTTCGTCAACTTGCATTCCAAGATTTTTACATATTTTTAAAGTTTCGTGGAAATTATTTAAATGAGCTTTTAATTCTTCGGTAGCGTTTTGATAATTAGCTAAATCACATAGTTCTTTTATATAAAATAATTTTTTACCAGAAACATCAGCATTTAAGTCATCATTTAAATGAATATGGCTAGAATCCCAAGATGTCATGTCAGCTTCATCGATTCCTTTAATAGCATCAACGACAATTGCTGCATCGCGAACATAGCGAGTTAAAACCCCACAATGATCAAGTGATGAAGCGAAAGGAAATAGTCCATAACGAGAAATCATTCCATAAGTAGGTTTATAACCTACTATTCCACAAAATGCGGCTGGTTTACGAATGGAATCTCCTGTATCAGATCCTAAAGCGTAAGGGTATACTCCTGCAGCAACAGCAGCAGCAGAACCTGATGATGATCCTGCACACATGCGAGTTAAATCCCAAGGATTTCTTTGAACACCAGTAGCTCCAGTAGTCCCTGTTCCACCTAATCCAAACTCATCCATTGCTGTTTTGTTAACGGGAATTGCTCCTAGTGATGAGAGTTTTGAAACGGCTGTGGCATCAAAAAATGGGATATAATCACGCAAAGTATTAGAAGAACCAGTAGTTAGAGCTCCTTTAGTCGAGTAATTGTCTTTTATTCCATAAGGAATTCCCGATAGTAAACTATCTGTATCATTTTCTTTTTTTGCATCATCAAAAATAGTTACAAAGGCGTTACACTTTTCTTGAACAATATGGGTTAATTCAAGAGATTCACTTATCAATTCTTCACTAGTTACTTCCCCATTTTTTAATTTTTCATGGATCTCTGTTATGCTTAAATTCATATATTTCATTATCCCACCACCTTTGGTACCGATACGCAGCCATCGTCAGTATCATCACAATTGCTTAACAAGTCTTCAATTGGAACTGAACTTATAGCTTCATCTTCTCTTAATGTACATACAAAATCATCTAAAGTATGTGTCATAGGTTCTGCTTCTTTTATTCCTTCGATTTCATTTATCTTATTGATATTAGCATCAATTATTTCGAATTCTTCGAGAACCATTGTGTTTTCTTCTTCTGTTAGACCAATTAATAATAGGTCAGCTAGTTTATTAATTGTCTCTTTTGTGAATTCACTAGTCAAATTCATCATCCTCCATATCAAATTTATTTACAAATATATTAATAATCGCAGTTGCCTGGTGTTCTTGGGAATGGAATTACATCACGAATGTTTTCAACACCTGTAAGATATATTATTAATCTCTCAAAGCCCATGCCAAATCCTGCATGATGACAAGTTCCATATTTTCGTAAATTTAAGAACCAATCAATTGTCTGACAGTCAACACCCATATCTTGAGCGCGTTTTAAAAGACGATCATAATCTTCTTCTCTTTGACTTCCACCCATTAACTCCCCTGCTCCTGGAACTTCTAAGTCAACAGCAGCAACGGTTTTGCCATCTGCATTTTCTTTCATATACCAAGCTTTTATATCTTTAGGCCAATTAGTTATGAATACTGGAGCATTGTAGTATTCTGTTATATATTTTTCGTGTTCTTTAGCAATATCAGACTCATAATCAGGAGTAAATTCCCAAGTGACATCAGCTTTTTTTAATAAGTCAACAGCGTCATGATGAGTTATACGAACAAAATCCGAAGCAACTAATTTTTCTAATTTTTCGCGCAATGTAGAATCGACAAAAGAAGTTAGAAAATCAATTTCAACAGATGCATTAGTTAATACATAGGATACGACACTTTTAAGCATTTCTTCTTCAATATCCATAAGACCGTTAAGATCACAAAAAGCAATTTCTGGTTCGATCATCCAAAATTCATTGGCATGCGTTTTCGTATTAGAGTTTTCAGTACGGAATGTAGGACCAAATGTATAAATTTTTTTGAAGGCCATGGCATAAGCTTCCCCATGAAGTTGGCCAGTTCCTGTAATGAATGTTGGACGATTAAATAAATCTTTTTTATAGTCGACTTCGCCATCAATTTTTGGAACGTTTTCTAAGTCAAAAGTTGTTACTTTAAACATTTGGTTTTCGCCTTCACAGTCGGCAGTAGTAAATAATGGTGTATGAACATATGTGTAGTTATGACTCTGAAAATATTCGTGAATAGCCTGAGCTGCTAAACTACGAATTTTAAATACTGCTTGAAACATGCGAGTTCTTGGGCGTAAATACGCTAATTCGCGAAGGAACTCACGAGTATGACGTTTAGGTTGAATCGGATAAGTCTCATCACAAACACCAATTAAAGTTATATTACTCGCTTTTAACTCATAGTTTTGGTTACCATTAGAAGCAACTAATGATCCATCGACGATAATTGCACTTCCAACTAACATTTTTTGGATATCATCAAAATTATCCTGTTCTTTGTCGTAGACAATTTGTAGAGTTTCAAAGCTGGTTCCATCATAAAAATCAATGAAACCAAATTCTTTTTGACGACGATGATTTCTAATCCATCCTTCAACTTGAACATTATCGCCTATTTTTTTTGTTTTAAATAAATCTATTAAATCCATATATATTCTCCTTTATGGGGTTAAGCGTGAAGGTCCACGGAAGATAAACATCTCTTCTTTTAAACTTGGTAATCCTAGTAAAAGCATTGTTAAACGATCGACACCAATAGCAAATCCACCATGTGGAGGACAACCATATTTAAAGAATTCAAGATAAAATTCAACATCTTTTCCTAACCCTTTTTCTTCTGCTTGTTTTTTGATAATTTCATAACGATGTTCTCTTTGCGCACCAGTTGTAATCTCTGTACCCTTCCAAATAAGGTCATAACCTTGAGGAATATCTTCTTTGCGCATGTGATAGAATGCTCGTTTGGTTTTAGCAAAATCGGTAACGAAGATAAATTCATGGCCAAATTCTTCCATTGCAAAGCGACTAGTTAATTTTTCAGCCTCGGCATTCATATCTCCAATATCATGTTCAGGAATAGTATAGTCATATCTTTTGGCTAATTCTTGATATAGATCTTGAAGTTTAATGCGTGGAAATGGGCGTGTTGGAACGACAACATCAACACCAAAAATCGCTTTTATTTCGTTCTCATATTTATTTTTGACATTTTCTAATCCAGCAATTATTAATCTCTCTTCCATATCCATAACATCATTAAAAGAATCAATATATGCAAACTCTAAATCGAATGAGGTAAATTCTGTAGTATGACGATTAGTATTAGAGTTTTCGGCACGGAAGGCAGGAGCCACTTCAAAGATGCGTTCAAAACCAGCAGCCATGGCCATTTGTTTATAAAATTGAGGACTTTGGGCTAAATAAGCTTTACGATCAAAATATTTTACTTCAAATACGTCACTTCCAGATTCTGATGCAGTTGCAATTAATTTTGGCGTATGAATTTCAGTGAATTCTTCATTAACAAGAAACTTGCGCATTCCATCAACGAAAGCTGTCTGTACACGAAGCATCAAATTATTTTTTTCGCTTCGTAAGTCAATCCAACGATAATCAAGACGTGTATCGATATTAGCGGTTTCATCAATTGGCAAAGATTCAGCTTGAGATAATATTTCTACGGAACTTGGAATAAATTCTTTTCCGCCTTGTTTAACGTATTCACTTTTTTGCATTTGTCCCGTAAATGCTAGCACTGAGTTTGCAAGTACCCCAGTTAATGCTTCAACTATGTCGGCATTATTGGCTTTGTCTATCGATACTTGGATACTTCCAGTACGATCTTTAAGTACCACAAAGACCATATATTTGGTATCGCGAATTTTTTCCGCCCATCCGCTTATATATGATTCTTTGTTTTCTTCTAATTCATTAATTAAAATTCTTTTCATATTTCATCTTCCTCTTATAAATGCATATCTAAATAATCAACGATATCATTAATACTAATTTTTTCTTCTTCTTTAGTTTTATTGTCTTTAATAGTAACCTGACTATTTTTTAAGTCTTCATCATTTAAAACTATTAAGTATTTGGCATTATAGCGATCGACACTTTTAAATTGGGATTTCAAAGACTTGCACATAAGGTCGGTTTCAGCGATAAAGCCATTTAGACGCAAGTCTTGTAATAAATAGCTTGCTGTTTCTTTTTCTGAATCGGAAACATAAAGTAAATATAAATCTATTGAGTCATTGATAGGGATACTTATATCATTTTCTTCCATAGCAAGTATTGTACGATCATACCCCATCGCGAATCCAACAGCTGGAATACTTGGACCATCTAAAGTCTCAACTAAGCCATTGTAGCGTCCTCCACCACCTAAAGCGTAGGAATCATTCAAGACAACTTCAAAAACGGTATGATCATAATAATCCAAACCACGAACTAGTTTAGTGTCGATTTCATAGTTTATATCCATTAAATCTAGTAATTCTTGCAAGCGCTCAAAACGCGTTCTTGATTCTTCATTTAAATAGTCAAGAGTTTTTGGCGCATTTTTATGTAGTTCGCTTTTATCATCAACTTTGCAATCTAAAATACGCAGAGGATTTTTGTTAATTCGCTCTTGGCAATCAGGACAAAGCTCACTAATATGTGGTTTAAAATAATTAACTAAGGCCTCACGATAGTTGGTACGTGACTCAAAGTCTCCTAGAGTATTTAATTTGATAGTGATATTATCAAGTCCCAACAAACGATAGGCGTTATAGGCAAGAGAGATAGCTTCAGCATCAGCTAATACATCATCACTTCCAAAGCATTCGAATCCCCATTGTGTAAATTCACGATTGCGTCCACTTTGAGGACGTTCATAACGATACATCTTCATATTATAATACACTTTTACTGGGTCACTCATATTCCCATATAGTTTATTTTCAATAAACCATCTTACGACTCCAGCAGTTCCTTCGGGACGCAAGGTTATATTGCGCTCACCACGATCGACAAAATCATATGTTTCTTTTTGGACCATATCTGTAGCATCTCCTACTCCACGATGATATAGTTCACTCGCTTCAAATACTGGTGTTTCAATATAACCATAGTTGTATTTTTCACATAAAGCTGCTAATACATCATTAATATAGGCTCTTTTTTTAGCTAGATCTCCATAGATATCATATGTTCCTTTTTGTTTTGTTATCATCTTTCTCATCCTTTCAATAAAAAAGTACCTAGGTCATGTAAGGACGAAATAGATCCGCGGTGCCACCTTACTTTACATAGGTACTCTTAATTTGTTTTATCGCTCTTTAGCGTTTTGTATTCTAAGAAGTGTTGTCAAAATAATACATATGAGGCATTTGCACCAACTAGCCTTCTCTTGCATATTTAATTATTAAGTCGTCTTCTTTACAAAAGTTAATATAATTATAGTTAATATTTATTTTTAAGTCAATGCTTATATATTAAAAATCACTATTTTCGCAACAATAATGCTAAGTCGTGAGATTTATCGAAGCTCATTCCATATTCTATATTATTAGTAAGAAGTTTTTCAGTATTGTAATTTTGAAATGCGTCCAACAGAAAATAATATGCTAGATTTTGTGAAGTTGTGCCTTTAAGTTTGTCGAGGAAATGGTAATATCCAGCTGGATGAATGTCAGAAAATGCCTCTTTATTTTCCTTATATCTTTTATCAACGTATGCTTTTACTTCATCATTAAAAGCATACATATAAGCTACAAGTATTACTCCATCTGGGTTTAAGTGTGGTAAAAGTTCTTTTATTATAAAGTCGCGATATTCCTCTGCCCCTTCTTTGGTTACATGTTTATAATTGATATATTCATAGATATTGGATAAATTAATTACATCATATTTATTATCACCTAAATATTTGGGTAGTTCGTAAAAAGAGGCGTCTATATAGTTTACAGAAGCATTAGCAATTTTATCTTTTAAGCCTACGTAATTTTCTCTGTCTAAATACGGATTTATCGATTCAACAACTTCCCTTCCTAAGTATCTGTATCTGAATAAATTATTTTTTAGTTCTTTAGAAGAGAAAAGTTCGTACAACGATTCCCAGTATGCGTGAGATTCTTCTGGAAGGGAACTAGATAATATATCGAAATATTCTTTTCTTAGTTGATAAAAATATGCTATTAACTCTTCTCTTGAAAGAGTTTTTGCCGCTGTAACTTTTAATGCACAGTTATGTTTAGATAAACGATTTTTATCAAACACATCAATTTTTTGGGCGCCAATATTTATAGCATTTAATAGCTGATCTCCACTACCACCAATGGTTAAAACGCTTGTTGGGTGATTGAAACTAGGAGTGTAGGAACGAATATCCTCTGTTGCATGTCTATATAAGTAATCATAGTCTTCATAAACATCCCCTGATGATGTTCCTGTAATTACTTTATCAAGTGTATCCTCATCACTTCTCTTCACAATACGAATACTGTTGTTTATTTCTCTTTTTAATTGTTCTTTTTCAATTTGAGTTAACATAAATTAAATCCCCTTTTTTTATCGAAACATATTATACTACAATACATTATTTAGTCAAACAAAAAACTCATAATGAAAATGAGTCTTATTTTGTATAGTCACAACTAGAACACTTTATAACATCTTTTTTAGTTGTTAAAAGTGATGAACACTCTGGACATAACTCCCCTGTTGGCAGATCCCACAGAGCTGTATCGCATTTTGGATAATTGTTACATCCATAGAATATTTTGCCTTTTCTTGTTTTCTTTTCGACAATATCTCCTGAACATTTAGGACATTTGCAAATTGCAACTATTTCCTTTTTTTCTTGCTTGATGTATTTACACGTTGGATAATTGCTGCAAGCTGTAAATTCGCCATAGCGCCCTTTACGGATTACTAGTTCATTACCACATTCTGGACAATTCTCACCTGTTAACTTAGGAGCTTTTTTCTCCATATCTTGAAATGCCTTGGCAACGAGTGGTTCGAAATCTTGGTAAAAGTCTTTTAAAACTTTTATATTATCAAGATTTTGGTCGGCTATTTTATCAAGATCAGTTTCCATAGTTGCTGTATATTCAACATTGATGATGTTAGAAAAAAACTCTTGAAGTTTATCAGTTGTTTCGATTCCCATCTCAGTTGGGTGAAATTTCTTTTCTTCAACTTTAACATAGTCACGATCTTTTAAGGTTTTCATAGTAGTCGCATAAGTGCTTGGTCTACCTATTCCTAATTCTTCCATTTCTTCAATTAAAGTAGCTTCTGTATAGCGGCTCACTGGTTTAGTAAATTTTTGTTCTGTTTCAACATTTTTAGTTGAAACAACACCATTGTATTTATTAAAGTCTGGCAAAATAATATCGTTAGATACTGAGTAATCTTTATAAGCTTTTAAGAAACCATCAAATGTAAGAATTTGGCCAGTTGTCTTGAATTTATAATCATTGTTATCGAGAATTACTGTTGTTGCTAGAATTTTTGCATCTTTCATAAGAGACGCTAGGGCACGAGCATAGATGATTGAGTAGATTTTGTATTCATCACTCGAAAGATAGCTTTTTACACTTTCTGGAGTACGATGAATGCTTGTTGGACGAATTGCCTCATGCGCATCTTGAACATTCTCATTTTTTTTGCCTTTTTTTACTGCACCAACATACTCATTACCAAAGGTGTTCTTAATGTATTCAAATGTATCGTTTATGAATATTGGTGATAAACGAGTTGAATCTGTACGCATATAAGTTATCAAACCGACAGTTTCACTACCTAAATTAATTCCTTCATATAATTTTTGAGCAACAGACATGACTTTTGATGAATTGTAATTGAATTTGTTGATACATGCTTGCTGTAGTGTTGACGTAGTAAATGGCATTACTCCACTTCTATTTTTTTCTTTTTGGGAGATAGATTCAATTTTATAATCTTCCCCTAATTTAGACAATACCTCTTTTACCTCGTCCTCGTTGTGTAATTCTAATTTGTCTTTTTTATATTTTTCAAGGACACTATCGAATTCTTTAAACTTAGCTGTTACTGTCCAATATTCTTCTGGAATGAAAGCTTCTATTTCCCTTTCGCGATCGACAATTAACTTTAAGGCAACAGATTGTACACGACCAGCACTTTTCCCACCTGTTTTAGATTGCATCAGTTTTGATAGACGAAAACCAATTATTCTATCTAAAATACGACGCGTCTCTTGAGATTTTACAAGATTAAAATCGATTTTACGAGGATGATTTAGAGCTTCTTTTACTGCTGGTTTAGTAATTTCATTAAAAACTATACGATCGTATTTGTCTTCACTAATATCTAAAGCATCATATAAATGCCATGAAATAGCTTCTCCTTCGCGATCTGGGTCGGTAGCAAGATAGACAAAATCACTGGCTTTTATATCCTTTTTTAAAGCAGTTATATCACGTTTTTTCCCTGATATAGCAACATAGTTAGGCTTAAAATCATTTTCAATGTCTACTCCTAATCCGTATTTTCCAGTTGTCGAAAGGTCACGAATGTGGCCTTTACTTGATACTACTTTATAATCCGAACCCAAATATGCTCCAATAGTATGGGTTTTGGCTGGGGACTCCACTATTACTAGTTTCATCTAGATTCCTCACTCTCTTTTTTATTTTTGCTTACTAATTAGTCTCTTTTTCTTCTTCATTTACTTGATATTTTTTTAGCCCATCACCTAAATATTTAAAGTAATTAGATTTAATAGCAGAAGCACTCATCTTTTGACGTCTACTTATTTCTTGATTAATATAGATGAGCTCATCATTGCTATATTTTTTATGTTCATCAAGATAATTCATTTTACTTGTTGGAGCATGGTAGTATCCATATTCGCTAGCCCATGATCCATCAGCAAAAACAGCACGAGAATTATGTGATGAAGAAAAAACGTCAGTTCCTAAATATAATCTTGGATCATATTCAAGATCAAACATATTAAGTAAAGTTGGTAACAAATCAATTATTGTCGTATATTTTGTAACGACACTAGGTTCCATTTCTGAATTATAAATTATCATTGGGGTTCTGTCAACATTTTTATTTGTCGTAGAATTACGATTTACGGTGTAGCTAGAATTATTGTTTTTTAAGAATTCATTTATTTGAGAATCAGTTAATCCATATGGAAAATGGTCTCCGAAAATAGCAAGAACTGTATCTTTTAATAGATCTTCGCTTTCTAATTGTTTTAATAATTCTGCTAGTGCCTCATCCATTACTTGAAGCTTAGATAAATATCTTGAAAGATTAGAAGAATATCCAAGATCGCGATATTTTTCATAGTATCGGTCACTGCAAGTTTGGCTACTAATATATGACTGATGAGGAGTTACTGTTGCAAAATAGGCCATGAATTTATCATCATTCATGTAATGTTTTTGAGCAGCGATAAACATATCTTTGTCATCGGCTTCAGTATAATTTTTAGAATACGGAATGCCTAAATCTTCAACACCATAGTACTTATTAGCGCCAAGATTAGGAAGCGTTTTGGAACGCCGATAAAATTTTTCTGTATAATCGTGGAAAGAGGTTGTATTATAACCGGCGTTATTAAAAATATTAAATACCCCTTCAAAATATTTGTTAGATGCGTATGTATTAGCTGTACAAGTATTATTGATAGTAAATAAACTCGATAAAACGGTAAATTCGTTGTTGCCAGTTGAACAATTATTTCTTGGGCTAAAGTTATTTTGAAATGATATTCCCTCATGATATAATTTATATAAAGTTGGAAAATATTCTTCATTCATAATTGATATTTCATTAGTTGACTCCATCATGATTATGATTAAATTCTTATCTTTAAAAATACCTGTGTAATCGTTTTTTTCTGTTATATTTCGATTGATGAAATAGTTATTAAGTGATTTATAACTATCATCTTTTGTTTTCTCAATTAAAGTTTTCCAAGCAGTGTCGTCAATTTCACGACGATAATTAACTGGGATAGTATCGTCTGGTTTAGGAGTGTTAGCTGATTGATTCTTAAATTCTAAATTCATAATATAATCGGCATCGATTCCTAAAATATTAGATTTAATATCACAGAATACATAGACTAATACTCCGTAGTTATTAACTGCTAAGTTAGAGTTCTCAGGATATAGCCATAGAGAATAATTGCTCTCTGTTTGAAGTTTGTTTTGACAATTTTTTGAACGAATAGTTCCATAATAAGCTCCACATAGTAAAGCGATTACTACAATAGTTACTATTTCAATATATGCTTTTTGAATAAATGATAGTTCGTCGTTGCGTTTAATATTTTTCGTGATTTTGTGATCGAAAATGAGATAATATACTAGGAAAATAATAAGCGGAATGATAATGGTCCAATGATATGGTTTATAGGAATTAAAAAAGTCTTTTATGAATTCCCCTACTTTAGTTCCTTGCTCGGTGTTGGCAACTCCCATAAAAAAACCAATATAACTTGATAGTCCAAATTCAGCAAATTCAAGAATGCCTATTCCTAGTATGTATATGATATTCAGGATTCTTTGCCCTAATTTTGGCATAAAGTGTCCAATATCAGCAAAAATAGTTCCAACAATAAGAGAAGATAATAAAATGCGAATTACGGCGAAATCGTTAAATGCAGCCCCTGTAAAATAGCGAATTATCATTTCAGTTGAAAAAGTGAATATTGTCAATAATATTGTATTGAAAACCACCCTGTTTAAGAAAAACTTTTTAATCATTTAATTACCACTGTACTTTCTTCTTTAATTAAATCACTAATTGGGGCAAATGTAAATCTGTAAAAGTCTTTTACTCCATATTTCTTTACTGCCTCAATATGAGCTTTTGTTCCATACCCTTTGTGTTTTTCATAACCATACTCTGGGTATTTTTCACCTAATTCAATCATCATTTTATCTCTTGTCACTTTGGCGATAATGGAAGCAGCAGCAATAGATGCTGATGTTGCGTCTCCTTTAATTATAGAGGTAGATGGGATATCTAAATTTAATTTTACAGCATCTATTAGAACATGTTGAGGTGGGTTTTCAAGATTATTAATGGCCATTTGCATGGCTTCTTTAGTGGCCTCTAAAATATTAATCTCATCTATGCGTTTGGGTGATACAACACCTATTCCGTAGCTAATTGCCTCTTTAATTAATATATTGTATAGGTCTTCACGTTTTTTTTCACTTATCTTCTTCGAATCATTTAAACCATCTAAGTGATAATTAACAGGCAGTATACAAGCACAGGCAACAACTGGTCCACATAATGGTCCTCGCCCAACTTCATCTACTCCAGCAATTAATGTTATACCATTCTTATATAGTCCTCTTTCGTATTTTAATAGATCATCCATATTTTTACTTCTTTCTTTAATTATAGCCGATCAAAGGTAATGTTTTTTATATTTTCGTTTTTTATATCGTTTACTATGGCGTTACTTACACGATCATAATCTATTTCTCCGCCTTTTATTATAGCGCCTATTTTTCGTCCTATAGCATCATAAGTAAGGCTAATGTCATCATTATCAATTGCATCAATATTGTATCGTTCCTTGAGTTTAGTTGGATAGTACTTATCTAATTTATTTAGGATATGAATGGCGACTTCGTCAAGTGGCAATATTTCAGTACGAATCGCTTGGAACGATGCTAGATTAAGAGCAACTTCACTAGATTCAAACTTAGGCCAAAGGATTCCAGGCGTATCTAGTAATAATATACCTAATTTAGTCTTTAGCCAAGATAAGTTTGTTGTAACTCCTGGACGATTACCAACGTTTGCGACTTTTCTACCAGCTAAGCGATTGATGAATGTTGATTTACCAACATTAGGTATTCCAACAACTAAAGCTTTAAGCTCTTTTTCTTTTAAGCCTTTTTCTTTTCTTTTTAAATTTATCTCGTCACGAACTATATTAGTTTTGCTCATTATCTCTTTATAATCAAAATTTTCTTGTAAATTAGCAATAATTACTTTGTGGCCTTCATCTTCATATTTTTTTGTCCACTTTTTAGTTTCTTCTAGATCACAAAGATCAGATTTTGTCATGATAATAATTCGCGGTTTGTTTTTTATAAGTGAATCAATATCACTTATCCTACTAGATGATGGAATTCTTGCATCCACTAACTCATATACAATATCAATTAGTGGTAATAGTTCTTTTATTTGTTTTTTTGTTTTGGCCATATGCCCTGGATACCAGTTGATTACACTTTTATTAAGAACATTTTCTTTATCAGAATTATTCATTAAAATCACTTCTTTCTATATAATATTTTTTAATAAAATTATTTAAAGGTATAACTCTCTTTTCCTTATATATTATAACACATTATTTTGACTTTTCAGATACCCTATTGCGTTTTTATATTCATCTTTATACCTAAAAATAATATCTACACTTTTATCATCATTTACAAAAATATTTTTAATAAAACTATCAACAATGTTTCTGTCAATTTCTTGCAGTTTTCCTATTTTTTTAAATTGATTTATCCATTCTAAATTGTATGAGTTTATTTTATTTTTGCTTAAATTCTCTTTTTCTAAATTTAATTTATTAACTTCGTATAAATATTTTTGTTTAAAGTCATCATAATCTTCATCCGAGATAAAATCACACTTATAATCCTTTTTTAGTTCATCTAATAATTTTTTATATTTTTCTAATTCTTTGTTTATTTCATTTAATCTAATCTTTTTTAATTCACTATTGTATTCTACTTTAGAAGTTGAAACAACATCATCTATTTTAGTATCAATTTCACATACTAATTCAATATGTCTGTTTAAAGATTCTAATACTATATTGTCCAACTCTTTTTCCAGAATATAATGCTTGTTACATTTCTTTGTTTTTACATAAGTGCTACAATAATAAAAGACTGTTTCAATATTATTTCTTTTAGTCGAGATTCTATATAAATTATTACCACATTCGGGGCATTTTAAAAATCCAGTATATTTATAAAATTTTCCATCTTTATTCACTCTAACATTTCTGTTGTATAAAATATCTTGCACTTGATTGAAAACTTTTTCTTTAATGATAGCATTATGTCTTTCTTCTGAAATAACCCATTCATCTTCTGCAACTCTTACCATATTATGTGTTTTATGACTTATTCTAGTTCTTTTACATTGAACAAGAGTACCAATATATGTTTTGTTTTGTAAAATAGTATCAAGCATTTTTGTATTCCATTTACGACTAATCCTACTTACCTTTATATTGTGTTTTTCTTTTAAATAAACACTAGGTGTCAAAATATTATTATTTGTTAATTCTTCTACTATTTCTTGTTTACTTTTTCCTTTAAATGCTAACTCAAATATCCTTTTCACAACGACAGCAGCGTCTTTATCAATGATTAGTTTATGCACATCTTCTGGATCTTTCAAATAACCAAAAGGAGCAGTTTTACCAATAAAATTGCCAGACTTTTTACTTGCTTTCAGTGATGAACGCATTTTCTTTGATGAATCTTTAGAATAACTTTCATTCATAAGATTTTTAAAAGGTATTTCTAGCGAATCCATTACATTAGGATTTTTAAAAGAATCAACATTATCATTTATTGAAATAAATCTTAAACCATATTCTGGCACTATTTCATCAATAAAATTTCCTACCTCTATATAATTTCTTCCTAATCTTGATAAATCCTTTACTATGATACCGTTTATTTTTTTCTTTTTTATATCGTTAAGCATTCTTTTATATGCAGGTCTATTAAAATCAGTTCCAGTATAACCATCATCAACATAGTCTTTATATATGATTATATCATTCTTGTCAACTAAGTAATCATCTATAAGTTTCTTTTGATTTATAACACTATTTGATTCTTCCTCACCTTTTTCATCAAATGAACGCCTGCGATATGTTCCTAATGTCCACTTTTTCATTTTCTTTTGCTCCTTCCTTTAAGTAATTTACTAAACTTTCATATTCATCTTGATATTTAAACTTAATATCTAAAGTTTTGTCTTCTCTAACATAAATAACATCAATTAGTTCATCCAATACTTCTTTTGAAAGACTTTTAATCTTTCTATTTCTTTTATAATGACCTATCCAATAATCATTTTTTCTAATTTTCTTAACATTTTCTCTATATGTTGAAGTATATATTTCTATATTTTCACTCAACTTGCTAATTTTAGATTCTATTTCTTCAGATAATTTCATAAACTCACTTTTTTCTAATTTGTTAAACTTCCATTCCTCATAATATTTTCTTTTTTGTTCTTTTAAATTAGATATTTTTAACTCTGCAATTTTTACATTGTTTTTATATTCATTTTCCATAGAGCCTTGATTATTTTTAAAATATAATTTAGAAAGACTTTTTTCTAGTTCTATTACTAATTTTACTTGCACTTGGATTGCTTCTAAAACAAAACATTCCAAATCACTTGTTTTTATCTTATGTGATGAGCAAGATTTGCTTACTTGTAAATAACTCATACAGAAATAATTAGAAAGTTGTCTTTTCCCTCTAGTATCTTCTTGTTTTGTCATTGCTCTACCACAGTCTGCACATTTCAATTTTCCATTAAATATTGAATATGACATTGGAGAATTGTGTACTTTCTTTTTATCATTTTGCTTTATTATCTTTTGTATTTTATAAAAATCTTCTTTTGATATAATTGCTTCGTGTGTATTTTCAGAACGGATATATTCTTCTTCATCTTTAGTAACAAATTTTTTACTACCAAAAGTTGCTCTTGTTGTTTTTAATTGAACTAGATTTCCAATATATGATTCATTATGAAGCATTCTTCCAATCGTAGATGTACTCCATAAATATTGTGACCTTATCTCAAATGGGTCTAATGTTAATTTTCTTTTCTTTCTTCTTTGAAGTTCCTTTCTGCATAAAATTCCATTATCATTAAGATACTGGCAAATCGTAGGGCGACCATTTCCAGATAAAGCCATTTCAAATATTTTTTTAACTATATCAACTTCATTAGGGTCTATTATTAAATGGTGTTTATCTTCTGGATCTAACATATATCCATAAGGAGTTGTTCCTGCAACAAACTGACCATTTTTTGCCATAGTTTCATAAGCACTAGCAACCTTTTTAGATAAATCTCTTGAATAATTCTCATTCATAAGATTTTTTACTGGCACTATCAAACTGCTTATTGATTCTGGGTCTAAATAGGAATCGACATTATCGTTTACAGAAATAATGCGTATATCATAGATAGGGAATATTTCTTCAATATATTTACCGACTTCTCTATGATTTCTTCCTAATCTTGATAAGTCTTTTACTATAATGCCATTTATTTTTCCGTTAACTACATCTTGTAACAATCTTTTAAATCCCGGTCTATCAAAGTTAGTGCCAGTATAACCATCATCAACATAATAATCTTCAATAACAATGTTAGGCTTATTCTCCAAATATGATTCTATCAATGCTTTTTGATTTTTAATTGTATAAGACTCACTATTTTCGCCATCATCAAACGATCTTCTGCCATATACTCCAAATGACCATTTTCTATTTTCATCATTTATTCTACTTTGCTTTTTGTTGCCACGACCTGCCATTTCCACCTCCTCCTTTCAAATTACGACCAAATCATACTTTAAATTTAATTTTTTTACGAAGGTGGAAATTTTAATTTTATAGACTTGACTATCTATATAAGTTTTTCAGTGCATTTGTTAAACAGTCATCTGCTGTTTTATCTGTATCGGAAAATCTTATCCTTACTAATCTACCTTTCACTTTAAAAATATAAGGATTTTTGACCTTATTTAAAAAATCAAGTATTCTTTCATTACTTGATTTTCTTTTATCTATTTTTATATCTGTTATTTCATCAACATCATCTGGATTAACTTCATCTAAAGGTATTTCTCTACATCTTTTTAATTTTTCTGATAATGCTTCAATATCTTCTTTAGTCATCTTTACCCTCCATTTCCTCTAGCCTAGAACAATAACTAGAAATACGACATATTGCATATAAAAAAGACACTATCATTACTAATAGTGCCACCATTAACATTTTTATCAATTAAATCATCCCTCCGTTCTTTCTTTTGCCAATCTTCTTCCTGCTCTAATCGACTCTCTATAAGAATCTCTTATGCACTGCTGAATCGCTCGAATCTGTTCAAATTCTTCCTTTTTATTTATTGAATCAATATTTTCTTCAACTGAAATAAAATTTATATTATACTTTCTTTTTAGTGCATCAATTCTATCTAAAGTATTATTAGTTCTGCCAAATCTTATTAAATCTTTAACAATAACTGTATTTATCTTTTTTTCTTCTATGTCTTTAATCATTTTTTTAAAATCTGGTCTATTATATGTTGTACCAGAAAATCCATTGTCAATATAACATTTTTTAGACTTTACTCCTTTAATGTTCTCCTTTAAATATTGATTAACAATATATTTTTGTTTTTCTATTGCTGAATCCTCTCTACTTGTTTCCTTATTTGCAACTCTTATATATACTGCTACATTTAATTTTTCCATATTCATTCCTCCTCTTAACAAAATCATTGTAAAATAAGATAAATTATTATTGAAATGTGTAATTTTTTTATTTGCACATTTGACTTTTTAAAATTTATATTCTCCTGCAAGATAGTTCAAATTCATTTTCTGATGCAAAAGGAAATATACTACATTTTAGTAAAACTTCTGCTACCATACTCAAAGCCTCTTTTTTATTTTTGGCTTTTACTTCTATAAATTCTATTTTATTGTTACTACTAATTCCGACTACATATCTTTTTCTTTTATTTAAAAATTTTATCATTCTTTTCCTCGCTTTCTATATTATCTAAATCTATTCCAAAAGCATTTATCAAAGCCTTATCAACTTGTCGCATTTGCATTTCATCTAGTTTCCCTAAAAATGTTATAATTCTACTTTTATCAATTACTCTAACTTGCTCTACAAGAATTGTTGAATCTTTTTTGAGAAAGTTATTTTTACCGATTACTATATGTGTAGGTATATAAAGTTTTTTTAGTATTGTTGTAATAGGTGCAATAATTACTGTTGGACTATGCTTATTTGCAAGATTATTTTGAATTACCACCACTGGTCTTTTACCATCTTGCTCACTTCCTATAACGGGATTAAGCATAGCATAATAAATATCTCCCTTTTTAATTTCATAATCACCTATCATATTTTTCTGCCTTAACAATGATATGTGGTGGTGTATCAAATAGATTTAATATATTTATCTTTTTACCTTTCAAATAATCTGTTAGAACTCTATTAACATCTGCTTCGGCTCTTTTCATACTTGTTTGTTCGTGATCCATAGCAGTTTCAAATATCAATTTAACTTTTACTTTATATTTCTTTCTTTTCATTAAAACTTTCCTCCTTAATATGTAAAAAAAGCCAAAATATCAATAACGACACTCTGGCTTTTGTATTATCATTTTTCTTATTTTTATTTTTCATTAAAACTGATATTTGTCTTAATACCCTCAGTCTAGGATTTCATCAAACGATTATCTTGCTAAAATAATCTCACAGGAATTCCACCTCCCCGAGGATCTCTCCGGGCTGCCCCCATTATGTGAATTGTGGCTAGGCAGGAGTATCTTTAATACTGTTAGTATTCTTTGCAGATTAGGTGCTACCTAATTTTATAGCCAAGTATTAACCGACAAGCGTACTTGCTAAAGTGCTAGTCCTAACAGGAATGTATCTGATGAATGTATATCAAATTTTCAAAGAACATCTCCCGCTTCAAAAAAAAGAAACAGGCTCGAAAGGAATTACTCCCTTTCACCTGTTTCCTCACTTATGAGCCAAATTGCAGACACTAAATTTTATTTTTTTAATATTTTTTTCAAATTTTCTAATGCTCGTTCCAAAATGATATGTACTGACTGATGTGTAGCATTTTCTTCATCTGCTATTTGTTGCTCTGTTTTATCTTCAAAATAATATTTCTTGATTCTTCGTTTTTGTACTTCTGGAAGCAAATCTATTGCTTTCTTTAAATCTTCAAAAGTTGATTTTTGAATAATATAATCTTCTAATCCAGTAGGCTTGTCCATTGCTCTGGCACAAAGATTATCTTCATATATTTCAGAGTGTTCTATATGTCTGTCATATTCGTTCATCTCTTTAATATCATCTAACTCGAATCTGTCTAATGCCTTATAAACTTCTTCTTGCACTTCTATCTTATTTATCTTTCCTGTTACATCTTTAAATGTAACTATGTAAAGTTTCTTTTCTTCACAATAATTTAAAATATATGGGTTATCCCTATATTTTCTTCTTTTTGGGCGTTCTGCCATCTTTCTTTCCTCCGTTCAATTTGTTTTTTTAAATTCAAATTGAACAAAGGTGGACTACGACATTTCGCCATTTTTCGACAAACAAAAAGAGAGTCAATTTTCCCTACTGCAAATAGAGTATATTTTGCTCTCTTTCTTTTATTTTCAAGTTTTATTAAATTTAATTCGTAGTATTCATTATCTTCTACAATCATAGTATCGTCTGCTCCTATTACAAGCAATCGCTATGTAAACGAGCATATATATTCGAATACTACTTATTGTATATGGACTATTTACTTTTTAACTTTTATAGCAATATAATAACGAAAGTACCTCCTATTACTTCATTACTACTACTACTACTTACTTCATTTGTTACTGCTTACTTCTTACTATTTTTCTTTCTTTTATTATTGCTATACTAGAACAGTAATTGCTTATTATCAATTTTTTATAATAAATTTTTAGAAAACTAATAAGTCATAGCAAAAAATAAAAAGCCTATAAACTGTGAAATACTTCTCACAATTTATAGGCTCTGCGTCTATGCGTCTGGCTCTTGTTAATATCTTATAAAATATCACAATATAATTTTTAAAAATTATATCAAATTATCTCTGTAAAATTTGTCGCTTTATGTAGTACAATTCATATTTTATAAAAAAAAATAGTCTATAAATATAATAATTACATATTTATAGACCTTAATTTATAGATTTAATTTCTTAATAACTTTCACTTGCATATTCTTAACTTCAATCAAACTTTCCCTTTTACATTTCGGACAATATAGAGGAAAGTTTTTCATTATTGTATCGTTTCTCATTTTTAGTCGTGTTTTATTTCCACAAACAGGACATATAATCCACTGTAACTTTTGCTCCATTTGTACCTCCATTTTATTATTGATTATCCTAACCAACCATTATAAAATGCTATAACTCCTAAAATTGCTCCTATAACCATTGCTGCTAATGTTGTAACTATCAGTATTGGATTTTCCTTAAATAATTTTACTAATTCTTTTAAATCTTTCATTAAATATTCTTCCTTTCTATTTTTTTATCTAAATTAACTTTTACCAAGAAATCATAGGCAGAAGCACATTCTTCTTTTGAGATTCCTGTTTCTTCAGCAAGAAATTTTATTGCTTCTTCTCTATTAGAAAATTTTTCTAATACACCTTTTATTTCTTGTAATTTTTGGATTGCTTCTTTTAATTCATTGCTCATAATTATCATCTCCCTTTTAATTTTTTAGATTTGCCTTTTTCTATCACTATTGCTATAACCGATATTATCAAAAATAATCCTGTATAGTTTATAAATATATCTTGATATGCTGATGAAGCAAGTGGCTCTCTAAAACCAGTTAGCCATATATAAAAGAAAGTAAGCGACATTGTTGGAATATATGTTACTATCATTCTAACAAGTGTATTCTTAATAGGTAATTTTGTCGCCATTTTATAGGCTAGAACACCTATTAGAACTATCAATGCTCTATCTATTTCGTGCCAATTCCCATTAGGATCTGAATATGTTCCATTTATTAAATAAAGAACACTATTTACTAAAGTTGCTATTGTATATATAACACAGTACATAAATACTGATTCTTTAAGCCATCCATTCCATATTTTTTTCATAAAAACTCACTCCTCTAATCTATTCCAAAATGGGTAACAACTTCATTTACCATATCATCTAAATTAGTTGTACCATCATTTATCATTATTTTTAATTTATTACTCTCACATTGTCTTTCTATTTCTTTAGAAAACAGAAAATCTCTTTCCATCCAATTTTCAAATGCTTTTTCTTTATTAGAACAACCATCAAGCACATAAGGGACAAATTGCCTTTCTTGATAATGAGTTACTTGAAATTCCTTTGTAGGAATTATTGCTAAATACTTGTTATCTGTAAATCCTAATTCTTTTATCAATGTTGGTAGATAAGCACAGCCTTCTGTTATAATAGCATTATCACAATTTATCTTTTCTAAATCATTTATTACATCATCAAATATTTCTTTATATATACCCAATTCTTCATCTTTTTGTATTGTAGGATTTCTCATCCATATTTCTTCAGGTGTCATAGATAAATTTTTTTTACACAATGTATCCTTATTTAAGGCAACTTTCTTCATATATTTATCTAAATAGTCATCAACCTTAAAATAATATAAATTATACTTTTTTGCGATTATTTCACATACCGTGCTTTTACCAGCACAGGGAGAACCACCTACGAAATATATTTTTTTCATCACAATTTTCCGCCTCCTCTAAAATTTTGTTATGCTGTTTTTAGGAAATATTATTTTTACTTCAGTATATTTATATTGTATAGAATCAATTTTCAAACTTAATCCTAGTTTTTCACATAATTTATTTGATAAATAAAGCCCCATTCCTGTTGCATATTCTTTTTTTCTATTAACTCCAGTAAAACCTTTTTCACACACTCTAGTTAAGTCTGATTTACTAATACCACACCCATTATCTCTTATTGTCAAAATAACATTATTTTTATTATTTTTACTTGATATTTCTATCAATTTATCTTTCTTATCTAAATATTTAATACTATTTTGAATAATTTGTGATAATATAAACACTATCCATTTTTCATCTGCATAAATTTTATTATCTAAATTACGAAGATCTAATCTAATCTTTTTATTTAAAATGTAATGTCTATATTTCATAACTACGCTATGCACTACATCTTCAAGATCAAGTTCTGTAACAAAATAATCTTTTTCAGTATTATTACTTCGAGCATAAAAAAGGATTTGTTCTGTAAGTTCATTGATTTTATCTATTTCGCTTTTTAATTTAAAGTCTTGGTTATTATCAAAAGTCAAAGATAATGCAGCAATCGGAGTTTTTATCTCGTGAACAAAACTCTCTATGTATTCTTGATAATCTAAAAAATCTTTTTCCATTATGCTTATTTTATCAAGCATACCTTTACAACTCTGCTTTAAAGCATAGTAATAAGCCCTATTTTCCAAGTTAAGAGGCTTCTTTAATATTTCGGCTATTAAATACTTCTCATCTAAATTATCTACTAATGACACAATTTTTTTATATTTTCTTAAATTAGAAATATAAATTATAAATAAATACCATATAACTAATACTATTAACAATATAATTGTTAAAATTATGTAATAAGTTGGAATATTTGTTAAATATAAAACACCAGTAATTATTGATATAAGGATTATTTGAAATATTATAAAGGAAAACTTTTCTTCTAAAAATGTTACAAATTTCATAGAACAAAACCCTTTCCTCTAACATTTTTTATCAAATCATCTATTCCTATTTCTTTGGCTTTTTTCCTTAATCTAGTTATATTTACCATTAAAATATTTTCATCTAAATAATACTTATCATTCCATAATTTATCTAGTAATTCTTCCTTTGTGATAACTCGCTTATCATTCATAAAGAAATAATATAAAATTCTAAATTCATTTCTAGTTAATTCTACTTCCATATCTCCTTTTTTAAGTAAAGATAAATGAAGATCAAGCACATAGCCATTTTTACTTATTTCTTTATAGTTTATAGGATTTGATATGTTAATGGCTCTTTTTATTTTTTCTAATAAAATCATAGTGTCATAAGGCTTTGTAATAAAGTCAATTCCTCCAACTTCAATGCTCATTAGTTCATCTTTTGTTGTATCTCTGCTAGTAACAAATATTACTGGAATATTTTTATCTATTTTAATTTGTTTACATATTTCAAATCCATTTTGAAAAGGGAGATTTATATCAAGCAAAATCAAATCTGGATTATAATTATCGAGTTCCCCACAAATATTTTCAAAATTCTCTATAAGTAATACTTCATACTTATTTCGCTTTAATAATTTTTCTAGTTCTTCTCTGATTTTACTATCATCTTCAATTATTGCTATTTGCATTATTAACCTCCCTCTAAACTATTAGACTTCTTTTATATTTCTTTTAAAACTAAAATATGTGGCAATATAATATACTGCATAAATCACTAAAAATTCTACAAGTGTTCCTATAAAATAAGATAAATAAATCGTATTACTATCAAGCATTATTTTATAAATGTTATTTATTGGTATGATTAAGCAAAGGTTGAGTATAATTGGATATACAACAGGAATACCAAATAGTATTAACAACTGTTTTCGTACAGTTTTAAAAATATTCTCATCTCGTACTCCTAGATTACTCAAAACTTTATATCTATACTTATACTTATTGGAATCACTTAATGATTGAATGGCAATTATAGTTCCAACACTTGCTATAAAAATAAATGCCATATAAATACAAATTGTTGAAATTATCATAGTCATTGTATTTGTTTCTTCGATAAGTTCTCCTTTTACAACTACATTATAGTAAGTATCATCTTCCTCCCCATTTTCATCTATATAAGTCATATATTCTTTTAGTCTTGTTTTCATTTTTTCTTTTAATTCTGTTTTTGTTTTTTCTTTTGTATTTACTACTAAATGACTTGTATCTATTTCTAAACCAGATACTGCACTATCTGGTACGACAATATTATAATACTCGTTTGATATTCTTGCCCAATATCCGTTTGTCGTAAAATCTTTTAATTTCAATTCAGTTCCATTTGACAACACTATTTTATTTGGCATTAAATTATTCATATCATTTTTAAAGCGAATTTCAGAAAGCACGATACATTCCTGCTGATTTAAACTTATTTTTTCCTGTCCCCTTAATTCTAGCAGTCTGTTATAATCGCTTAATCGTATAACTGGATCAAACACGCTTTCATCACTTTTATAGTCCGATATTGGGGTAGTTTTTAAAATTGTTGCTGTTTTATCTTTATAAATATCATAAACAAAATCATTTTTAATTGTATAATCTTCTTTAATAATATCCAGATAATCCTTTAAGTGTTCTTTTTTATCCGTAACTGCAACATCAAAAGGCGAATTTGAATCTATCTGATAATCATATAATCCTTTATTTAAACTAGATATATTTAAAAATAATATAGCCAAAGTAATAAGCATAGATAATGTTCCAAATACAAACCCAAGCGTCTTTGCTTTTGCACTAAATGTCCTTGCTATAAATAGATTATCTTTACTATACTTTATTTTCTTATTTTTTAAGACAACAGATAGTATAAAATCTCCTACACTAATCATAACTCCATATATACTTATAATTAAAAGGACAAAACATATTAAAACTATATTCATAATGCTAGAATCTTGGAAAACTTGTGGCTTTAATTTCATATTCCACAAAAATAAAGCAATAATTCCTAAAGCAACACTTAATAAAAATATAATGTTTCTATGTTTTTTGGATTTTGTTATTTTCTTTTCGTTTTGTTTTTCTAATGTTAACAAATCGTTAATTGATGATTTCTTCATTCTTCTATTTGCACGCCATAATACTAGAAGATAAATAAGGGCAAAATAAATAAAAAGCAAAATAAATGATTTCAGATTTAATTTAATAAATATTGCTTGAGGGAGTTCAAGTAACTTCACTATAAAAATAGATAGAAATTGACTTATAGCAAATCCTATTGGCATAGACACGAGAAGTGCCACAAATCCAAGCAATAAACTCTCCAAAAGAAACATTTTATTTATTTTTCTTTTTTTGATCCCAAGTAATGAGTAGATTCCAAACTCTTTACTTCTTTTTTCAAATATAAATTTTGTTGTGTAGTTAATTAAAAAACAAATTACTCCTAAAACAATAGCATTTATACCATACATTATATATTGAAAAGTATATAATCCCTGTGATAATTTCATTACTTCTTCAGAAGTTGAAATTAAGTTAAGAGCAAAAATTAGCGAAAAAGATATAATGATTGTTATTAAATATATTGCATAATCTCTGACACTTCTTTTAACATTTCTTACTGCTAATTTACCTAACATTGCCTACATCACCTCCTAGTAATGTAAGCATATCAATAATTTCATCAAAAAACTCTTTTCTTGTTTTTTCTCCTTTCACGATTTCATTAAAAATCTTCCCATCTTTTAAGAATAGCACTCTTTCACAAAAACTAGCAGAAAAAGAATCGTGTGTAACCATCAAAATCGTGGCTTTTAATTCTTTGTTCATTTCTTTCATAGTTTCTAGTAACACCCTAGAAGATTTACTATCTAATGCTCCAGTAGGCTCATCTGCAAGAATAATTTTAGGATTATTGATTAAAGCCCTAGCACAAGCACATCTTTGCTTTTGTCCTCCAGATACTTCGTAAGGAAATTTTTTTAATATATCACTTATTCCTAATCTCTCTGCTATTGATTCTACTTTTTTATCAATATCTTTAATATTCTCTTTATTTACAATTAAAGATAGTGCTATGTTTTCTTCAATAGTCATTGTATCTAGTAAATTAAAATCTTGAAAAATAAAGCCTAAATTATCTTTTCTAAAGTCGGCTAATTCATCTTCCTTAATTTTTGTTATTTCAATACCACCAATAGTTATAAATCCACTTGTTGGTACATCAATAGTTGAAATACAATTAAGCAGTGTTGTTTTTCCACTTCCACTTGCACCCATAATAGCAACAAATTCTCCCTCATCGATATTAAATGAGATTCCATCTACTGCCTTTGTAATATTGGTATTTATACCATAATATTTTTTTAGATTTTCTAGTTTTAAAACTTCCATATCTAATTCTCCTTTCAGCAATATTATATCGCTCAGATCTTTAAATAAAAATTACAGTTTTGTAAGTAAATTTTTTAAATATTAGAATTAGACTGCTTTAATATTTTTTATATATTTGCCCACTTTCAAAATGTAATTTTTCATCACAATATATATCATTTATTAGGTACTATTAGATATTTTCTTTTTGTTTTTAAATACTATAATAGCCACTATACTAAAAAAAATTATAATAATATTATTATTTTTCACTGGTGCTAAAAAACATACATTAAAAATCATATGCAATAGGGCAACAGAAAATATATTTTCATAAACACAATATAGAACTCCCAAAATTATCGAAATAAGAATTGTCCAAATAGAAAAATACAATATATCTAATATGGGTAATGAATTTCTAATTAACCACATTGGAATATGCCAAATCATCCAAATAATACCAACAAATATAATAACTTTAATTTTTTTATTTTTAGTAAAAAGATTGCTTAAAAGAAAGCCTCTCCAAGCAATTTCTTCGATCAAAGCAGTTATAAATAAATATACACAATTTATTAAAAATACCACCATTGAATCTGGAAATAAATCAATTTTTTCAAAAAATGAATAAAAGAAAGTAATTACAATACCAACTAAAGCAATAATCATACATATAAAAAGTTCTTTTAACGATATTTTCTTAAAATTGCCTATTAGAAATTTTTTTAAATTTTGCTCACAAAGTATAAATATAATAGAAACTAATGCTGGCATAACAACAAAAAAGTATTTTAAATATGTTAGTATATTTGGAAATTCTATTCCAAGTTTTTTAAGCATCATTGGAGTATAACATAAGAAAGAAAAAACATAAACTATAAAAATCCATAATGCTATCCTTATTTTATCTTTTATAATACTCACCTCACACTTAAATTGTAATTTAGTGATTATTTTTATATTCAATAATTCCAATAATCCCTATAATCACAAACGTTACTGCTAATAATAATGTTATTAACCATTTGGAAATATCTTCTCCATTTATAAGTAATATTATAAATGCTACGATTGCTAATGTTCCAAATACTAATTGAACTATTGAACTAACTAAACTTAATTTATTTTTCATATTTATCTCACCCTTAAATTGTAATTTGAATTACAGTTCAATTAAATAAATGTCTGCTAGTTTACCTTCAAATTCAAAACTTCTTTCCATTTTTCCACCATTTTTTAAAATAGTCTTTATTGATGGAATATTATCTCTTTCAACTGATAAATGCAGTTCCTTTAATCCAGTTTCTTTTGCATATTTTAATAGTAACTTCAACATTTCGGTAGCATAACCTTTTTTTCTCTCACTTGGTCTAACACTATAACCACTATTTCCAAAATCTTTTAGAAATTCATTTAAAATATGTCTTAAATCAATTATTCCAATAATTCTACTATCATCTTCTCTAATTGCAAAAAAGGTATCAGTTAAAACCCAGTTTGGATCTACTGTTTCGATTTTAGAATTATTATTTACTTTTTCTAACCAATCTTCATAAGAATCAATTTTATCAAATAATTCACTACCATTTATAATCAACTCATTATTATCAAAATGTTCTTGTCTATATTCTAATGCTTTTGATTTCAATTCTATTGTTGGTCTTACCAATTTAATATTCATTTTATCAACTCACTTTCAAATTGTAATTTCTATTTTTCTTTTTTATAGATACTTTCACAAGATTTACAAGTAATTTTCATTTCATAACTAGCCACTTTTTTATCTAATATTGTAATTAAAGGTTCATTATCCTTTGGACAACAAAATCTATTTTTTATAGTAACTAATTCATCACTACAATTTTGACCTATTTTGCTATCTTCAAAATCTAATAATGCACTACCAATATTCCCACAGTTACATTTATATTTTAATTCTAATCTATCATAAGTTGCATAACATAAATAACCTATATTTTCGTTGCACTTATCACAGTACATCCATCCTCCATAATTAGTTGCTAGCCTTGTATTTACTAATTTTTTGTTTTTTACTACTCTTGGCATAAATCTATCTCCTTTCTTACATTACCTTTTAATTGTATTTAATATTTATATCTTATTGAAAATCACTTTTTTTCTTTCATTGATATTTTGCCAACTTTATACCCATATTCTTCAGATTCTTTCTTATATTTCAAAAAAGAATGGTCTATATCAAATCCTAAAATTTTTTTGATTTCTTCATACGATAATTTATAACTATCTTTATTGTTTTCTTTTAAATACTTCCATAATGGCTCATATTTACTCATCTTAGACACATCTCCTCTTTGATATATTTTTTATTTACTAAAGACTCTAAATGTCTTTTTGAATCAATACTTGGAATTTTCTATAACTTATATTTTAGTATTCTTTTCTTTTATATATAACCTCTGATATTTTATAAGAAGCATACAACATTGCAATTATAATAATAGGAATAATAATCATCATATAGTTTTCTAAAAATGCTAATCCTTGTATAATGGATTCAAAATCAATATATTTTGATAAAACACCACCAATTAACGCAAATCCAAATACAACTATAAATATTGCAATTCTTGCTTTTTCTACACCAAACTTATAAATAGCAGGATACATAATGCTCTGTAATAAAGTAGTTGCAAATATTGCTCCCATTATTGTTTCTCCCATACTTTCTATATTTATAGTTTTAGTGCGATAATAACCAATTATTATCGTTAAAATTGTTGTTATTATCACTGTTACAAAAATAAGTAATAATGTTGCTATGTACTTTGCTCTTACACTATTCTTTCTTCCAGCTGGCAAAGAACAAACATAAGCGTCCCATTTATTATAACTATCATAACTAAATGTTGATAGCATTGTTACTACACACATAAATGGAAGTAAAAAAGCCAAACTCATTGATTCTTGAAATGCCATAACAATATACACAAATAATAAAATTAACCAAGTTTTGAAATTTCCTTTTAGCATTAAAAAATCTTTTTTAATTAAACCTAACATTATTTTTCTCCTTTCACCA
>CATNCE010000018.1 GCA_950097225.1 uncultured Bacilli bacterium
CTATAATGATTCTTGGTCAGTTAAGAGATTTTTAAATGGTTATGGATTTAGAGTTAGCAAAAGAATAATAGCTATGTTTAAATATTTAGAGATGGATTTAGAGTTACTTAAGTATCGTATAGATGAACTTAGTAAGACAGATTTTCGTTTTGTTTTATTAGCTAAAGTACTCTTAATGAATAAAAATATTATTGTCTTTGATTATTTTGATTATGGTCTTACTTATAAGGATCAAAAGAGGTTAATACATATTATTAGAAATTTAAAAAAAGATGGGAAGACGATTATCGTTATAAGTAAAGATGTTGTTTTTATGAATCAAATAGTAGATGATGTTATAGTACTAAATGATGGGGATATTGTATATAATGGTAGTATCAATGAGTTATTAAACGAAAGTATAGACGTTTTTGACGATATTGAGATTATGAAGTTTATTAAACTTGCTAATAAAAAAGGGGCAAGGTTAGATTATACTTTAGATGCCAAAGAGTTATTAAAAGATATTTATAGGAGTGTTTACTAGTGAGATATTTAATAAGTGTTGCTTATGATGGTTCGAAGTTTTATGGGTTTCAAAGAATTCCCCATAAAAAGACAGTTCAAGGTGAGCTTGAAAGGGCACTAACAAAGATAAATAAGACGAAGGTTGTTGTTAAGGGGGCAGGAAGAACAGATAGAGGAGTTCATGCTATTGATCAGAAGGTCCATTTTGACTTAAATGTTAAGGTGCCAGAAGAGCGTTTAGTAAATGCCATAAACTCTCTTGTTGGTCCATATATTGAAGTTCATGATGCTCATGCTGTTGATGATGATTTTCATGCGCGATTTGATGTTAAGAAGAAAACGTATACTTATATAGTTAATTTGGGGGATGCATCTCCTTTAGTTCAAGATTATACTTATAATTATAATCGTGAACTTGATGTTAAGAAGATGAGAAGGGCTTCTAGGGTTTTGCTTGGATGTCACTCATATCAGGCCTTTACTTCGGGAGAGAGGGAGTCTTATAATTCGATTATTCACAATATAAAGATTACAAGAAGAAGAGATTTTTTATATATAACTTTTATTGGTAAGAGTTTTTACCGATATATGGTGAGAAATTTAGTAGGGGCACTTTTCTTAGTGGGAGAAGGGAAAATCGGTGCTCGTGAGTTAGAAGAAATGTTAGATAAAAGAGAGAACATTTATCATTATTTAACGGTGCCAGCTAGTGGTTTATATTTAGAAAAAATTGAATATTAGAGGATTTTTTGGGAAAATGAGCGTTTAACAAGCAACTTTTTGGATAAATTATGCAAATATGTTTGACAAACAGGGGATTCTTAGCATATAATTTTGATTGGTACATTTTTTATATTCTTGTTTCTAATTCGATGTGGGAAGTTGATTAGAAAGAGATTTATGAAAGGGAATATTTATGAAGAATACATTCATGGAAAAAAAGGAAACTGTAAAACGCGATTGGTATGTAATCGATGCTACTGATTTACCTTTAGGACGTGTTGCTACTAAAGCTGCTCATATCTTAAGAGGTAAACACAAGGTAACTTACACACCACACATTGATTGTGGAGATTATGTTATTATCACTAATGCTAGTAAAGTTAAATTAACTGGAAATAAGTTAGATGATAAGATGTATTACAATCACTCTGGATATCCAGGAGGATTAAGAGAACGTAATGCAAGAGAAATGATTAATAATTATCCTGAGGAAATGGTTGAAAGAGCTGTTAGAGGAATGTTACCTAAAGGTCGTTTAGGAAGACAAATGGGTAAGAAATTATTTGTTTATGCTGATGAAAATCATAAGCATATGGCACAAAAACCAGAAAGTATTAGTTTATAAGGAGGGTAAGGTATGAATAAGAAAGTTATAACAGCAAGTGGAAGAAGAAAGTCTTCTGTTGCACAAGTTAAAATGGTTCCAGGATCAGGAAAAATTACTGTTAATGGAAGAGATGTTAATGAATACTTACCATTCGATGTATTAGTAATGGATTTAAAACAACCATTAGTAATGACTAACAATGAGTCTACTTTTGATATCGATGTAGTTGTTAGAGGTGGCGGATATTCTGGACAAACAGGCGCTATTAGATTAGCTATTACAAAGGCATTACTTATTTATGATGAAAATACTGATGCTTCTTCAGAGACTGCTTATAGAAGAGTATTAAAAGAAGCTGGATTTATTACAAGAGATCCAAGAGTTAAAGAACGTAAGAAGTATGGTCTTAAAAAAGCTCGTAGAGCACCACAATTCTCAAAACGTTAGTAATTTTTTACAGTTTGATACCTATAAACGAGATCGTTTATGGGTTTTTCTTTGTTTAAATCTATGAGGTTTCTTGCGACAAAATGTTACACCAAATTAATTGTATTTGAAATGTTTCCGTGTTAAACTAGATATAGAATAGGAAAGAATAATATGAGTAGAAGAAATGTAAGTATATTAATAATCGTGTTAGTCTTAACAGTAGGATTTGCAGGAATAGCAACTAACTTGGTGATAAATGCAGGTTTAAATGTTGGATATAATAATAAATTTTTGGATGATGTCGTGTTCATAAAAACTAAGACTGAAGGTACTGCACAAATAAGTGAAGATGGAAAAACAATTACCTATGATGCTAAGAAAATAAGTAGTATTGGAGAAGAAACTAGTTTAGTCTTCTTTGTAAAGAATAGAAATACTCAATATGATGCCGATGTAACAATTAATTGTGGATTGAATGAAGCATCAAGTACGTTAAATAGTCTTGTTAATGTATCTGTAAATCCAAGTAGTTTTACACTAGTAAGTAATGAGTTTAAAACTGGAGAGGTAAAGATTACTTTAAATGGAGTGGTAACAGAGGAAACAACTGGAACATTCACCTGTGAGTTAGTGGCAACTCCAAGTGAGAGAGAGACGCCAGGTATAATAACAGAAGATAATATATGTGTAGAGGATTTAAATGGAGCTGACCCAGTAATAAATGGTGAGTTAATTCCAGTAGAATTAGCAGATAATGGTGATGTAACATATTCAGATCAAGGATATGATTGGTATAATTATTGTGATAAGAAATGGGCCAATGCAGTAATACTAGTTGATAACCCAAGTCAAACTTATAATGTAGGTGATACCATACAAGAAAATGATATTGAGTCATATTTCGTATGGATACCAAGATATAGATATAAGTTATTCCATGCCAATCAAGCTGATGGAACAACATCAAAGTTATCTGAGAGTATTGCTCAGACAATTGAGATTGAGTTTGAGAGTAAAGATACTCCAGTGTCTAATGGAACCCAAGATGGAGAATGGTTAACTCATCCAGCCTTCACAAATTTCGATGTAAATGGTATTTGGGTTGGTAAGTTTGAAACGGGATATAAAGGAGCAACAAGTGTATCTTCTGCTCAAGTAAGTTCAAGTGATCCGACTAAGATTCAAGTTAAGCCTAGTGTATATAGTTGGAGAAACAACTCTGTAGGTAATTTCTTTAAAGCCATGTATAATTACAATAGAGAGTTAGATTCGCATATGATGAAGAATACTGAGTGGGGAGTTGTTGCATACCTATCACATTCAAGATATGGAATAAACACAGAGGTGCGAATAAATAACAATTCAAATTATCTAACTGGATATGCAGCAAATGAAAAAGATGCAGGTTCAAGTACAACGGCAAATCAGCCCTATAATACAGAAACAGGGTATCTTGCATCAACTACTGGTAACATAACTGGAGTATATGATATGTCTGGTGGCGCATGGGAGTATGTAGCCGGATACCGAGATGGAACAGTAGGAAGTAGTGGACTAACATTAGAAGAAATAAGAAATACATATAGTAAGTATATAGATGTATACGCAAGTAATAGTGCAATAACAACATATAGTAAAAGAATACTAGGAGATGCAACAGGAGAGATGGGACCATTTTATTATTCTAGTGGATATTATCGAAATAACTGGTATGATGATTATTCGTACTTTGTGGAGTCTTCTTACCCTTGGTTCGTTCGCGGCGGCGGTTTCAGCAATGGCTCCTATGCAGGCCGATTCTACTTCTATAGGTTCACTGGTGTTGCCTACAGCTACTACAGCGCTCGCCTCGTTTTGTTAGGATAAATTTGCGCATGTAAATTTTGGTTATATTAAAAAATAGATTTTGTTTATAGACACAAGATACGTTGATATCCTTGTGTTTTTCTTGTTATTTTCATATGCTTAGGTTATACTAGTTAGTGATTTGAGGGATATTTATGAATGATGTTTTTTGTTGTCTTAAAACGCTTGATATAAAATCTCAGGAGTATATTGTTGTTGCCTGTTCTGGTGGTCCTGATAGCATGTGCTTGCTGCATGTTCTTAAGAGTCTTGGGTATTTGGTTGTTTGTGCACACGTTAATCATAAGTTGCGTAAGGAAAGTGATTTGGAATATCAATTTGTTTTGGAGTATTGTCAGAGTCACGATATAATTTTTGAGGGTATAGAGCTTGATGGATATTCAGGGAACTTTGAAGCTTATGCGAGAAATTTTAGATATTCTTTTTTTGAGAAGTTGCTTGTTAAGTATAATTCTAAGTATTTATTTACGGCTCATCATGGTGATGACTTGATAGAGACAGTATTAATGCGGTTGGTTAGAGGGTCTTCTTTAAAAGGGTATCATGGGTTTAGTCTTTTTACTTCAAGAGATAATTATACGATAATTAGGCCTTTGATATATTTAACAAAAGATATGGTAGTTTCTTATAATAAAGAGAATAATATAGAGTATGTTGTTGATAATAGCAATTATAGTGGTACTTATATGCGAAATAGATTTCGTGCGCATGTATTGCCTTTTTTTAAAGAAGAGGACTCTTTGGTTCATGAAAAGTTTTTGTTATTTAGTAATGAAGTGAAGGAAGCTTCTGATTATATATTTAAGCACGTTGATACTATTCTTGGTGATGTATATGTTCAAAAGTGTTTAGATATTAACAAATATTTAGAGTTAGATTGTTATATGCAGAAGAGAGTTCTTTATAGAATATTAGAAGAATTATATCCTGATAATTTATATTTAGTTGATAATAATCATGTTAATGAGATTATTAAGGTTATTAAGAGTGATAAACCAAATATCATTATGAGGATTCCTAACAATATAAGTGTTGTGAAGAGTTATACGAGTTTAAGATTTGTTGATAAAATGGATAGTGATGAGCCATATAATTTAGAGTATTATGATGGAATCATTGTTAATGATCATGTTTTTAAGAGTTCTAATACTGATAAGACTACTAATGATGTTATTCGTTTGAATTCGCAGGATATTAAGTTGCCTTTATATATTAGAACGAGACAAAATGGAGATAGGATGCACGTTAAGAATATGTTAGGGACGAAGAAAGTCAATGATATTTTTATTGATAATAAAGTAAATTTTGAAAAAAGAGATACTTGGCCGATTGTGGTTGATGCAAATAACACGATTTTATGGGTTCCTGGCTTAAAAAAAAGTGATTTTGATATTCCAATTAACGGTGAATATGATATAATATTAGAGTATCTTAAAAAAGGAGAGAAATTATGAGTAGAAAAAGTAAAACTAAACAGTTTGCTCCATATTTAGTATTAATAATTCTTATGGCGGCAGTATTTGTTATGGTTAGTATTGGCGATCGTAAGATTAATAATATTACTTATGATCAATTTTTAGATAAACTGAGTAGTAATGAGGTTACAGAGATTACTACAATGGAAAAAGAAAGCTATGGTATATATTCTATTAATGGTAAGTTAAAGGGATATTCTAAGAATGAGTATTTTAAAGTGGATGCTCAGTTATCAGAGAAAACTATCGAGACTTTGGAAACTTATCAAGCTAAGAATGAGTTTATTTGGAAGGTTAAGAAGAATCCAGATGGAAATAATGCCTTATTTATTATTGTACAAATGTTACCAATTGGTATTGCTGGAATTATTGCATTTATTATGATTAATAAGTTAAGTGGTTCGAATAAGTCTAGTATGGATTTTGGTCGAAGCAAAGCTCGTTTGAGTGAAGATGGTGGGAAGGTTCGCTTTAAGGATGTTGCTGGACTTGAAGAGGAAAAAGAGGAAGTAGCAGAGTTAATTGATTTCTTGAAAAATCCTAAGAAGTTCCAAAAACTTGGAGCGAGAATTCCTAAAGGAGTTTTATTAGTAGGTCCTCCAGGAACAGGGAAGACTTTACTTGCTAAGGCAGTAGCTGGAGAAGCTAATGTACCTTTTTATTACATTAGTGGTTCTGATTTTGTTGAGCTATTTGTAGGTGTTGGAGCTAGCCGTGTAAGAGATATGTTTAAACAAGCTAAACATACGGCTCCTTGTTTAATATTTATTGATGAAATTGACGCAGTTGGACGTCAAAGAGGAACTGGTTTAGGTGGAGGCCATGATGAAAGAGAGCAAACACTTAACCAATTGTTAACAGAAATGGATGGATTTGGAGCTAATGAAGGTATAATTATCATTGCTGCAACTAATCGTCCAGATGTATTAGATCCAGCGTTGTTAAGACCAGGACGTTTTGATAGACAAGTTACGGTTAGTTTACCAGATCAAAAAGAAAGACTTGCAATATTAAAAGTTCATGCTAAGGATAAGACGTTTGCATCAAGTGTTAATTTAGAGAATTTATCTAAGCGTACACCAGGATTTAGTGGTGCAGATCTTGAAAATTTATTAAATGAGGCAGCTTTATTGACTGTGCGATCTAATAAGACTCAGATCACGATGACAGAGATAGATGAGGCTACTGATCGAGTACTTATGGGACCTGCTAAGAAGACTAGAAAAATTACTGATAAAGAAAAGCGTTTAGTTGCTATTCATGAATCAGGGCATGCAGTTGTTGGTTTAAAATTAGAAGATGCCAATGATGTTCATAAGATAACTATTATTCCACGTGGACAAGCTGGTGGATATACGATGATGTTACCTAGTGAAGAAAAAATGGCAGTTACTACTAAGAAGGAATTAATAGCGCAGATAACTGGTTTATTAGGTGGACGCGTTGCCGAGGAATTATTCTTAGGTGAAACTACAACAGGGGCAAGTGATGATTTTAAAAAAGCTACTAAAATTGCCAGAGCTATGGTTACTGAGTTTGGTATGTCCGATTTAGGACCTATTCAGCTTGAAGATCGCAATGAAGGAGTTTTCTTAGGAAGAGATTATAATAAATCTAAGAATTTCTCAGATGCTGTTGCTTTAGAGATAGATCAAGAAGTTCGTAAGATAATAAATGATTGTTATAAAGAAACTACAACTATCTTAAAAGAAAATAAGAAGTTAGTTAATTTAATTGCTGATACACTTATTGAAAGAGAAACTATTACCAAAGAGGAAATAGAAGAACTTGTTTCAACAGGTAAGATAGTTGATAAAGGTGAAGACAATGCAGAATTGCAATCTTTAAAAGATAAAGCTAAAGAGCTTGGTGTTAAAGGTTATACCAAGATGAATCAAGAAGAACTTGAAGAAGCGATTAAAAATTCTACTGAAAAGTAGAATTTTTTATGTTATAATTTAGACTAGGTGATACTCATGAATGATGCTGGGAATAGGAGTCTAAAATCATATATAGTTGTTGTAGTTATTTTAATATTGGCAATTGTTTTTATTTTGTGGATGCTTAATTTAGTGAAGCGAGATATGCAGGCTAAACCAATGCGCGATAATGCTAATACTACAGAAGAGGTTACAACTACTAATAGGGATGAAAATGAGGTTTCGAGTACGGAGCCTGTTAGTAATTTCTTTGCATCGCTTATGGATATTATTGATGGTTTAAATTTTTTTGAGAATTATGATGTCACTACTTATTATCATGGAGTTAAGTTTAATTTTAAATGTGGAGCTTATGATATTGAGACTAGTACTTGTTTAGAAGGTAGTGGACTTATGGCTATTGATGATGCCCTTTATCCGCTATTTACTTATACTAATCAGTCGGATAATTTTTTGCTTAGAGGCAATGATTTTTATATTATTTTAGTTGATGATTTTGTTTATTTGCTCGATAATAATGCGGCAGTTAGTCCAGGTAGTATTCGGGTATTTAATCGCATGGGACAGAGTGTAGCAACTATTGATAATGCTATCTCAGCTTATAAGAATAATGGAGTTATTTTAGAAAAATTATATCCAAGTATTGAAAGTAATCAGTTGTATTATTATGCGTGTGTTAATAATAGTGTTGTTATTAATTCAGTTGATATTGGAGATTTTAAGCGTATTCAGAGAATAGAAAGTGTAGAGGGAATATGCTATTAATATTTTGAGTTTAGCTATTTTTTAAGTATTTAATATGTTATAATTGAATATGTAGACATAATCAAAGGAGTCGGTGGTTTATATGGCAAAAGTTATATCTTTAGTTAATCAAAAAGGAGGAGTTGGGAAGACAACTACTAGTATTAATTTATCGGCCTCACTTGGTAAATTAGGGAATAAGACTCTTTTAATAGATTTAGATCCACAAGGTAATACATCAACAGGGTTGGGGATTAATAAGGGAGATATAACTCATAGTGTTTATGATTGTTTAAATGGCAGTACTGGAGCCAAGAATGCAATTATTAAGACGAAGTTTACGAATCTTTATATTATGCCAGCTACTATTAACTTGGCTGGTGTTGATATTGAACTTTTGGAAATGACACATGATAATGCCGATTTTAAGATGAATGAGCAGCTGCGCAATGTAATAGCGCCTGTTCGTGATAAATTTGATTATATAATTATAGATTGTCCGCCAAGTTTAGGGCTTCTTACGACAAATGCTTTAGTAGCGAGTGATGCCGTTATTATTCCTGTTCAATGTGAATTCTTTGCATTAGAGGGAATAACACAATTGTTGAATACGATTATAATGACACAGACAAGATTAAATCCTCGTTTACAAATAGAGGGAGTTTTGTTAACAATGTTAGATTCACGTACTAACTTAGGTCTTGAGGTTGTAGAGGAAGTAAGAAAGTTCTTTAATGAGAAAGTATTTAATACAATTATTCCAAGATTAATTAGGTTAGTTGAGGCTCCAAGTCATGGGGAACCGATAAATGAATATGATCCAACTAGTAGAGCAGCAGAGGCTTATAATAACTTAGCAAAGGAGGTTATAGAACGAGATGAATCAAACAAATAATAGAAAAGCTTTAGGAAAGGGATTAGAACAATTATTCAATAGTGAACAGTTAGATTTTGCCGCTTTTGAACAAGAGATTGTTTCAACGACACCAGATGCAGATATAAAGATGATTCCAATTGATGAAATACGTAGTAATCCTTATCAGCCGCGAATTCATTTTGATGATACGGCTTTACAAGAATTAGCTGATTCTATTAAAGAACATGGGGTTTTTGAACCTATTATAGTTAAAAAGAGTATTAAGGGGTATGAATTAGTTGCAGGTGAACGTCGTACCAAGGCATCTAAATTAGCAGGGCTTGATAGCATTCCCGCTATTGTTAAAGATTTTGACGATCAGGCCATGATGGAAATTGCCCTTCTTGAAAATATTCAAAGAGAAAATTTAAGTCCGATTGAAGAGGCTCAAGCATATAAGAATTTTATGATTAAGATGCAAATGACACAGGATGAAATTGCGAAGAGATTTGGTAAGAGTCGTAGTCATATAACTAATTTGTTGGGGTTGTTATCTCTTCCACAAGACGTACAAAATGACGTTATAAATGGGAATATTTCTATGAGTCATGCCAGGGTCTTATCTAAATTAGAAAGTGATGAGCAAATAGTAGACTTGTCTAATAAAATTAAGTCTGATGGACTTAGTGTACGTGATCTTGAAGATATGTCGCGTACAGAGGTTGTCTTAAAAAAGAAACATAATATTAAGGTCAAAGAAGTAAGTACAAGATATAAGATATATGAGAGTACTTTAAGAGATTTAACAGGTAATAAGGTGTCGGTTGCAAATGGGAAGGTTATTATTCCGTTTGATAGTGATGCTGATTTGGATAGGGTAATGGAAATTTTGAATGTAGAAATAGGTGAATAAGATGGATGGATTTGAAGAATTTATAACGACTATATATAGAATTGTTTCATCTTATAAGTTTTATGTGCCAGTATTAACAATATGTGTGTCTTTTTTGATTATTAGGGCAGCGCAGAGAATTGTAAAGAAGTTTATTAATAAAGACTCTAAATCGATTGAGGTAAAGAGAAAGAATACAATTGTTGCTCTTGTTGAAAATATTATAAAATATTTAATTATCATAGTAGCATTCTTAATTGTTCTCAGTGTTTGGGGATTAGATGTAAGTGGTTTAATTACTGGTTTAGGAGTTGTCGGAATCGTCGGTGGTTTGGCAATTCAAGATGCCTTAAAAGACATCATTATGGGATGCAATATTATTATGGATAATTATTTTGTAGTCGGAGATGTTGTACGTTATAATGATTTTACAGGAGAAGTTATTGAATTTGGCCTAAAGAATACTAAGATAAAAAATGTTGATGGTATCGTTTTAGTAGTAGCCAATAGGGAAATATCATCAATATACAATTTAAGTCAGAAGAGTTCATCTGTTGCTATAAGTGTTCCAGTTGCCTATGAAGAAAAGGAAGAGAAGATTGCCAAGATACTCACTAAGGTATGTACTTTGGTTGATGAGTTAGATTTGACGACTAAACAAACGGAATACTTAGGTGTTGATGCTTTGGGAGATTCATCGGTGAATTATTTGATGAGAGCATATTGCAAGGCTGGAGATCAATACGAACTTAAAAGAAAGATGTTGGCAATAGTTAAAAGAGAATTAGATAATGGCCGTGTAAAAATTCCTTATCCGCAAGTGGAGGTACATAATGGAAAAAACATTTAAATTAGGTGATCGTGTCGTTATGAAAAAGCCACATGCGTGTGGAGAGAATGAATGGATTATAACTAGACTTGGCGTTGACATTAAGATAAAATGTGTTAAATGTGGTCATGAAGTTATGATGGATAGATTAGAATTTAAAAAGAAATTAAAAGGAGTCTTAGATGAAAAAGTTTAGGAAAATCGGTGAAAAAGTTCATATGCACCCGATGATGGCTTTTCTGCTTTTGACGGGATTTGTAGTTATTTTAAGTGGTATATTAGATGTATTTGATGCATCAGTTACTTATAATAAAGTTAATTTGAAAACTGGTGGATATGAATCAACTTTGGTTACTGTAGAATCACTTCTTAATTTATCAGGTATTAAATATATATTTTCTAATACAGTTGCCAACTTTGTAAGTTTTACCCCACTTTCAATGTTATTGATTGTTTTAATTGGTATAAGTATTATGGATAAGAGTGGTTTTTTGGATACGATTTTCTTTGTAATGACTAAGAAAATGCCAAAAACTGTGGTTACATTTATTTTTGCTTTGATTTGTATAATTACTAGCTTATGGGGAGATTTGTGTTTTGTTGTTTTGATTCCGCTTTCGGCCTTATTATTTAAATATGGTAAGCGAAATCCGAAAGTTGGAATAATACTTGCGTTTGCATCTTTGTCTTTAGGATTTGGACTTAATATATTTATAAATAGTATTGATTCAGCTATGCTTACAGCTACTGAGAATGCTGCTAAAATTATATCACCACTTTATACTATTAATAGTTTTTGTTTTCTGTTTATTATGATTCTAGCTGTATTGATTGCTGCTGGACTGATAACTTATGTAACTGAGAAGATTATTGCTCCTAAGTTAGGTAAGTATGAAGATGAGGAAGAAATTGTAAAAGATAAAGATAAATTAACTAAAAGAGAAATGCGTGGTCTTTTATTTGCAGGTATGGGAGCGTTAATCTATTTAGTAATATTTATTTATAATATTATTCCGGGTGTTCCTTTGGGAGGGAATTTGCTTGATTACTCACAGAATAGATATATAGATAAGTTATTTGGTTATGATTCTTTTTTCAATAGTGGATTCGTGTTTGTTATAACATTCTTGTTTTTTATATGTGGACTTTTATATGGATTAGGTACTAAATCAATTAAGAATCATCGTGATATATGTAATTTTCTATCGCATTCTCTTGATGATATTGGAAAAGTAATAGTTTTATTATTCTTTGCTAGTATGTTTATATCTTTGTTAAAGTATACGAATATTGGTACTTTGATTACTGCTTATTTTGCTAATATTGTTATGAATACAGGATTTACTAGAATACCACTTTTATTGTTGGTGTTGTTTGTAAGTATTGTAACGACATTTTTGTGTCCGTCATTTGTAACTAGGTGGAATATATTAAGTGGAAGTATTGTTCCTGTAATGATGAATAGTGGATTTACTGCTGAGTTTTCTCAGTTGGTGTTTACTGTTGGTAGTAGTGTTGTTTATCCACTTACCCCAGTTATGGCTTATTTCGTAATATATATATCATTTTTAGAGAAGTATGAAAAAGATGGTGTAGGAATAGCTAAGAGTATTAAATATTTGATTCCATATTGTTTAATCTTATTAGCAATGTGGTTAGTATTATTGTTACTATGGTATGTTATTGGGATACCTTTAGGATTATCGAGTGGATCGGTGTTGTAAAACAAAGCTTAGGCTTTGTTTTTATTTTTTGTTGATAAAAGTTTAATATGTGTGGTATACTACTAATAAGTAGTAAGGTTGATAGTATGAGTGTATTTAAGAGAAGACTTTTTTATATAAGTGTAATTAGTATAATATTTTTAAGTGTTATTTTAATTAATAAAAATATGATTAGTTTTGGTGTTAGTGAATCTAATACTCTTGAACTTGTTTTTGATCAACCATCTTCTTTTAAGTCGTTAAGTAATTTAATAAGTATTGGGGATATATATGGTAATGAATACAAAGTAATTAGCGTTAGTAGTAATAAAATTGTACTTGATTTGGGTAGCGATTCTGATGGTAAGGAGCTTTTGATTCCTTCTGCCTCTTCTTTATGGAAGGACGTTGGAAAGTATGTAATTGTAGAACATCAGGGAAAGGATGTTTCAACACAAGATAGTATTGTATTAAAAAGTGGAGTTAACAAATTAACATATAAGCATGCAGTTGAGTTAATGATAGATGTTATAAACTCCTATTCTATTGTATCTCGATTATACTTTGTTACGCCTTGTGCTTCTACAATTCAGCATTCATATACTCGTACAGGGCATAAAGTTTTTTCTAAAGATATTATAAATTATGTTAAATCTTCTTTTGATAATGATGTTGATATAATTGGTTATTCGGCAACTTCTAGCGAGGAAATTTCTACTTTTCCTGAAGAATTGTGGATTTCTTATATTCCTGCTTCGTATAATGTGTATATTAAGGATGAAGAAAGTTTTTCATATGATTATAAAGTTTCATTCATTAGTGATGGAAATGCTACTAATTTACCAGACCCTATCTATGATAAAAAGACTACTCCGGTTCAATGTCGTAATGTGTTTTTTTTCGATGCACCAATTCCTATTTTAGATGGTTATAGATTTGTTCGCTGGGATGTTTATAAAGGAAAAGAGTTGTTGTGTAGTGATTACAAGGGAGGAAGATCCATATATATGAAACCTGGTGAAGTAGTGTTAAAGGCGGTGTGGGAAAAAGAAGAAACTATTTCTCCAGAGATTTCATCTAGTATAACAACTTCTACTATTTCAACTTTTCCTACCTCGATAACCTCGCCAACTTCAAATACAACGATTAGTACAATATCATCTGAACCAGTTAGTGATGCTCCTATAACATCAAATTCCAGTACAATACCAGATCCGACAACAGTTGAACCAACAACAATTGAAAGTAATGAAAATGACTCACCTGAAACAGGGGTTACGGAAGTAACTAATTATGTTTTGTTAGCGTTGATAGCTTTAATGGGAATGCTTGATATAATATTTTATAATAAAAAAAAGACTTCGTTAGAGTAAAATGAAGTCTTTTAGTTTATTCTTTTGGCGTGTATTACACGACGAATATTAGTGCCAGCTGCCCCATGGCATGTAGTGAGCGTTAGTATTTTGTCATTAATGGTAACTTCTATTTGAAAATTTTTGTGGCTTCTTTTTTTGATAGTATCTATAAAAGCTTGGAATTCATTTTTAGTATTGAAGTTAGTTGTTGTATAGTAATTTTCAGCTTTTATAGTATAATAGCTAAATATTTGGTATTTTATTAGTTCATTGTTGGTGTTATATATTTCAATATAATTATTTTTATCAACTTCCCAATAATTATTTGAAAATATATCATTGAGTGAACCAAACATAGCACCTGTTTTAATATTATGACCATAAATAACAACATTATTATCTTCAAAAGAGATGTTTTTATAATCCATGAATATTGCACCTAATTTATTGTTTTTCTTTTGAAATGAATGATTAAGATAGTAATCATTATTTGTCGTGTGAACTATTGGGTAGTTTATTTTATCTTGATTGTATTTAATCCATCCGATAGTATCAGTGTTAATACTTTTTAATTCTTCAAAGTCTATTTCAATTTTTTCTTGTTCAATTTTTTCTTGTCCTTCTTGATCGGGGAGAATAATGGTGATTACTTTGTTAATAAGTTCAGTGTTCTCAACAGAGTTTGTTTTAATGTCTTTGTTATAGTTAATTATTTTGTATATTGAGTAGATGAATAAGAGAAGTAATAGTACGAATAATATATTGCTTAGTTTTTTTACCATAGTTATCATATCCTTAGTGAAAGTATATCATTTACGTCTAAGATATTAAAGTTAATTATATTTGATTGATATAAATAACTCTTGAATGTATACTGGTAGTGTAAAGTAGTTGATCTTAATGAAGAAAATAGTAAGAATTCGAGGGTTATTAATAATTGTTATTATGTTTTTGGCTATAGTAAGTATTTTTCTTTAGAGTGAAATAAGTTATTCTTTAGATGATTATGTACAGAATGAATATCCCACACCTCCTGGTCGAGTTGATTTATATGGTATTTTGAGAAATTTTGTACAGGTTAGTTGTATTAATGGAAGGCATGAGAGCAAGAGTTTTTCTACCTTAATTCTGCCTCAAGAAGGTAAGTATGAATCTGAAATAGGCGAAGTATATAAAAAAGATGATAATTATTATGTTGATGTTTTATTAAATGGCAGTGTATATAAGGGGATGTATAGATGTGAACCTTCTTTTGGAGTGGGAGTTAAACATACACTTGTTAAAAATGAAGATTCAGTAAAAACTATTACATTGGTTTATCAAAATGGCAAGTGGACTTCTGGTTATGCAAAAGGAACAATTTTAGCTACTTTTAATGTTGAATGTATATGGAAAAATATAAAGTTATTTATACGGATAGTTATTCTAATGCTCCTGCTTTTTTTGATCAAGTATATGACGGATTATATGAAGATGATGCAACTCCACAATATTCTGGCATTTTGCCTGAGCGTACGGGATATAAGTTTTTAGGATGGGAGTCTGCTATAAAAACGTGGATTAATTCAAAGGACGCGAATAGTAATGGAGAAATTATTTATAAAGCTAAGTGGGAAAGTGATGGTAGTGTAGCTAATTTAAAATACATTGTATAGATGGAGAGTCTGGACCTGACGAACTATTTACAAGTATTGGAAATAAAGTGATTATTTCAAATGTTGTTCCTATACGAAAAGTGGGGGATGAATTAATTTTAGAAGAGAATACAAAGTTATATGCAGTGTGGGAATTTTCTAATTATGAATTAAATGTTATTGATGATGTTCTAACGAATGACAACCCATCTACTGGTGTGGGAGGAAAAATCAATTATATTTTGATGGCAATAGTTGCATTAATTGGAATGGTAGATATAATTTTATATCGTGTTTTTTGTAAAAATTAATACTATAAATTAAAAATTGTGGTATAATGATTATAGTGTTAGAAGGAGGAAGATGGTTATGAAAAAATTTAGTAAGTTATTTTGTGTACTTATGATGACATTAATGCTTGTTATGCCTTTTGCTGGTGTAGATGCTAAAACTACAACTAAGAAAAAGACAACTACTACAACAACGACTTCAACAGCAACTAAGTCGACTGATGAAAATGCAATTAATGTATATGTATTCTATAGTTCAACTTGTCCACATTGTAAGGATTTACATGCGTATTTAGATGAATTAAAGAATGATAAAGATGTAAAAGATAAATTTAATATTGTTGATTATGAGGTTTCAACTGCTGAAAATATTGATTTAATGAATAAGGTTTCAGATTATTTTAAAGCTAATATTACAGGAGTTCCTTTCTATGTAATCGGTGATAAATATTTTGAAGGGTATTCAGATAATTCAAAATCTTCAATATTAGATGCAATTAAAGATAATTATGGAAGTAGTAAATATAAGGATGTTGTTGCATCAGTTCTTGATGGGACAGCAGGTGAACTAGATGATCAAGGAAGCAATGTTGTTGGTATGGTCATTTTAGGTATTACTGTAGTTATTATTATTGTATTAATTGTTTGTAGTAGTAAGAATAAATATTATGATGATGAAGAGGAATCAGACACTGAGGATAAAGAAGAAGCTTTAGATGAAAAAACTGAAGAAGCTGAAAGTGAAGAAGAATCAGATGATGAAGTAGAAGAAGAATCTGATAATCATGATGAGATAAAAGAGATTAAGTTTGAAGAAAAGACTAGCAACAAGAATACATCAACAAAGAAAAACACAAAAAACACAAAGACTTCAAAGAAAAAATAGATTGTAGATAATACAATCTTTTTTTTGTCTTTCTTATATCCCACTCTTTTCGACAAAATGTTACATCATATATGTTGTAAAGAAGTTTCTTTTTATGTTAAACTTATAACAGAATAGGAGATAGTTTTATTTTTCTAGAAGCATTGGAGCTGCTCATGCTAACCATAGTGCTCGTCTTGTACTTTTAGGATAGTTTGTATTTTCTGTAAAATTTGTGTAGAGAGTGATAAAAAATGCAATACAAACGTTTGTACAAAATGTTATATTGTTAATATGTTAGGCTGTTCATTAGGAGGTATTATAACTATGAAAAGCAAATATGTTATTGTTTTATTAATTGTCTTTTTGTTGGGTAGTATTACCGGAGCAGGAGCTTTTGCCTTATGTAATGCTAAAGATATCTTATATAATCCGGCTGATGACGCATGGGATATAGACACAGTAGATGATGCATTAAATGATTTATATAATGCATGTGTATTAGGAGAGATGCCAGGAGATGGAACTGGAGGCTCAGGAGGCTGGAGTGATGGATCTGGAGCAAGTGTTCCAGTAATAAATGGAGGCTTAGTGCCTGTATTAATTGCCAATAATGGAGTGGTAACGAAAGCCAATACAAGTGAAAAATGGTATGATTATAATAATAAAGAATGGGCTAATTCTGTAATACTAGTTGATAGTCCAAGTAAACAATATAATGTAGGTGATACCATCAAAGAAAGTGATATTGAATCATACTTTGTATGGATACCAAGATATAGATATAAGTTATTCCATGCCAATCAAGCTGATGGATATGGAAATAAATTATCTGAGAGTATAGCACAGGAAATCGAGATTGAGTTTGAAAGTAAGGATACACCAGTATCAAATGGAACACAAGATGGAGAATGGTTAACGCATCCAGCCTTCACAAATTTTGATGTAAATGGTATATGGGTAGGTAAATTCGAAACAGGATATAAAGGATCAACTAGTGCATCTTCTGCTCAAGTAAGTTCAAGTGATCCAACCAAAATCCAAGTGAAGCCAAATGTAAATTCGTGGCGTTCAAATACAGTAGGAAACTTCTTTAAAGCCATGTATAATTATAATCGTGAGTTAGATTCGCATATGATGAAGAATACAGAATGGGGAGCAGTAGCATATCTTTCACATTCTAAATATGGAATAAACACAGAAGTAAGAATAAATAATAATTCCAATTTTTTAACTGGATACGCAGCTAATACCAAAGATGCAGGTTCAAGTACTACAGCAAACCAGCCATACAATACAGAAACAGGATATCTAGCATCAACTACTGGTAATATAACAGGAGTATATGACATGTCAGGTGGATCTTGGGAATACGTAGCAGGATATCGAGATGGAACTATAGGAAGTAGTGGACTAACATTAGAAGAAATAAGAAATACATATAGTAAATATATAGATGTATATGCAAGTGATTCATCAACAACAACATATAGTAAGCGTATATTAGGAGATGCCACAGGAGAGATGGGACCATTTTATTCATCTGGAAGTTATTATAACAACTGGTATAATGATTATTCGTACTTTGTGGGGTCTTCTTACCCTTGGTTCTATCGCGGCGGCCATTGCAACGGTGGCTCCAATGCAGGCCAGTTCTACTTCGATAGGAGCACTGGTGGTGCCGGCAGCGGCAGCAGCGCTCGCCTCGTTTTGTTAGGATAAATAATGACATTGAAAAAGAAAACTATGTACTAGTTTCCTTTTTTTGTTAGAACTAATGTTTTGTAATCGATGAAGTAAGATGTGTTATTAGGTGATATTAGTTTATTGTTGTCAATATCAGTTAATATGTCGTCAATGTTATCTTGAGTGTAAAGGGCTGCTTTCCATGTGTAGTTATTTAATTTATCTTTGTTAGTCTCGATAAACTCATCTATTTGGTCTTGAGTATATAGAGTTTTTATATGCTTGCCATTTATGTCGAAAACATAGTATCTTGTGATTACTCCTGGCTTGCCATTTATGTCGAAAGGTTCTTTTTGATAAATGTTTGTGTAGCATCTTTGCATGTGTTCAGGTGTGAATATTCCTAGTTTGAATTCGTTATCTTCGAAGTTTAAGTCTTCTTTTTCTTCATCATATTTTTTTGTGACTTCAGTATCACTGTAGGAACTATTATTAGTAATAGGTACTTCATAGTTTTCTAAGTAGTCTATTTTGTATGTTTGATATATGAAATCAGTGTATTCTGTAAAGTCAATGTTTGGTAGTTTTGCACTTGCATTAACTATGTCAGTTTGACTAATAATATCTTTTGCTTCTTCGATAGTTAAGGATTTTGCTTCTTCTAGATCTTGCGGTAAGATGTTAGTTGCATCAGTGTAGATAAGTTTAGAAGATGAGAATGAATTACCCAAGACAGTCATGTTGTATATTCTTTTAGTTAGAGCATCTTCAAAGAAGGTATATCCATCTTTTGGAAATATATATCCAAATGTAGTATTTTCATAGTCATCAATGATTAAACTGATTAGTTGTAATTTTTTGCCATTTTCTTCTAAAGCAATAGTTTGGCTTTCTTCAACACTTGCTTCTTTAGCATAAGCATGATAAGTATTGATATTAGAATTTCCTAATTGTAAAGCTATTAGGGAGCTTAATAATAATTTCTTTAGAGCCTTTTTTCTCATAATAATTTCTCCTTTTTTTGTACTATAGTATGATATTTTTTAGTTATTGTCAAATTTAGTTAGTAGTATTATTTTAGTTAATGGCGATTTATTTTTGAAATAAGAGGAAAATCTGGTATACTTATACATATATAGTAGTTTGGAGTAGTTAAAGATGGTTCAGGAATATTATTATTTTATAAAAGAGTATTTATTGTTGGCAGAACTTAAAATGAAGTATGTAATAGTGAATATTTTGTCGGCTTTTTTTTATAAGGGCTGCTCGATTTGTTTACCATTAGTTGGTTCTTTAATTATAAAGTATTTAACGAACTTAGATGCAAAAATGGCGTATATATCTTTAGGGATATTTTTTATTGTCTATTTATTATATGAGATAATTTTGTATATTAATTATTTGATATATGGTTTTAATATGAATTATTGTTATGATAAAATGACTAAAAAAGTTTTAGCTAAGTTAGTCAGTGTTGATAGTAATTTTACGCGTATTGTCAGTAAAGGAAGACTTATGAATTCCATTAATTCAGATATTTTAGAGATTGGCGATATGTGTGATCAGATATCTGAGTTTTTTATGGGCATATTACAGATTATAGTAGTTTTAGTTATTGTAGCTACTATTAATGTTTATTTGGCTTTAGTATTTGTCTTATTTGCTTTAGTATATATTATGATAAGAAATAGGGCAGACAGGAAGATTAATTATTATTACAATAAGGTTAAAGTGCAAGAGGATAAGTATACGAACTTATTGACACAGATAATATCAGGATTACAAGAGATAAAGACATTTAACATGTTATCTAAGTTAAAGTCTAAGTTTTTGATTATTCAAAAGAATTTTACAAAGTTTTATATGATAAAAAGAAGACATTGTTTAACGAGAGATAATGATGTTAAGATCGTTACATATTTGTTTAGATTTATTCTTTATTTAGTTTTGATATATTTGGTATTTGTGGGTAAGATTGATGTAAGTGTATTAGTTTTAGTTATTTCTTATCACGAATATTTAGTAGTATATATAAATGATTTGATAGATTCATCATCGACGATAAGGGAGACTAATACAGCTGTTAACCGCGTTAATGATATATTGAATTATAAATCAGATATTGTTGAGTTTGGAGAGGTGGATACAAAAGATATATATGGAATAGTGGAGTTTAAGAATGTATCTCTTACGATAAAGAAAGTGGAAGTTTTACACAATATTAATTTGAAGATTGATCATAATGAAGTTGTTGCAATTGTAGGAGAGACTGGTTCGGGAAAAACGATGATGCTTAATTTAATTTTGAGATTGTATGCTCCAACTAAGGGAGTAATAAAGTTAGATAATACGGATATATTGAAGTTTAATAAGAAAGTTTATTCGGATATTGTATCAGTTGTTAATCAAAAACCATTTATTTTTAATATGAGTATTAGAAAGAATTTGGATTTTGTTGATAGTGATATAACCCATCAGATAGAAGCATGTAAGCGCGCTGGGATTCATGATTTTATAGAAACACTTCCAAATGGTTATAATACTATTTTACGTGAAAATGGTAGTAATATATCTGGAGGACAAAAGCAGATGATTTCCATAGCTAGAACGATTTTAACTGATGCTGAGGTGTTACTTTTAGATGATATTACGACATCATTAGACCCAGATACTGCTAAGCTTGTTCCAAAGTTAGTTGATGGATTAAAGAAGGATCATACTATCATTATGGTAACTAAGAAACCGGATTTAATGAAAGTGGCTGATCGAATTGTTGTTCTTGATAAGGGAGCAATAAGTGCGGTTGGTACACATAAGGAATTACTTAAAAAGAGTGAAATATATCAAACTTTACAATCACGAAAATCACCAAGTAAGATAGGGGTGTTTGATAATGATTAAAAGATATTATTTAATTGCAAAGAAATATTTTTCTTTGGGAGCTAATAATAAAAAGTTGTTAGCACATTTATTTATATCAGCAACTTTAAAAAGCATTACGCTTTTATTGATTCCTTTTATGGCTTCGCTTATTATTAAATATGTTACTATTTTAGATCTTAAAATGACTTTAGTTTCAACGTTTTTATTCTTAAGTGCTAGTAGTTTATATGTTTTGGTTCATCATTATAATTATAATGCTTATAGTAATAATGCTGCTTATGTTCATAATAAATTACAGGAGTTAATTATGGATAAGGTAACTAGTTATGATGAGAATTTTACTAAGAATATATCAACGTCATATATTATAAATACAGCATTTAATGATGTGGGGAAGGTGCAATGTGTTGCTGATTTAGCATTTGATGTTGTAACAGCATTTATTGCAATGGTTGTTGTAATTGTAATAATGCTAAGTGTTAATCTATTTATTGGTATTATTACGTCTGTTCTTGTTTTATTGACTATTTATGTTGTGGGACGCAATATGAAAAGAAGAGATTATTATTTGGTTAATCAAAGACGTGAACAGGATAATGTCTCTAGTCTTATGGGCCAAGTACTAGATGGTAATAAAGAAATTAAATCATTTAATATGGAGGCAGAGTTAGAAAGTTATTTAAATAAGTATAAGAAAAATCGTGCAAGAAATTATTTTAAGAAGAGAATATATGATAATAATATTTCGGTTATTGTTCCAGCTATTTTAGGAATTGGAAAAGTCTTTGTATATGGCATACTTATTTATTTGATATTAGCTGGAAGTAAAGAGATATCTGTTTTGGTTTTGGTAATTGGATATTATCAAAATATTCAGGATAATTATGAAAAATTTTATGGGTGTTTAAATGATTTATCGAGTAATTCTATTCGTATTGATCGAGTATATAATATATTAAATTATAAGAATAAGAATATGCTTGAATTTGGGGAAATTGATAATGATTTTATTAGTGGTAAAGTAGAGTTTAAACATGTATCTTTTACTTATGAAGATGTTGAAGTTATGAAGGATGTTTCATTTAAAATAAGACCTAATAGTTTTACCGCGATAGTTGGTAAAAGTGGTAGTGGTAAATCGACGATATTTAGGTTGTTATTAAGACTTTATAAGGCAGAGACTGGTGTAATTAATTTAGATGATATAAGTATTTATGATTATACTAAAGAGGTTTATTCTAGTAATGTTTCGATTGTCACACAGAAGCCATTTATTTTTGATATGAGTATAAGAGAGAATTTAAATTTAGTAGATTCTAATCATGAGCATCAAATAGAAGCTTGTAAAAGAGCTGGAATACATGATTATATTATGAGTTTAAAAGATGGGTATAATACAAAGTTGGTTAGGGATGCGGAGAATATTTCTATGGGTCAAAAGCAATTGATAGCTTTAGCTAGAACTTTATTATCAAAAGCAGAGGTTTTATTGTTTGATGAGGTTACGTCTTCTTTAGATGTTGAGACTTCAAAAAAGGTAATGAGGATATTAAAGGATTTGAAGAAGGATCATACTATTTTAATGATTACGCATAAGCCAACGCTTATGGCGGTAGCTGATGAAGTTATTGTCATTGATCATGGTAAAGTAGTAGGTAAGGGAACACATGCTAGTTTATTAAAAGATAATGAATATTATCAAGTATTGCAAAAGTAAGAATATTAAAAGGAGAATTAGTTGTTAATTCTCCTTGATTTTATTTATAAAGCTTATAATGTCGTTGATGACAAATATACGATTTTGTTCGTTTAATAGTTCATGACGCATGCCATTATATAATTTTATGGCGGTTGTCTTTGGAAGAACTTTTTTGTATTGACGTTCAATTTTATAGATGTCTTTGCCAAACTTACCTACAGGATCATCTTTACCCGATAGAATAAGTATCGGGAAATTGGGTTTTATTTGTTTAGCTAATTTGGTACTACAAGATTTTTCAATTAGGGTAAAAAGTGTGTAATAGCCGTTACAAGTGAAACGAAATGATGATAATGGGTCGTTTTGATATTTGGATATGACGGTGGAATCAGTTGTTAACCAACAATGTTTAGAAGTATTACCTTCTTCAAAGTATTTGGAAAATCCGCCATTAGTATTTTTATATAGGAAGGGAGAGCGGTAAAACCAACCATGATGATATAGTTGAGTTATGAAGGTTACAAGTTTAGATATCTTCATTAATATTTTGCTCTTATAGCTAGAACCTATGATTATAGCAGCTGATAGATCAGAGCTATATTTAGTGATGTAATATCGCGCGATGAATGAACCCATTGAATGTCCTAAAAGAATGTAGGGGATACCAGGGTATTTTTCTTTTATCATCATTGTTAAGGTGTGAACGTCTTCAACGATTATGTCGGCCGAATTTTCTTTTGCAAAGTAGCCGTAGTGAGATTCATCAATTACGGAAGAACCATGCCCTAAGTGATCATTACCAACGACTAAAATTCCTTGACGATTAAGGTCGCTTGCTAAAGTCTCATAACGAGCAATGTGTTCGACCATGCCATGAGATATTTGGACGATGGCTTTGATTTCAGTGGTTGGTTTCCACATGATGGCGTGAATGGTAGTGAGTCCATCTTTTGAAGGGTAGAATAATTCTTCTTTCATATAATCACCTAACATTATTATAATATATAATTATTTTTTTTAGTAGCTATTTACAGGCATTTAGTAAAGTGATGGAAAAATTTAGGGATAAGCGTTTATCTTTTTATTTATTGGCTTTATACTTTAAGTGGGGAATGAAATTGGGTCAAGAGGAGTCATATGGAAAATTATAGAGTGATACAAGTTGGTTGTGGCAAGATGAGTATTTATACTATGCAGTATGCAATAGAAAAAGGTTATGATATCGTTGGCGCGGTGGATATTTCAGAAGAAATGATTGGCAAAGATATTGGAGATGTTATGAATACGGGGATCCGTAATGTGACGATTAGGCATGTTAATGAGCTTTCAAAACTTATTGAGGAGGTTAAACCAGATGTTGCTATTGTTACAACTACTAGTTTAATTTCGGAATTAGATGAAATATTAACAACTCTAGCATCCACTGGAGTTAATGCGATAACTACTTGTGAAGAGGCATTCTATCCAAGTGTATCTAATCCAAAGTTGACAGAGAAGTTGGATCGCCTTGCTAAGGAACACAATTGTACGATAACGGGTACAGGATATCAGGATGTTTTTTGGGGCAATCTAATTTATACACTAGGAGGAGCAACTCATAAGATTACTAAGATTAAAGGATCGTCATCTTATAATGTTGAAGATTATGGTATTGCTTTAGCGGAAGCGCATGGAGCTGGTTATAGTCTTGATGAGTTTGATGAGAAAGTGGCATCTGCTGATAAGATAAGCGAAGCAGAACGTCAAGCTTTGATTGATAGTGGAAAATTTACACCTTCTTATATGTGGAATGTTGTACCTTGGTTAGCTGATCGTTTTGGGTTTACGCTTGTTAACATGAAGCAGCAATGTGTACCAATTGTAGAGGATGAAGATGTTGAATCGAATACTTTGGGAAAAGTTATTCCTAAAGGATATGCTACAGGTATGAGTGCTGTTGTTACGGGTGAGACTAAGGAAGGTGTCGTTATTGAAGCCGAGTGTATAGGTAAGGTATACAAGAGTGGGGATATTGATACTAATGCTTGGACAATCGAGGGAGAACCGACTACTTCCGTTGTGATAACAGAACCAGATACGGTTCGTTTGACGTGTGCATCAATTGTAAATCGTATTGATGATCTTGTTAATGCAAATGCAGGTTATGTACCAACAAGCAGGATGGGCGAACTTGAGTACATGAATAGATAAAAGAGTTTAATGAGCTCTTTTTTCTTTTGTGTATTAATGATAAAATTATAATAGGTGATTGTATGGTATATGTCGTTGTTGGGCTGATTTGGTATAAAGAAAAGTTTGTAATTGCTAAGAGAACTTTTGGAGATAAAGAGGCCATGCATAAATGGGAATTTCCGGGTGGAAAGATAGATATTTTAGAAGATGAGGAGACGTCTTTAAAACGAGAGATTGTAGAAGAGCTAGGAATCGAGGTTCGAGTTAAGGGCTTTTTGGCGGAGCATACACAGGTGTATGAGAAACGAGCGGTAAATATTAAGCTTTATTTTTGTGAACATGTGCGCGGGATAGTTACGATAAATTCAGAACATTTGGAATTTGCTTTAGTAGATTTTGTGGATATTCTCAAGTATGATTTAGCACCAGCGGATAGGGAACTTTATAGCAAAATTGATATTTCTGTGTTGAGTGAGTATATTGGGGTGTAGGGGCTTTTATATTACAATTTGTGGTATTAGAGTGGAAAAATATTTTTGTTGTTGGCCATATTAATTTTTATATTTATATTAAATTCTTATTTTATTTGAATTTACAAATAAAATAAATCCAAAATTGAAAAAAGTTTGAGTTATATGGTATAATCATGTAAATGAGATATCCCGATATGTATATTTATGTTTGGTGAGTAAATGTAATATTAATATTTGTTTTATCAGAATTAGGAGGCACCATTGTGATTAGAAAAAAAAAGGTACTAAGAGTTTTTGAAGGCTTTGCCGGTTATGGTGGAGGACATTTTGCTTTGAATAGATTAAAAGAGAAATACCCTAGTTTTTTGTTTGAAATCGTAGGGTATTCTGAAATAGATAAGTATGCGTGCGAATTATATGATTTAAATCATAAGGATGACAATGGTAATAAGCTTAGAAATTTTGGTGATATAACTAAATTAGATCCAAAAGATATCCCTGATTTTGATATTTTTATGGGAGGTTTTCCATGTCAGCCTTTTTCAACAGCTGGAATGCAAAAAGGGGAAGAAGATCCATATGGAAGAGGAACGCTTTTTCAACATATAATGAGAATTTGTGAAGCCAAAAAGCCTAAGTATATATTATTAGAAAATGTGAAGGGTTTTTTTTCAAAGAAGTTTCAATCAACTAGAGCTCAGATTGATGATATGTTGAGAGAAATGGGGTATGTTTTTGATAAGAACAATAAAGACGAATCTCCATTAAGGGTGGCGCTTCTGAATAGTAAAGATTATGGTATTCCTCAAAATCGAGAAAGAGTTTGGATGTTTGCAAGATTGGGTGGATTGTCAGAGCATTTTTCCATGGAACCTCCTAAAAATGTAACTGGAGCATTAATGGCTGATTTTTTAGATCCAAAAGGGTATGTTCCTAAGGAGATGTATTTATCAGATAAACAAATTGAACATTTAAAAGAAAAACATGAGATTGATAGTTTTAAAGTTGAGAAAGCACTATGTTTTGATGTTTATAATAAAAAAATTAAAAAAGACGGGTATTCTATTACTATAACAATGCCAGAACATAATAGTTTAAGAGTCATAGAACCAGATAGAAATAGAGAAATTGTAAGAAAAATGTCAGTCACTGAACAATTTAGATTAATGGGACTTGAGGGGCTTAATATAAATGGAAGAAAAGTTGATATTGTATTTGGAAATCAATCATATACGCAATTATCTAAAAGAGCTGGAAATGGTTGGGATGTAAATTTGGTTACTATATTACTTGAATTCATATTTTCTCAACTTAAGGATATAGAAGAAAATTGGCTAGATTAGGAGTTTGTTATGAAAAATAAGATACGATTTAGGATTGATGAAAAATCTTTGTTTATAGGAACATATAATGACTATAATAAAGGGCAAACGGCTACGGTAGCCACTCCTTTAAATCAAAGTAAAGATGAGAGAAAATGGCGAAAAGATATATTGGAGTTAAGGAATTATAATTGTAATGTATATAATCCACCAGAGATGCTTGTTAATCAGTGTAAAAATTCATCGCACTCTGGAAATGTTATTGATAATGTGTTTGTATTTACTAATATAACGTTAGATGGAGTTAAATTGAATACTAGATCGCAATTTGCGATGTATTTTAAAAGGGAGACTGATGAATTTATTACTAAATTAGATGGTACAAAAACTCGTAATACACATTTAGGAAGAATAAAATTACATTATCCGATTAATTTTAATTTTAAAACGGATGGTTTTAATATTGATAATAATGATGTTTTGAAGTCAATAATGAATCAAAATGGGGGATTTGCGTTTGTTGTTAGGGGTTTTGAGTATTTTCAAGATACAAAAACACTAAATTTTATAACGTCGTTAATTGGACCTAATGGGATTCCTCTATCAACTGTTTTTAGAAGAAAAAAGGGTAAAGGGAAGAAATTAATGATAGACCCTAGTAAAGTCGTTGATAACGATTATGTTGTAGTAGTAGAACAGAGCCCTGATATTCAAGAATCTTCCAACGTATCTTATGAATTAATAAATAGGACTAGAGTAGAAAATGGAAAAATCGGAGAAAATTTTGTGTTTGAAATACTTAAAGAAAAGCTAGCTGATGATAGTGAATTATATCATACCAGTTTATATTTTCCACAATCGCCATATGATATTGAATATATAGAAAATGGTGAAAAAAAGTATGTTGAAGTGAAATCAACATCTGGTACGAAGCCAATTTTTAATATGTCTAGTGGCGAGTTAAAGTTTATGGAAAAGTATAGGGATTCTTATAAGTTATATATGGTTACGGAAGTAAAAGATGAGTTTCCTAAGTATAAAGAATATACATATTATGATATTATTAAAATGAAAAAAGAGTATCCAAGTGTTAAATTTTATGCATAAAATATAAGACATTAGTAAACTTAAATTTATTTAAGTTTGAAACTAGTGTTTTTTTGTTTGCTGTTTGTGTACTTAAAAGCTATATATATGTAATCTTTAGTGTTATAATATTTTGCAAGAGGTGGATAGTTAATGCAAAAATTGTTAATCGGTGATAAGGAATATTCAGAGTATGAGTATAGTTCTGAGGAAGAATTTGAAAAAGACTTAGTTGATAATGTTAAAAAAGTGTTTGGAAATAAAACAGCATATATTGATGTAAAAAAGATATTGAAAAGAAAGTTTACAAATAGTTCAATACCTGATGGGTATTTTATTAGATTATACTATTGAGGCAAGACCTAAGCTATTTCTTATCGAAAATGAACTTAAAGGTCATTCTATAAGGGATCATATAGCTCCTCAGTTAGTTCAATTTGCTTTTAATTATAAACATAATCTTTTAGAGATTAAAGATACAATTATTAATAATCTATTAGAAAGTGACGTAGATGTTGATACTATTTCTAAAAAAGCTGGGTATAGAAATGCAGATGATATGATAACTAAGATTATTTCTAAAGAAAAATTAGGAGTTATAATTCCTATTGATGAGGTATCTGATGAGTTAAGCGAATTAAAGAATCTTTTTAGATTTGATATTGAACTATTGAAGTTTAAGAAATTTGTTTATGAACAAAAGTATATGTTTTCTTATGATAAATTTAATGAAGATATGGGTATTAATAAAATGGATGTAGTCGTTGAAGATCCAGATACAATATTGGTAGCTGCTGAAGAGGCTGGATTTAAAGATGAGTTTTTGGGAAATAATCGTTGGTATGCTGTAGCAATCGGTATAAATATGTTAGATAAAATAAAGTACATTGCTGTTTATCAGAAAAATCCTGTAAAAGCTGTGACTTATTATGCAGAGGTTGCTAATATTGATTTGTATGAGGATACAGGCAAATATATTATTTATTTTAGAGGAGACGCCAAACAATTAAAAATTCCAATTCCTTTAAATCCTAAAAATCCTAGTAAGGCCCCGCAGGGAAGAGTTTATACTAATATAGAAAAGATTTTAACTGCGAATAGTAAAACTACATTAGATGATTTATTTTAAATAAGTGGTGCGTTAACTATTAGTCATGGGATGTGGGATTAGATCACATTAATGCCAGAGGTTCGATTGGAAAAATTGTGATGGCTAGAATATAGTGTATAACTTCATAAGCTCCTTGGATTATGGAACTTAAATTTACTTTTGTTCCACAATTTGTTAGTTAGTTGGTACAAGAGTAAACAAAATATGAGTCTATTTTAAATAATAGGCTTTTTTAAATGTGTCGAAAAAGGAGAAAATAAAATATGATAGTAAGAGTTAAAAAGGATAAAGATTATGCTGTAATGAGTAATTATCATTTTAAAGATAAGAATTTAAATTTAAGAGCAAAAGGCTTATTATCTTTAATGTTATCACTTCCTAATAATTGGGATTATTCAATTAATGGATTATGTAGTATATGTAATGAATTAAGAACTACTATAAGAAATACTTTAAAGGAACTGAGAGATAATCATTATTTAGAAATGAATGAAAATCGTGATGAAAAAGGGAAATTTGCTTATGATTATATAGTTTATGAAATTCCTAATATCAATCCATAGGGTGATTTTCGCCTTGTGGATTTTCCGTATACGGTTTTTTATATACAATTAAGTATTTAAATAATAAAGTATTAAAAAACAAATAGATAAAATAGATAAAATCAAAATTCAATTTTGGTAAGTAAATTAATTGTAAATAGTCGATTTTTGTCGACAAATATAGTATAATTAAGGTACTTAGTTATTCTTGAATAATTAAATGATTGGTGTTTGTGAAATTTGAGTGTGGAGGGTAAAATTTATGAATGAAAAAACTTATGATGAAGTATTAGATGAGAAAAATCCTAAAGTAAAACAACTATATTGGGACATAGCTTTTGGCTTACAAGAAGTTGATAAGTTGAAACCATCAAAATATATGATTGAACTTGCTAATGAACATATTAAAGGTGCTAAAACTTATAAAGAAGTCCAGAATGAAATTAGTTCTTATCATGAAAATAGTAATTCAAATGATGAAAAAGAAGCTGATGAAGTAGCAACTGCTATCTATGAAATATTAAATGATGGTGCTTTTAGATTCGATTATTTGACTTATAAAAACTATCATAAGAGACTATTTCAGAATTTGGATAAAAAAATTTATAATGCTGGAGAATTTAGAACTCATAATTTTACAAAAGATGAAGAAATATTAGATGGGGATTCAGTTACTTATCAATCTTATGATTTAATAGAAAAGACTTTAAAATATGATTTTGAAGAAGAAAAACAAATTGACTATTCTAAATTTACTAATGATGAATTAATAGAAAGAATAGCTGAATTTACATCAAGAATATGGCAGGTTCATCCTTTTAATGAAGGTAACACTAGAACAACTGCTGTATTTATTCAAAAATATTTAATAAGTATAGGATTTGATGTTAATAATGATTTATTTAAAGATAATTCGTTATATTTTAGAAATGCTTTAGTAAGAGCTAATTACACTAATTATGCTAAAGGAATAAAAGAAACCAAGAAATATTTAATTATGTTTTTTGAAAATTTATTATTTAATAAAAATAACAAGTTAGATAATGATAAACTTAAAATTTAAAGAAAGTTTATAGTTAGTAGGTGTTGTAAAT
>CATNCE010000019.1 GCA_950097225.1 uncultured Bacilli bacterium
ATTTCTTTCTTTTTAGTACAATAACCATACCATTTATAATCCTTTTGTCTTTGCTTTAAATACTTACATTTATTATTCATATTATCACTCCCTAAAAGGGTGTGACTACTAACTATGTTGCACCAACTGGCGCGCTTGATAGCAAGACAAGCGAAGAGATCATGCAGCTCTTAAAAGACATATCAAAAAAAATTTTAGTTATTGTAGTAACGCACAATGAAAATCTTGCAAAACAATACTCTGATCGTATTATTACCATGAACGATGGAAAAATTATTGCTGATACTAAGAACAGGCAAATGGCTTCTTCATTTAACTTTAACCCTTCACCAGTTCGCATTTCCCAAAATCGTTTAATAAATATAATCGTTAAAAATATTCAGGGTAAATTCCGCCGCAATATATTATTTGTTCTTGCATTTAGCATTGGTTTAATCTCATTAGCTATGGTTCTTGGGCTATCTGTAGGTTTTAACAAAAGTCTTGTTTTAGAAGAAAAAAATAGTCTTAGTAAGTACCCAATATACATATCTGAAACTAGTGAAAATTTAGACAATAGCTTAAACAATATCTTTACTGAAGAAGAAATTCTCCAAGATGATTACATATATTCAAAAGAAAGTGCACATAAGAACCACTTAACCGAAGAATATATAGAAGATCTTCAAAATATATCATCATCTACTGAATATCAAATAAAGACATATTTTCTCGATAATAAAATAATCAACATAGCAAATAAACCTATCGATGAATTTAATATAATTTATGGAAAAAGAGCTACAGAAGAAAATGAAATTATCCTCGTTGTCAACAATCATAAAATCGATGCAAATATACTGAATAGTATTGGTCTTACAGAAGAAAAATATCAATATTCAGAAATCCTAAATGCCAAATTTAAAATAAATAAAAATGAATACACAATAGTAGGAATTGCTGAGCCAGACCCAGCCTCTATCTTTAATGACTTATCAGGGATGTTCTTTAACACCAACAAAAAAGTCTTAGAAGTCCCTTTAGCAATAATGTTATATCCTAAAGATTATGAAAATAAACAAATAATTATAAATACTTTAAATAAATACCCTGATATAACGTACACAGATTATGCATCAACTTTCAAAAATGTAACTAAAACTATCGTCGATGCGATAAGTATCATCTTAATTGGCTTCAGTGTTGTAGCTCTTTTAGTTTCAACAATCATGATAGGGATCATTGCTTATATATCCGTTGTTGAAAGAATAAAAGAAATTGGCTTGTTGAAATCTCTTGGGTTATCAACATTATACATCAAATTAATTTTTATTGGTGAAAATTTAGCTCTTGGTTTAATAGCTGCTATTTTAAGTATCACTTTTGTTAAAATTATCAGTATCCCCGTTAACTCCTTTTTAAGTGAATTAACAGGTATGAAAAATATTTTACTAACCAACTTAGATTTAACGTTAATAGTCATTACTATCAGTTTAACCCTTTCGTTCATTGGCTCATATTTTCCTATTCGTCAAACGAAAAAAATAAAAATAAGTGAGTGTTTAAAATATGAATAAATATGATTGTTACACCTAGTTAATATATAGTATAATAACAACAGAAAACGAGGTGTAGCAAATGAGTATTTGCATCGGCAATGTGAAAATTGACAATCCTGTAGTGCTTGCTCCCATGGCTGGAATAAGCAATACTTCTTATCGTAAAATTATCAAATCGATGGGATGTGGTCTTATCTATGCTGAGATGGTATCGGATAAAGCTATTACTTATGGAAATAGTAAAACTATTGAACTTTTAAAGATGTCAGACGAGGAAAGGCCAATAGCTCAACAAATATTTGGTTCTGATGTTGACTCTTTTGTCGCAGCTGCCAAAAGAATAGAAGAACTTATGCATCCTGATATTATTGATATTAACATGGGATGTCCTGTTCCAAAGGTTGCCTTGCGCGCTCAAGCTGGAGCCTCTCTTTTAAAAAATCCTGAGAAAATATACACGATCGTAAAATCTGTCGTTGATGCCGTGTCAGTTCCCGTTACCGTTAAAATTCGCAGTGGCTGGGACGAAAACCACATAAATGCTGTAGAAGTGGCTAAGTGCATCGAAAAAGCTGGAGCTTCCGCTATTACCATTCATGCTCGTACAAGATCAGCTGGATATTCAGGGCATGCTGATTGGCAAATTATTAAAAATGTTAAAGAAAGTGTTCAAATACCAGTTATTGGTAATGGGGATGTAACATCTTGTTATTTGGCAAAGCAGATGCTTGAACAAACTGGGTGTGATCTTGTCATGATCGGGCGCGGTGTATTAGGAAATCCTTGGCTAATTAAAGAATGCGTAGAATATTTAAATTCTGGAAAATTGCCAGTACCTGTAACTACTTCTGAAAAAATAGAAATGTTAAAACATCATTTCTCATTGCTTGTTCAAGATAAAAACGAACAAGTGGCCTTGCTCGAAATTCGTTCACACGCTCTTTGGTACATAAAAGGAATACCAGGTTCTGCTAAAATAAAAAATGCTATTTGCCAAACAAAAACTGCTGAAGAGATATTTTCTATTTTAGATGAATATCTTCTAAATATGGAAAACTAAGGTGATATAATGCAATGTTCTAAATGTAACCATGCTATAAAAATTGGCCAAGAGGTTTGTTTAAATTGTGGACATATTTTAGGTTACGAATCAGAAGAATCTAAAACTTGTATTCATTGTAACAGGCCTATCCCTATCTCGTATAAAAAGTGTCCTTTTTGTAAAAAGAAACAAATGTCTCGTAAATATAAGATATTATTCTTGCTAATATTAATCATCACATCATATTTTAATTATATTATTATCAGCAATGTTAAAAGCCATTCCTACATGGAATTAGGGGAAGAATACGAAAAAAACTGCTTGAATATCCGTTATGAAGAGTTAGTACGCCGTAATGATTACTACTTAGAATCCTACATCACAACTAAATGTAAAATAATTGAAGTTGAAAGTGTCTTCTTTCCACTTAACGTCATCAAAATAACTGCCTATGTTGAGGAAAATAAAGACTATAAGATTGAATTAATTTACATCAATACTAACAAAACGGGATACTTAGTTGAGGATGAGATCGAAATATATGGAAAATATAAAAAATTAAAAGGTAACACTCCTGTTATAAACGCTAAAATAATAAAATAAATATATTAATACATTTCACCTTTTAAAATTGAAAATATGTGGTAAAATAGTAAAGAAATTTGGTGATGTATATGGATAAAATAGTAATAAAAGGTGCAAGAGAAAACAATTTAAAAAATGTTTCAATCGAATTGCCTAAAAATAAACTTATTGTAATGACAGGATTATCAGGATCTGGAAAAAGTAGTTTAGCTTTTGATACAATTTACGCTGAAGGGCAAAGGCGTTATGTTGAAAGTCTATCTGCTTACGCGCGTCAATTTTTAGGTGGGGAATCAAAACCAGATGTTGATTCAATTGAAGGATTATCTCCAAGTATTTCTATTGATCAAAAGACCACAAATAATAATCCTCGCTCAACTGTTGGTACAGTGACAGAAATCTACGATTACTTACGTCTTTTATTTGCCCGCGTTGGAACCCCTTATTGTCCAACTCATCAAGAGCCAATAAGCAGCCAAAGTATCGAGGAAATGACGAATCGAATTATGACTTATCCTAGTGGAACTAAACTAGAAGTTTTATCTCCGGTCGTTCACGGAGAGAAAGGGTCTCATAAAGAAATATTTGATAAGCTTCGCAAGGATGGATTCACTCGTGTCCGCGTCAATGGAGAATTACAAGACTTAGCTAGTGAGATAACACTTGAAAAAAATAAAAAGGACAATATTGATGTCGTAGTTGATCGTATTGTTTTAAATCCCGAGGATCGCAGTCGTCTATTTGAAGCTATTGAAACATCTACTAAAATGGCCAATGGCAAAGTGCTAATAAACATTATTGGTGACAAAGAAATTCTCATGAGTGAGAGCTATGCTTGTCCAAAGTGTGACTTTTCACTACCAGAATTAGAGCCCCGAATATTTTCCTTCAACGCTCCATACGGCGCATGCCCAATGTGTAAGGGATTAGGGATTACTAAACACATATCATTGGATTTACTAATTCCCGATAAAAATTTATCGATTTTAGATGGAGCGATTAAATCTATCACTATAGATGATAACATTGAAACCAATCGTTTATTTACCCTTTCTAAAATTTTAAATATTGACTTAACCAAACCAATTAAAGAATTATCGAAAGAAAATCTTGATATCATATTATTTGGTACAGACCAAGAATTTAACTTTGAATACACATCTAAGAATGGCAATAAACGTTATACAACAGAAAGTTACGAAGGATTAGTTAAAAATCTTGAAAGACGTTATATCGAAACTGGCTCAGGTTGGATTCGTGATTGGATCGATGGGTACATGATTGAAAATACCTGCCCTGTATGTAAGGGATCTCGCCTAAAAGGAGACGTTCTAAATGTTTTAGTTGGCAATAAAAATATTTGGGAAGTCACTAATATGTCTATAAAAGAACTACGTAACTATTTTAAAAATCTAAAATTAAATAAATCACAAGTAGAGATAAGTGCTCTTTTAATAAAAGAAATTGAATCGCGTTTAGAATTTTTAGATAATGTTGGTTTATCTTATCTTACCTTATCTCGTTCTGCTGGAACATTATCGGGGGGAGAATCTCAACGTATACGCTTAGCAACACAAATAGGTTCTCAATTAACTGGTGTTTTATATGTTTTGGATGAACCGAGTATTGGTCTTCACCAAAAAGATAATGATCGTCTGATTACTAGTTTAAAAAATATGCGTGATTTAGGAAATACCTTAATTGTCGTTGAACATGATGAAGATACAATGCGTCAGGCTGACTTTTTAGTCGATATCGGGCCTGAAGCTGGTGCCAATGGAGGATATATAGTAGCCGCTGGTACTCCTGATGAAGTGAGCAAATGTGAAAATTCTATAACAGGTCGCTACTTATCAGGAAAAGAATGTATTGAAATTCCCTCAACACGTCGTAAAGGTAATGGGAACTTCATTACTATAAAAGGAGCAAAAGAAAACAATTTAAAGAACATCAATGTTAAATTTCCTTTGGGTGTATTAACATGTGTAACTGGAGTATCTGGCTCTGGAAAATCAACTCTTGTTAATGAGATACTATGTAACGCTCTTCTGGAAAGTGTCTATGATTCTAAAGTGAATATTGGAAAACATAAAACCATTGATGGACTTGATAATATTGACAAAGTTATCAAGATAAGCCAAGATCCAATTGGCCGTACACCAAGAAGTAATCCGGCAACATATACTGGGGTTTTTGATGACATCCGTAACGTATTTGCTGAAATGAAAGAGGCTAAGATTCGTGGATATGATAAATCGCGTTTTTCCTTTAATGTTAAAGGAGGAAGGTGCGAAGCTTGTTGGGGCGATGGTGTAAAAAAGATTGAGATGCATTTCTTGCCTGATGTGTATGTTCCTTGTGATGTCTGCCATGGGACACGCTTTAATCGCGAAACGCTTGAAGTAAAATTTAAAGGAAAAAATATCTCAGAAGTTCTAGATATGCGCGTTGAAGAAGCTCTTGATTTTTTTGCCTCAGTTCCTAAAGTAAAAAATAAATTACAAGTATTAATGGATGTTGGATTATCTTATGTAAAACTTGGGCAAGCTGCTCCAACTTTATCAGGAGGAGAAGCAGGTCGTGTTAAATTAGCAAAAGAACTTCAAAAAAAGCCGACTGGAAAATCTGTATTTATACTAGATGAGCCAACTACAGGACTTCATAGTGCTGATATTAAAAAGCTATTAGTCATCCTTCAAAGAATAGTTGAAAATGGTGATAGTGTTATCGTTATTGAACATAACTTAGATGTCATAAAAGTAGCTGACTACATTATCGATCTCGGACCAGATGGTGGAGACAATGGTGGAAAAATAATAGCAACAGGAACACCAGAGACGATAACTAAAGTTAGTGAATCATATACAGGACAATATTTGAAAAAAATTTTAAAAAAATAGAAGTACGTCTTCTGTTTTTTTAATTGCAATAAAATATGCTTTATTCTATAATTAATGATAGGAGAGTGATAGAATGGATCCAATAATATTCAAAATTGGTGATGTAGAAATCAAATGGTATTCGCTATTAATATTAGTAGCTTGTTTCATGGTATTATACTTAACTCAGAATGAAGCGCAGCGTTTTGGTATCAAACGCGAATTTATCTTTAACATGCTATTTTGGGCTTTAATTACTGGCATCATCGGGGCACGACTTTACTATGTATTATTTAATTTGGACATATATTTAAAAGATCCTGCTGAAATATTAAAAGTATGGCATGGCGGGTTAGCTATCCATGGTGGGTTAATAGCCGGAGTCTTAACCATTATACTTTACTGTAAGAAATATAAAGTTCGTACCATTCGAATTTTAGACTTTTTAGTCGTTTCTTTACTTCTTGGTCAGGCTATCGGACGTTGGGGTAACTTTTTCAATCAAGAAGCACATGGGGCAGCAACAACTGTATCGCACCTTCAAGCTATGTTTATTCCTGATTTTATTATAAAGGGGATGACTATCGACGGTGTTGTTTATACTCCTACGTTTCTATATGAATCAATAGTTTGCCTTATTGGCTTCATTGTTCTGCTTTTAATAAGACGTAGTAAATATACTAAAGTAGGTACTATGACAGCTTCTTATTTAATAATATATGGAACCTTAAGATTTTTCATTGAAATATCTAGAACTGACGCTTTAATGTTGGCAGGATTTAAAATTGCTCAAATAGTATCGTTTATTATGATCATTATTGGCTTAGGAATTATTATGTTAATTACTAAGCGTTCACGCTTTGAAGATTTATATAACGACGCTGAAAACAGCGTCAACGTCCGCTATTAACGAAATTAAATTGAATAAGCTGATTTATTATGATAAAATCAAGATAGGTGATAGAATGAAATTAGAAAATATGACAATAACTGATAAAATAAATGCGTTAGAACAAGCCATAGAAAAAGCAGATTTAGAGGTTGAGTATTCTATTCAAGTTAAATGGGAAAAAGGCGCTGAAGACACCAAAGATGATGTTCATATTTTCATTCAAAATGCTCACACGTTATTTGCAAGCGGGGGAATCAACTCATTAGATTACGATGTAAAAGCCGATGCTTATGCTAGCTATAATACACGATTAGACTCTTATTTAAGAATGTTTCCGGAATTTCAATTAGATGATATTATAACAGAAAATGTTCCGGCTATGCACATTTAAAATGTGCTTTTTTCTTGGTATAAATGTTTATACTAATTTTCACATCCTTTCATAAATTATATTAGAAAGGAATGAATAAAAATGAATAATAATTGTTCATGTGGAAAATGTAACCACTGCTGTAATCCGATTGGACCAACAGGTGCAACGGGCCCAACAGGACCTCGTGGAACAACAGGCGCAACAGGAGCAACTGGTGCAACCGGATTACAAGGAATCCAAGGAGTTCAAGGACCTCAAGGATTAATGGGACCAACAGGACCTCAAGGAGTTCAAGGGATTCAAGGACCTTCTGGAAATATTGGACCAACAGGAGCAACTGGAGCAACTGGAGCGACTGGAGCAACAGGAGCAACAGGAGCAACTGGATCAATTGGAGCAACAGGAGCACAAGGAATTCAAGGAATTCCAGGAGAAATCGGACCAACAGGACCAATTGGACCAATCGGGCCTACTGGAGCAACCGGAGCAACCGGCGTAACTGGGGCAACCGGAGCCACTGGACCTGCTGCTAATTTGACAATTGGAACTGTAACAACAGGAGTTAATGCTTCTGCAACTATTACAGGAACCTCTCCTAATTTTGTTTTAAACTTAGTATTACCTCAAGGACCAACAGGACCAACAGGAGCCACTGGGGCAACCGGAGCAACAGGAGCCACTGGAGCAACCGGATCAAGCGATACAATAACTGTTAGAAATACTACTACTGGAGATGCCGGAACTAACGCATCAGTGACTGATGTAAGTGGAGCACCAAATCATATCTTAGACTTTGTAATACCAAGAGGATACGACGGTGTTGATGGTGAAATAGGACCACAAGGAATCCAAGGACCAATCGGGCCAACAGGACCAATCGGACCTACTGGAGCAACTGGGTCTACAGGTTCTACTGGATCACGAGGAAATTGTTGTCGTTGTGGCGAAGAATAAGTTAAAAATTGCAGTATACGCTATTTCTAAAAACGAAAGTAAATTTGTCGAACGTTGGATTGATTCAATGAAAGAAGCCGACGCCATATATGTCTTAGATACAGGTTCCACTGATGATACTGTAGAAAAACTTCGAAATTTAGGAGCTATTGTTAAAGTAGAAGAGATAAAACCTTGGCGCTTCGATGTTGCTCGCAATAAAAGCTTAGAATTAGTACCCGAAGATGTCGATGTCTGTGTCTGCACTGACCTTGATGAAGTTTTAGAAAGTGGTTGGCGTACTAAAATTGAACAGACTTGGAATAATGCCAATCGTATGCGCTATAAATATAATTGGTCTATTGATGATTCAGGACATCCAATTGTTACTTTCTTATACGAAAAAATCCATGATCGTCAAAATTATAAGTGGATATACCCTGTTCACGAAGTCTTAACTTGCAGTAAACCATCTGAAATTACTGTGGTCAACGAGGACATTGTTTTAAATCACTATCCAGATCGTCAAAAGTCTCGTTCATCATATTTGCCGTTGCTTGAACTATCAGTAAAAGAAAATCCTAGCGATGACAGAAATATGCATTACTTAGGCCGCGAGTATATGTATTACCAAGAATGGAATAAAGCGATTGATACATTATTAAAACATTTAAGTTTACCATCCTCAACGTGGAAAGAAGAGCGAAGTGCTTCGATGCGTTTTATTGCTCGCTGCTATCTAAGCTTGCAGCGTCAAGAAGAAGCTTTATATTGGTACAATAAAGCCATTGCTGAAAGTCCAAATCAAAGGGAAGGGTACGTCGAACTAGCATTATTAGAGTTTGAAAGAAAAAATTACTTAAATGTTATTATCAACGGTTTAAAAGCTAAAACAATTCTGCAAAATGAAATGATCTATATTAATGAACCTTTTTGTTGGGATTCCACAATTGATGACATATTATCAATTAGTTACTATTATCTAGGACTTAAAGATGAGGCTGTGTTTTATGTCAATAAAGCCTTAGAATATGCACCAACGGATGAACGGATTTTAAAAAATAAAGAGATATTTCTTAATTGAAATATCTCCTTTTTGTAATTGAAAAAATATTTATTTAATCGCCTTTATATAAAGTATTTAATTTTACTACTTTTCCAGGAATTCCTACAACTGTTGCATTTTTAGGAATATCATTTAAGACAACGGCATTAGCTCCAATCTTACTGTTTTCTCCAATGGTCACATCACCCAATATTTTAGCTCCACACCCGATTAAAACATTATCTTCAATTGTTGGATGTCTCTTCTTCTTTTCGCTTGAAACCCCGCCTAAAGTAACTTCATGATACAGGGTTACATTATTACCAATAATAGTAGTCTCTCCAATGACGACGCCACAACCATGATCAATAAATAAGTTTTGGCCAATTATTGCTCCTGGATGAATTTCTATTCCCGTTTTCTTTTTAGCTCTTTCTGATAAGAATCTTGCTAAAAAGAAATGATGATGAATGTATAACTTATGAGCAATACGATAGTAAAATAAAGCCCAAACAGACGGATACAATAGAGCTTCTAATTTAGATTTTATTGCTGGATCATTTTTCATAATCAGCTTAATTTGTTCTTTAAAAAAACGCATATTGGTTTTCTCCTTTCTAAAATTTTATAAACTTTAAATAACGTCTAATCTCTATACTATATATTATGCAATAAGCATCACTAAGAACATAATTAATAATGCTTGTTGTTTTAAATAAACTTATTTTGCTAATTTTCATAATCATCGCGAATAATTCATCATTTTCACTAACTTTATAAGAAATATTTGGAAAAATCTAACAGAGTATGTTATTATTTAGTCGGTGAGACTATGAATAATTTAGTTTTAGCTTATTTGGGTGATGCTGTCTATGAGTTACACATTCGTAACTACTTAATAACAAAAGGAATTGCAAAAGTTCATGAATTACAACAGGCTAGTTTAAACTATGTAAGTGCCACATCGCAAAGAAGAATACTAGAAGAGCTATTAACACGCGAATACTTTAGTGAAGATGAAATAACCATTATTAATCACGGACGAAATGCATCAAGCCACCAGAGTAAAACGACGGATATCATAACCTATAAAAAAGCAACTGGTTTAGAGTGTTTAATTGGTTATCTATATCAAAATAATCAAGAAAGATGTAATGAGATTTTAAATTACATAACAGGTGAATTATGAGAGTATGCGGAAAAAATGTTTTTAACGAATTAGATTATAAAAGTGTTCGTAAAATTCTTATAGCAGATAATTTTAAAGATAAGAATATTATCAATAAAATAAAAGAAAACAAATTAAAGTACATAATAACGGATTCTAAAATTATGGACAAAATGATGCCACATAATCAGGGAATAATAATAGATATTGATGACTTTGAATATGCATCCCTTGATAGTATTGGGGATGAATCTCTTGTTCTAATGCTTGATCACCTAGAAGATCCTCACAACTTTGGAGCAATCATCCGTACCTGTGAAGCAGCAGGGGTTAAATCAATAATAATCCCTAAGGATCGTGGAGTAATAGTTAATGAGACTGTTATGAAAACTTCATCTGGGGCTTTGAATCACGTCAATATTATCATGGTTACTAATCTAGTAAATGCGATAAATAAACTTAAAAGCCAAGGGTACTTCGTCTATGCTGCTGATATGGATGGGGATGATTACCGTCACGTTGATTATGCTAATAAAGTATTGCTTATTATTGGAAATGAAGGCAATGGTATTTCTAAGATCATTAGTAATAACTCCGATGAAATAGTGAGTATTCCTATGCGTGGAACTATTAACAGTTTAAATGCTTCTGTTGCTGCTGCAATTCTTATTTACGGAATAGGAGAATAACATGAATGAATATCCTGATAGTGAACTTGTCAATCTCGTTTGCGAAAGAAGTGAAGAAGCTAGTGATGTCCTTTATGAAAAATATAGCTTTATAATAGATATAATTTGCAATAAATATCGCAAAGGAGCCTACTATTTAAGTCTTGATCTAAACGAACTTCGCCAAGAGGCTATGGTCGGATTTTCGGATGCTTTAGTATGCTATAATCAAGATAAAGATGTTACTTTGCAATCATTCATATCTTTGTGTGTTGAAAGAAGAGTTAGAAATTATATTCGCAACTCTGATACTCAAAAAAACAAAATGTTGAGGAGTGCTTACTCACTTGATGCCACGTACGGGGACCTTAATGATGTGCCTTTAGGTGAAAAAATTGGCAATACTTTATATGATCCTCAAGTTACTCTTGAGCAAATGGAAAATATTAAAGCTCTGAAAAAACAAATTGATGAAATGCTTAGTCGTAATGAAAAGGAAGTATATCGTCTTATGATTAATGATTTTTCATACGAAGATATCGCGGCTATCTTAAATAAAGATATAAAATCGATTTATAACACTGCTGCTCGTATAAAAAATAAAATTCGCAGCATTTTATAAAAAACCACAAAAACACTTTAAATACTATTGTAATTAACTGATATCTATGTTATATTATAGGCGTACACGAGAAGTGTTTTTTTTATACAAAAATAATTTAGAGGTGTTTTGATGAAAAAAGAAGATAAAGAAAAAAAACAAGAAATCAAGAATGAAGCCAAAAATAGCAAAAGACAAGCTAAAGAAGCAAGCAAAAAGGCTGAAAAAGCAGCCCGCGAAAATATAATTAAAGAAAAAGAAAAATATGAACATAAAATCGAAACTTTAAAAAGTGATCGCAAGGCAGCTAAAGATAAAGAAGATAAAAAAGTAATTAAAAAAGAAATTAAGAAATTAAAAAAAGAGAGAAATGAAATTGGTAAAAAAGACACTTACTTAGGCGATGTAAAAAAAGAAATGCGTATGGTTCGTTGGCCAAGCTTTAAAGAAGTGTTTAAATACTCGTTAGCATCATTGATATTTATTTTATTCTTCGCGCTATTCTTCTATGGAATTGATGCATTATTTGCGCTAGTAAAGGGATTGATCGGATAATGGAAAAATTATGGTACGTTGTTAACACTTACTCAGGTCATGAGTCAAAAGTTAAGGAAAAACTAGAACAGAGAACTATTTCAATGGGCTTTGAAGATTACATATTCAGAATCATTGTTCCCGAAGAGACAGTTATTGAAACAATGAAAGATGGTTCTAAAAAAGAAAAAAAACATAAGATGTTTCCTGGTTATATCCTTGTTGAAATGATTATGACTGATGAGGCATGGTATATTGTTCGTAATACTCCAGGTGTAACCGGATTCATTGGTTCATCTGGAAAAGGGGCAAAACCAACGGCTCTATTGCCAAATGAGATTGACAAAGTCCTTATAAGCATGGGTATGAGTCGTGTTGATGTGGATGCTGAGCTTGCTGTTGGAACACGCGTTACTATCGTTGATGGACCATTTAAAGGAATGGAAGGTAAGATTGATTCTATCGATACTGAAAATTCGCATTTAACTGTTTTAATCGACTTATTTGGGCAAGAAACGCCAGTCGAAGTTGAGCTATTCCAAGTCAATGTAGCTAACTAATCGATTTTATTTAAATAAAAACAACCATAATGCTTTAAAAACGCTGATTTATAGTTGTTTTTTTTTTCTTTGTGTGTTAATATCTTAGGTGCTAAAGTTTATTTTAGTATGTGGGAGGGAATGCGGATTAGCCCAAAACCACAAGCGAAAATACGAAAGGATGTGTTTTACGTGGCAAAAGAAGTCGTAAAGAAAATTAAACTACAAATTCCTGCAGGAAAAGCTACACCTGCGCCACCTGTTGGTACAGTATTAGGACCTGCTGGAATTAATTTACAAGAGTTCTGTACAAAATATAATGATGCTACTAGAGACAAAATGGGCGATGTTGTTCCAGTTGAAATCTCTGTGTACGAAGATAGAACATTTGATTTTGTACTAAAAACTCCACCAGCTGCCGAATTAATAAAGAAATATGCTAAGATTAAATCTGGATCTAAAAAAGGTGCTCACGAGATTGTTGCAACAATTTCTAAGGCTGATGTTAAAGCAATAGCTGAAATCAAGATGCCTGATTTAAATGCATACACTATTGAAGAAGCAATCAATATTGTTGCTGGTACTGCAAGAAACATGGGTGTTGCTGTATCTGGTCTTAATGATGCCGAGCTAGCTGAAGAAGCTGCCTTATCTGCTGCTCAAGAAATTGAAGCTGCTAAACGCGAGGCTAAGTTGGAGGCTATGGAAGCATCAGCTGCTAATGACAACGTTGATGTAGAAGTAATAACTGAAAAAGCAGAAGACAACGAAGAATAATTTCAATAATTAATAATATAATAAAAAATATATCCGCTAATAAACCACGATTGGAGGTAAAACGAATGAGAAAGTTTGGAAAGAAATATGTGGAAGCTTCAGGAAAAGTAGAAAAGAACAAAAACTATGAAATTACTGAAGCAGTTAAGTTAGCTAAAGAAACTAGTACTACTAAATTCGATAGTTCTGTAGAATTAGCTATAAAACTTAATATAGATACTAAAAAAGCTGATCAACAACTAAGAGGCTCTTTAGTATTACCTAATGGTAATGGTAAAACTAAAAGAATATTGGTTTTAGCTAAAAGTGCCAATGCTGAAGCTGCGAAACAAGCTGGTGCTGATTACGTTGGAGAACAAGATATGATTGACAAAATTGCTAATGAAAATTGGTTTGATTTTGATATCATCATCGCTACTCCAGAAATGATGCCATCACTTGGTAAAATCGGTAAAGTTTTAGGACCAAAAGGTTTAATGCCAAATCCTAAAACTGGAACTGTAACTCCAACTCCAGAACGCGCTGTTGAAGATGTTAAAAAAGGTATGATTGAATATCGTGCAGATTCATATGGAAACATTCATTGTTCTGTTGGTAAAGTATCTTTCACAGAAGATGCATTAAAGGAAAATATCCTATATGTAGTAAGTACTATTAACAAGGCTAAACCAAGCACTGTTAAGGGAAAATACATTCAAAATATTTCTTTATCTACGACAATGGGACCTGGTATCCATGTAGATCAAAATTCTATTGACATGTAATTATTAACATGTTATATTAAAAAATGAAAAAACGAGTACCAAAGACAGTAGGGGAGCAATCTTAATAATCCTACCGAGGGAGAGTTATATATACTTTAATTATATAAGCTTTCCTAACGGAAAGTTTTTTTATAAAAAAGGAGGACATATATGGCAAGCGAGAGAATTCTAATGCAAAAAAAAGAAGTAGTTGCTGAAATTACTGATAAATTAAAAGGTTCAGAAGCTGTTATTTTATTCAGATATGCTGAATCAACTGTTTCTGATATGCAAGAATTGCGTAGAAACTTAAAAAATATCGGTAGTGAAGTAAAAGTCTACAAAAATACTCTTGTAAAAAGAGCTTTAGATGATATGAATATCGATTTAAGTGAGTTCCTTGAAGGACCAAACGCCATTGTATTTGGTACTGATTTGCTTGAACCTATCAAGGTGATCGACAAGTTTGCAAAAGATCATGGTAATGTAGAAATAATTACAGGTCTTATTAATGGCGAAGTTGTCACAATCGACACTATAAAAGAATATGCATCAATACCATCTATGGAAGGCTTATTAACTATGTTTGCTCGTGGATTGATGGAACACGTTACTCATCTATCTATTGCACTTAATTTATATGCCGACAAATTAGGTGAACAAAATTAATTAAAGGGAAGGAATGATTAAAAATGGCAAAATTATCTACAAATGAAATTATTGACGCTATAAGCGAAATGACTGTTCTTGAAGTTAAAGATTTAGTTGACGCAATGAAAGAAAAATTTGGAGTAGATCCAAGTGCTGTAGCTGTAGCTGCTGCTCCTGCTGCTGGTGCTGAGGCTGAAGGATCTTCAACAAAGACAGTTGTATTAAAGGATGCAGGTGCTTCTAAGATCGCTGTTATCAAAGTAATTAGAGAAATTACTGGATTGGGACTTGTTGAAGCTAAAGCACTTGCTGACAATGGCGGTAATATTAAAGAAAACGTTTCTGCTGATGAAGCTAACCAAATTAAGGCTCAATTAGAAGAAGCTGGTGCTACTATAGAATTAGCATAATTGCATAATTCATACTAACTTAGACATCTGTCTAAGTTTTTTTGTTTTAAGTAATTTATATAGAAATAATTATAAGTAAAAATAATGATAAAACTACGCACTTTCAATATTAAAACATGGTATAATAAAAATAGGTGATCAAGATGCATAATAGTGGTTGGGGACTTGGAACGATGATTATTCTAATGTGTATAATTTTCTTCTTTGGCTTATGTGCAATTTTTTATATCTCTCGCTTATATGATGGAGGTTTAATATAATGAAAAAAATGATAATAGCATGGGTTCTTATTGCAACTAGTCTTCTAGGGACTCTTTACTTCATAGGAATTAATTTTAATAAAGAATACAGGGAATATCGTGATTTGGAAGGCGATATGATTGAATCAGCCAGCATATACCTTACTCTTAATCAAATAAAGTTGAACGTAAATGAAAAAGTAACTTTAACATCAGATGATTTGTTGAAAAGCAAAGTGTTATCAACAATGGATATCAAAAATGATACGTGCATTGGTTATGTTATCGTAAGTAGAAGCAATGAATATGACTATAATTCGTATATAAAATGTAAAAATTATACAACAACTGATTACGAAAAGTATAGTTAGTTGTCACATTGCTAATATTTTTCTAAAAGTGTTGACATATAATACTTATGATGATATATTAAATACGCGTTTGCGATTAGGTTCTACCATTGTAGAACTTGATTTTAAAAACAATTTGATACACCAGGATGTGTGTACATAGAAAGGAATATTATGACTACTGTTAACCAATTAGTAAGAAAGAAAAGAAAAGACAAAAAGAGAAAACCTAGCAGCCCAGTATTAAATGTTGGTTTTAACTCAATGGAAAGAAAAACTACTAATACAAACCATCCACAAATGCGTGGAGTATGTACTCGTGTAGGAACTAAAACTCCAAAGAAACCAAACTCAGCATTAAGAAAATATGCTCGTGTTAGATTATCTAATGGACGTGAGGTTGATACTTACATTCCAGGCGAAGGACACAACTTACAAGAACACTCAGTTGTACTTATTCGTGGTGGACGTGTTAAGGACTTAATCGGTGTACGTTATCATATCATTCGTGGAGCTCTTGATACTCAAGGTGTAAACGAACGTAAACAAGGTAGAAGTAAATATGGTACTAAAAAACCAAAAGACAAATAAAAATATATAAGGAGGAAAGATTATGCGTAAGAGACGTGCTGAAAAGCGTGATGTATTACCAGATGCTATCTATAATTCAAAAGTTGTTACTAAATTAATTAATGCTATCATGTTAGATGGAAAAAAAGGAACAGCTGAGAAAATTTTATATGAAGCATTCGATATAATACGTGAAAAAAATGGACAAGATCCAATTGAAGTTTTTCAAAGTGCTCTAGAAAATATACAACCAGCATTAGAAGTTAAATCTCGTCGTGTTGGTGGATCTAACGTTCAAGTTCCAATTGAAGTTAGTGATGAAAGAGGACAAACTCTAGCATTGAGATGGTTAGTTCAATATGCTAGAAATGGTCGTGGAAGAACTATGGCCGAAAAATTAGCTAATGAGATAATGGATGCTGCCGCTGGAACTGGTGGAGCTGTTAAAAAACGTGAAGATACTCACAGAATGGCTGAAGCTAACAAAGCATTCGCTCATTATAGATGGTAGGTGGTAAATATGGCAAGAGACGTAACAATTGATAAAATAAGAAATATTGGTATCATGGCCCATATTGATGCCGGAAAAACCACAACTACTGAAAGAATTTTATTCTTAACTGGTATAACTCATAAAATTGGTGAAACTCACGAAGGTGAATCACAAATGGATTGGATGGACCAAGAAAAAGAAAGAGGTATAACAATTACTTCTGCTGCTACTACATGTCATTGGGCAGGATATCGTTTAAATATAATTGACACTCCAGGACACGTAGACTTTACTATCGAGGTTCAAAGAAGTTTAAGAGTTTTAGACGGTGCAGTAGCATTATTAGATGCTCAAGCTGGTGTAGAACCACAAACTGAAACAGTTTGGCGTCAAGCAAATGAATATAAAGTTCCAAGAATGTTCTGTGCTAATAAGATGGGAAAAATTGGTGCTGATTTCTATTATAGTTTAGGTACTATTAAAGAAAGATTAGGAGCTAACGCTCAACCAATTATTCTTCCAATTGGTGCTGAATCAGAATACTGCGGATATGTTGATTTAGTAACAATGAAAGCTTATAAATATGATGGAACTGAACAACAAGAATTAGAAGAAATTCCAATTCCTGCTGATATGAACGATAAAGTAACTGAATATCGTACTAAATTAGTTGAAGCAGCTGCTGATTTCGATGAAGAATTAATGATTAAATACTTAGATGGTGCAGAATTGACAGTTGAAGAACTAAAAGCAGCTATCAGAAAAGCAACATTATCAGTTGGATTCTTCCCTGTATTATGTGCTGATGCTTTAGGCGATAAAGGAACAAGAACTCTTCTTGATGCTGTTATTGACTATTTACCTGCTCCAACTGATGTTGAAGCTATCGAATGTACCGACAAAAATGGTAATGATGTTCTACGTCAACCAAATGATTCAGAACCATTTACAGCTTTAGCATTTAAGATAATGACTGACCCATTTGTTGGAAGACTTTCGTTCTTCAGAGTATACTCAGGAGTTTTAAAAAGTGGTTCATACGTTTTAAATTCTACTAAGAACGAAAAAGAAAGAATTGGACGTATCCTACAAATGCATGCAAATCAACGTAAAGAAATTACTGAGGTTTATGCAGGTGAAATAGCTGCTGCTGTTGGATTAAAGAATACAACTACAGCTGATACACTATGTGATGAGAAGAACTTCTGTATCATGAAAGGTATGGAATTTCCAGAACCAGTTATCGACATCGCAATTGAACCAAAGAGTAAAAATGATCAAGATAAAATGGCTTTAGCTATTCAAAAATTAGTTGAAGAGGATCCAACACTTCGTGTTAAAACTGATACAGAAACTGGACAAACTGTTCTTTCTGGTATGGGAGAGTTACACTTAGATATTATCGTTGATCGTTTAAAACGTGAATTCAATGTTGAATGTAATAAAGGTAAACCACAAGTTGCTTATCGTGAAACAATTACATGTACAGCTGACTGTGAAGGAAAATATATCAAACAATCAGGAGGACGTGGACAATATGGACATGTTTGGGTTAAGTTTGAACCAAATCCTGGTAAAGGATATGAATTCGTTGATGGAATCGTTGGTGGAGTTGTTCCTCGTGAATATATTCCAGTAACTGACAAAGGATTACAAGAGGCAATGCAAGGTGGTATTCTTGCAGGCTATCCATTAGTAGACGTTAAGGCTACATTATTCGATGGATCATACCATGATGTAGACTCATCAGAAATGGCCTTCAAAATTGCTGCTTCAATGGCTTTGAAAGAGGCTAAAAACAAATGTAAAGCCGTACTTCTTGAGCCAATTATGAAAGTTGTAGTTGACGTTCCAGAAGAATACATGGGTAACGTTATGGGTGACTTAACAAGTAGACGCGGACGTCCATTAGGACAAGAATCAATTGGTAACGTTTTAAGAATTATAGCAATGGTACCATTATCTGAAATGTTCGGATATGCAACTGATTTAAGAAGTAATACTCAAGGTAGAGGTAACTTCCAAATGGAAAAAGATCACTACGAAGAAGTACCAAAATCAATTGCTGAAGAAATTATCAAGAAAAATAGTGTAAATTAAAATAATACTTGATTTAATATCAAGAATTAGATAAAATAAATTTGTTATATTAACAAAAAGGAAAGAGGAAATAAATTATGGCAAGAGAAAAATTTGACCGTAGTAAACCACATGTTAACATTGGTACAATTGGACATGTTGACCATGGTAAAACTACATTAACTGCTGCAATCTCTAAAGAATTCTCAAAAGAGAAAATGGATTACGCTGCAATCGATAACGCTCCAGAAGAAAGAGAACGTGGTATAACTATTAATACATCACACATCGAATATGAAACTGCAACAAGACATTATGCTCACGTTGATTGTCCAGGACATGCTGACTATGTTAAAAACATGATTACAGGTGCAGCACAAATGGACGGAGCTATCTTAGTTGTTTCAGCTGCAGATGGTGCAATGCCACAAACAAGAGAACATATCTTACTTTCAAGACAAGTTGGTGTTCCTAAAATCGTTGTTTACATGAATAAATGTGACCAAGTTGATGATCCAGAAATTCTTGAATTAGTAGAAATGGAAATCAGAGAATTATTAGGTGAATACGGATTCGACGCAGAATGTCCTATTATCAAAGGTTCAGCTTTAAAATCTATTGAAGGCGATGCTGAAGCTGTTAAGTCAATCCACGACTTAATGGATGCTGTTGATAACTATATTGACACTCCTGAAAGAGATACTGACAAACCATTCTTAATGAGTATTGAAGACGTATTTACTATCTCAGGACGTGGAACTGTTGTTACAGGACGTGTTGAACGTGGAAAATTAAATCTTAATGACGAAGTTGAAATCGTTGGATTAAGAGATACAAGAAAAACTGTTGTAACTGGAATTGAAATGTTCAGAAAATCATTAGATTATGCTGAATCTGGAGATAATGCTGGTGTATTACTACGTGGTATTTCAAGAGAAGATGTTGAAAGAGGACAAGTTCTTTCTAAACCAGGAAGTGTTACTCCACATCATAAATTCAAGGCTTCTGTTTATGTATTAAGTAAAGAAGAAGGCGGACGTCATACTCCATTCTTCACAAACTACAGACCTCAATTCTATTTCAGAACAACTGACGTTACTGGTGTTATTGAATTACCAGCAGGTGTTGAAATGGTTATGCCAGGTGATAACATCGATATTACAGTTGATTTAATTTCTACAATCGCTGTTGAACAAGGAACTAAGTTCTCTATCCGTGAAGGTGGTAGAACAGTTGGTTCTGGTGTAGTTTCAGAAATTATTGAATAATTTAAACTATAAATAAAAGACTCACACTAAATGTGAGTTTTTGTTTGCTTAAAATGACCAGAAATAGTAAAATTATGATAGGTGATACTATGAAAAATAAATATGAATCTATTATTGATCGTATCATAAAGCGCAATAGAATAAGTCGATTTATAAGCATGCTAATTGGGACATTTATTGTGGCTGTAATGTACAATTCATTTATTGTTCCCAATAGTGTCACATATGGTGGTGTAGGGGGAATTGCCATCATAATAAATAAGTTTACGGGATTAGATACAACGACAACAATAAATGTTTTAACAATCGTTTTGGTTTTAATCTCTATTGTTCTTTTAGGGCTAAAAAATACCTCATACGCCATTATCGGCTTTGGTTCATATACCATAATGGTTAATATAACGGCTCCATTTGCTCATATTTTTCAAATTCCCTTTGAGAGCTATTTATTTTCGATAATGGTGCACGCTTGCCTAGCGGGAGTAGGATTTGGCCTTGTATACAAAGCGGGTTTTAATACTGGTGGCATGGATTCAGTTATTGCTATATCTCAAAAATATTTTAAATTTCCAACTGCAAGACTATCTAATATAGCTAATGGAATTATTATTCTAGTTGGAGCCCTTACGTTTGGCGTAACAGCGTCTATCTATGCCATTATCTATCTTAAGTGCATGAACTTTTTCTCTGATCGCGTCATTCTAGGGACTTCTACAGCCAAACTATGTTTCATTAAATCACGTCATCTTGCCGATATTGAACATCTTTTAACTCACGATTTAGAAGTTGGATATACCTTGATCGAATCTACAAATGGTATTGGTATACTAAAAAAAGTCGTTGTGATGTGTGTCATCCCAACTGATCGCTTTTACGATTTAAAAAGAGAACTCGTTAAAATTGATAAGAAAATGGAAATAATTTCTAATGATTGCTACACAGTTATTAATGGCAAAACTAATAAAATCGTTAATGTTTAAAGCTCGATAGTTTTAAACATTTTTTCATATTTAATAATATGGTAGAACATGGTATAATTTAGATGGTGAATATGATGAATGAACAAATAACAACCAATTCCTTTGGTCAGTATAAAGATCCTGCCACTCCAAGTGTTATTGGCATGTATGGAGAAATCTTAACGGATAAACAATACATTACAAACCCTGCAATAGCAAGGGACGAAGAAATTAACAAAATGATTTTAGCCTTAATAACACCTGACAAAAGTGCACTATTAGTAGGTAAACCTGGTATAGGAAAAACGGCTCTAGTAGAAGGATTAGCATATCGAATTCATGCTAACCAAGTTCCCAATGTTCTATTAGGATGGCGAATTATTAAAATAAATTTGCCAGCTTTATTAGGAAAAATGATTGTAAATGGAGTAGAAGTATCAAAACTTCAAATGCTAATAAATGAAATAGACAATATTGAGAAAACAATACTATTTATCGATGAAGTTCATTTGCTTGTAGCACATAACAATGGTGCCGTTGATTTAGATTTTGCCAACATGTTAAAACCATATTTAGATCGTGGACGCATTTTAATGATCGGGGCAACTACATCAGAAGAATACGAACAATACATTCTTCGCGATCGCGCTTTTGTAAGAAGATTTATAAAAATCGATATAGCTGAAGCAATGGGAGCTGACGTTGTAAAAATTCTTGAAGGAACATTTCCCAAATTTGAACGCCAGATGGGTGTAAAAATCAATTACAGTGAATTTCAACGCGAGCGCATATTCGCGTGGATTGTCGATCATACTAGTGAATATAAGCGTATATACGAAGTCCAAAATCGTTACCCAGATATCTGTTTAACTATCGTCTCTAGTGCTTGCAGTTATGCACTATTTGAAAATTCTCCTATCGTAACATTAAAACACTTTTATTTAGCTATGAAAAATACTAATACAATTTATGATGATTCTAAAGTCAAGGCAATCGAGGACTTCAAGGTGAAATTTGCTGATTTGTTAGTAAAAGAAGGAATAGACCCCAACCAAATATAAAAGAACACATGCTAGTGTTCTATTTTTTTCCTTGAAAAGTATCTCTTTTAACCATTTCCTTATCAATATCATTTAATACACAGAATTTTTTCAAAAGCCATGTTGGCGCAATTAAATCTTCTTTTACTGGATCCCCCGTTATTCTATGAATAACGATATTAGAATTTAAATACTCTAGTTGGCTAATAACAATATCTATATATTCTTCCTTTGTAAGTATATGAAAGTGCTCGTTAAGATACATATCAGCTAAATCTGTATCGCGTATTACATGAAGCATATGAATCTTTATTCCATCAACTCCTAGCCTATTAAGATACTTCGCTGTTTTAATCATCATTTCCTTGGTTTCACCAGGAAGTCCATTAATTATATGAACAACAACCTTAATTCCCAGTTTTTTTAGTTTATTAAAGCATTCTTCAAAATTTTGTAAATCGTGCCCGCGATTGATTAACTTAAGCGTTTCATCATGCATCGATTGCAGCCCCAGTTCAATTGTTAAATCTGTTCGTCTATTTAAATCCTCTAAATAGTCTAATACCTCATCACTAATAGCATCACTTCTAGTCGCGATATTTAAACCAACAACACCATCGAGCTTTATTATTGACTCAAATTTTTCTTTTAAAACACTAACTGGTGCATAAGTATTTGTATTAGCCTGAAAATATCCAATGTATTTTGCTTCAGGCCATTTTTTCAACATTACATCACGAACCTCGTTAAATTGAGTCAATAAATCCTTTTGATAGTTCCCAGCAAAATCACCACTTCCCAATTTTGAACAGAAAATGCAACCTTTATATCCAACTTTGCCGTCTTTATTAGGACAAGTAAAATTAGCATTTAAACTAACTTTAAAAACTTTTGAATTATACTTGCGCTTATAGTAACAATTCAAAGTGTAATATCTTTTATTATCTAATGTATTTGTAAACATAATTATCACTGCTAATATATTACCATGTTTTACCAAAATATGAAAAAGATATTTACTTATTAGATAATATGTACTATTATAAAATCAGGTGAAATTATGAAAAAAAATTATATTATCGCGGGCATCTTGGAAATTGTATCGCTTGCTCTTTACTACTACTTTGCGCTTCCGCCAATTAACATTCAATCTGTGGCTTTTTGGGTTTTTATATCGGTTGCTTTAGTTCTATTTATCATCTATTTTAGCGTTGCTTATTCGGCTAATACAGTTGTTAAAGTTAATAATCATGCCAGTTTTAAAGACACTCCTAAAATAGTGGCTATTCCAACTCTTGTATTAGCTTTAGTTATAACTGGAATTCTTCTTATTAACTTAGTTTGTTCGCCGTTATTTAATGCGAGTAGTTATTCTAAGCGAATAAGCATTGATGAAAGTGGAAACTTTTTAGATGAAATACCAGAAGTTAATTTTAATTCTTTGCCACTGCTTGATAAGGATTCTTCTGAAAAATTAGGAGATCGAGTAATGGGCCAAATGAGTGAATTAGTAAGTCAATATACAGTATCTGAACAATACACTCAAATAAATTACAATAATGAAATTCTTCGTGTAACTCCTTTAGAGTATGCTAGTTTTGTTAAATGGATAACAAACAGAAATGAGGGAGTAAAAGGATACATAACAGTTAACTCTGTTACTGGAGAATCTAATTTAAAAAAATTAGATAAAGGTATGAAGTACATGACTAGTGCTCACTTTAATGAAAATGTATATCGCAAGTTGCGTTTCTCATATCCAACAGAAGTATTTGGTTCAATTAAATTTGAAATTGATAACGAAGGAAATCCATATTGGATTGCTCCTACATACTCATATACTGCCATAGGTTTAAAAACTAAAGTCAGTGGAGTTGTAATATTAAATCCAATTGATGGAACCTCTAAAAAATATAAAATGAATGAAGTTCCTACATGGATAGACAATGCGTACAATGCTGAGTTAATAATTGAACAAGTAAATGACTGGGGAAATTATAAAGGTGGATTTATAAATAGCATTTTTGGGCAAAAGAATGTTGTAAACACGACTGCCGGCTATAACTATTTAGCCATGAATGATGATGTTTACTTATATACAGGAATAACTTCTGTAATGAGTGATGAATCAAACCTTGGTTTTGTCTTATCAAATATGCGAACAGGAGAAACTTCTTTCTATTCAGTTCCTGGGGCTGAAGAATTTAGTGCCATGTCATCGGCTGAGGGCCAAGTTCAACAAATGAAATACGTTTCGACGTTTCCACTACTAATCAACTTAAGCAATCGCCCAACTTATTTAGTAAGCTTAAAAGATGCTGCAGGATTAGTTAAAATGTATGGATTTGTTGATGTTGCTGATTATCAAAAAGTCGTTGTATCTGATGCTGCAAAAGGAATAGTAGCAGCAGCTCAAAATTACCTAAGTAGTTATACTAGTGACATTAGTAATGACTTATTAGTAAAAAAGGATATCACGATTCAATCGATAAAATCGGCCACTAAAAATGGTAATACGTACTTCTATATAACAGCAAGTGATTCAAAAAAATATGTGGCATCTATAACATTAGGAGACCAGCTAGCATTCTTAACTAGTGGAGATAAAATATCAATTGGCTTTTACGAAAATGATAATGAGATAATCGAAGTTAAGACTTTATATTAAGCACCTAGGTGCTTTTTTCTTGTACAATTTTTACAAATGTGGTAGAATAACTCCTGTTTGTGTTAGGAGGTAATTTTATGAAAAGAATAAAATATTATACAACTATAGCATTATTATTAGGTAATTTTACTTTGACAGGTTGTGGAAAGACTGAAAGCTATATACCAGAAGCAATTAAATTAGAAAATTCAATGGATAGTCTTACAGAAACATTATCAAAGAAAAATGCTGAAATAGCAGAACATGTTCAAAGAGAAGAGCAAGAAAGATCGGAAAGAGAAGCTTTTAATCGTGCTGTAATAGGAGCAGATGTAATCGATTCAGATACCTTTAAAGGAGTTTTTGATGTTACGATAACTTGGAATAATGAGGATGGTCTTTATAATGTAGAATTAAAGAATGGTGAAACAATCTACAAACTTAATTCACCAGCTGAAGGAATTGTATCTTATGCTATTATGTATACTAATTGTGAAAATATTCATTTGCACAATATTCAAGATAGTTCTATCATTTCTGAATTATCTGGTATTAGTACTCTAAAGCAATTGAGCATTAAAAATAGCAATATAGCAGATTTTAGCGCTATTGGCAATATTTCATCATTAACCGGCCTTAAAATTATTAATTGTCCGAATCTTACTAACATTGATTTCTTTAATACCTTACCTAATATAGAAGCTATTGAAATTTTAGGTACTAAAGCTACTGATTTATCTCCATTAAGTAATTGTGCAAAACTTGAAAGAGCAGTTTTAAGATGTAATGAATTTACAAATCCAAGTGTTTTAGCTAATCTAGAAAATATTAACATTGTTATGCTCGATTATAATAATATAACTGACGAAGCTGAACTTACTGATTTAATTGCTCGTGGTTTAATTGAAAAAGAATATGCTGAGCGCTTCATTACGCCAAGCGACAATCAAAGAAAAATTTATTTAACTAATGATTGTGAGGATACAGGATGTACTCTTAGAATTACTTATTTAGAGTCAAAAGATCAATACTACGGACGAATTTATGATAAAGATGAAAAAATAGTTGCCTACACTCTTTTAGACGAATCATTTAGTTTCTATGACATTTCCCGAAAGTTTAAAAATCACGTTAACTTATATCTTGAAAATATACCAGAACATATTCTAGATATTAACTTTACTTTTAGCAATGAAGACGAGTATCAAAGTGTTATGCTTGAAAATAGTAAAATTAGTGACTTGTTGTTTCTTTGCGACTTTGAAGGAGTAAAATCTTTATATATTTCAGGATGTCCTAACTTAGTTGAATGTCCATTTACAACTTCATTCGAAGACGACCTCGAATATTTTAATGAACTTGAGTTAATCAGCATTCAAAATACAAGAATTAGTGACTTATCTTTATTATCCTCAGCCAAAAATTTAAAATATATTTATTTAAGAAATAACGATATAAAGAGCTATCACTTTTTAACAGAGCTTCCTAACTTAGAGGTTCTAGATTTCGATATTGATAATCCAGTAAATATCATAGAACGTCAAGAGCTTCGTGATCTTTTATCTAATGGAATAGATATACGTATCAATGGTCAAAGTTATCAAATGGCAAATGTTAATCAAAAAAGCAATGAGGATATAAATGAAGAAGGACCTATTTTAGAGCTAAGATAACTAGCTCTTTTTCTATGTCGATAAAGTGTCATGAATATTCCCTTTTTCCTAAAAATACTCTATAATCAATAGTATATGGAGTGAATAATATGAATAATGAAATAATAATAAATGAACTAATCGAAAACTTAGGAATAAAAAAATCACAAATAGAAGCGACCCTAAAATTATTAGAAGAAGGGGCTACTATCCCATTTATTGCCCGTTATCGAAAAGAAGTAACTGGGGCTTTAGATGAAAATCAGATAAAGGCAATTGGGGATTTATATAGCTACTACCAAAACTTATTGGAAAGAAAAGAAGCAGTCATTCGTTTGATTGATGAAAAAGGTCTTCTTACTGAAGAACTAAAACAACAAATACTAGAAGCCAAAAAACTAACTGAAGTTGAAGATTTATATCGTCCATACAAAGAAAAGAAGAAAACAAAAGCTAGTGAAGCTATCAATGCTGGGCTTGAGCCGTTGGCTAAAATGATTATGGCTTTCCCTGAAAAAGGGTCATTAGAAGAACTTGCTCAAAAATTCATTGGGGAAAAAGTTAAGGATACTGCCTATGCCTTAGAAGGGGCAGGCTATATTATTGCTGAATGGATAAGTGACAATGCCTATTATCGTAAATGGATAAGAAATTTTGTTATGAATAATGGTGTAATAACTTCGAAAATAAAGAAAAATGCAGTAGACGAGAAAAAGACATATGATATGTACTACGATTTTAATGAACCAGTTAAATATATCAAGCACTATCGGATTCTAGCAATTAACCGCGGTGAAGATGAAAAGATTTTAACGGTATCTATTGACATGGATATGGATTCTATTATCGCTTATCTTGAAAATAAAATTATTAAAAATAAGGCATCTTTCGTCTGCGAACTTGTGAAAAATAGTATAAAAGATTCTTTAAAACGTCTTATAATTCCTAGTATTGAACGTGAAATTCGCAGTGAAATAACGGAAAATGCTGAAACAAAAGCCATCGAGACTTTTGGCGTTAATTTAGAACATCTATTGTTGACTAGACCTATTAAAGGAATGACTGTTTTAGGCTTTGATCCAGGATATGTTAACGGGTGTAAGCTTGCGGTTATTGATGCCTCAGGAAAATATTTGGATTCAACAGTTATTAAACCATTCTTAAATAAATCTCAAGAACAGAATATCGCAGCTAGTAAGCTAATCGTCAAAAACCTTATCGAGAAATATAAAATTAACATAATTTCCATCGGAAATGGAACGGCATCCCGCGAATCAGAAAAATTCTGTGCGGAATTGCTTAGAGAATACAATCTTGATTGCAAATACATAATTACTTCTGAAGCAGGAGCATCCATTTATTCGGCTTCCAAATTGGCAATAGAAGAGTTTCCTGATTTAGCAGTTGAGAAAAGAAGTGCTGTTTCGATAGGCCGCAGAATCCAGGACCCACTATCAGAATTAGTAAAAATAGATCCGAAATCGATAGGAGTCGGGGAATATCAATACGATGTTAACCAAAAACAATTAGGAGAAGCACTAGATTTTACAACTTCAAAAGTGGTTAATGCCGTGGGTGTAAATATCAATACAGCCTCGAAAAGTATTTTAAAATATGTTGCAGGATTAACAAAAAGCGTAATTGAGAATATATATAAGTATAAGGAAGAACACAAAATAACTAATCGTGAAGAGATTAAAAACATAAAGGGAATGAGTGAGAAGGTATATGAACAAGCTATCGGTTTTCTTCGCATACCTGATGGAACTAACCCTTTCGACAATACTGGCATTCATCCCGAAAGTTATATGATAGCATCTAAGCTTTTAGAAGAACTAAATTTAAATATTCGTGATATTAATACAGATAAATTTAAGGAAACTTTGCAATCAGCAAATCCAAAAGATTTGATGCATAAACTTGCAACAGATGAATATACTTTAGAAGATATCATAAAAGAGTTATTAAATCCTGGTCTCGATCCACGTGACGAGTTGGAATCTCCTATATTAAAAAGCGATATTCTGCATATTGAAGACTTAAAGATTGGCATGGAACTAGAAGGAACCGTGCGAAATGTTGCATCGTTTGGGGCTTTTGTTGATATCGGCCTTCATGATGATGGTCTAATTCATATTTCTAAGATGAGCAAATCATTCGTTAAAAATCCTAATGATATTTTAAATGTAGGCGACATTATTAAATGTTATGTGGATGGTATCGATTTAGATAAGCAAAAAGTGCAATTAAGTCTCATAAAATAATAAAAAAAGTAAAAAATAATAAAAAAAGTATTGCAATTAGCGTTATTCGAGGGTATAATGTTAATTGTCTACTTGATGCGGGTGTAGTTTAATGGTAGAGCTTCAGCCTTCCAAGCTGATAACGTGGGTTCGATTCCCATCACCCGCTCCAGATGCCCAATTAGCTCAGTCGGTAGAGCGCACGGCTGTTAACCGTTAGGTCGTAGGTTCGAGTCCTACATTGGGCGCCATTTTGTAGATTAAACCAACGTTAATACGTTGGTTTTTATATGTATTACTCTCAAAATTACTCCGAAATAATATTTAAAAGTAGCTATCAGCTTGCTCAGCTACCGTAATTTTTATATCCTTTCTAGTATGTACATACTGATTTAAAGTGGTGCTAGCATTAGTATGCCCTAATGCTTCTTGAACATATCTAATAGGGGTATTACTAGCTACTAGATTTGTAGCAAAAGTGTGCCTTAAATCATATAGTCTTATATAAGGTACACCAGCTTTATCACAATAATATTTAAAATACTTTCGTATAGTAGTGTCTGTGATTGGCTTTTTAGTGCAATAGTTAAAGAAAATAAGATCACTATCATTAATAACTACATCATATTCTTCTTCAAGAAAGGTTTTATATTTTTCTACTTCATCAATCACTCTTATAGTAGTAAAATTTTCTCTATCCGATTGTCGAGTTTTTGTATCAGAAAAAAAGTTGTTAGATTTTCTATCATAGTTGATTGAATTTTCTATTTTAACAGTACACTTTTCTTTATTAAATCTTAAAAAAGATAGTGCACGCGATTCTCCTGGTCTATTGCCAACACTTAATGTTATATGTGTGAACATATAAATTAAATATGCTTTTCTTCTAAGTTTTGTATCTGAACTAGTCATATCTTTTTTTATGGTTTCGAAGAAAATCTTAATTTGTTCCGGAACCCAGTATTTCATTTCAGTTTTTGAAACTCGATAACGATTAATATTAGCCAAAGGACTACTTAGCAATATATTTTCTTGCACACACCAGTTAAAGAATGCTTTAAGTTGTTTTATAATTTCATTTTTTTGCTTTAACGTTGTATTTAAATTATCAATATATTTTGCCCAAAACTCTTTATCAGTTTTTGCAATAGGTTTGTCAATTTTACCTTTTAAAAATGATTTATAATCCTTTTCTTTATGTAAAAGGGTATTATAAGCCATTTTCTGGCTATATTTGCACCAATCTATATATTTATACCATAAAACGTCAAAATCGTCTCTACAGGCCTCGATTTGCGATTTGGAGATAGGTCTTGAATATTTATCTTTAACTCTTAGTGCTTCTTCAATAGAGTATATTTTTCTATCTTCAATTGTGCTGATGCTCGTTTTAATTGGTTTACTTAATGAAATAATATAATTTCCGTTTTTTATATGTTTATATATGTTTTGATATCTAGTCTTTTTATAAACTCTCATGTCCATTTATATCAACTCCTTATTTCTTTTAATTATTGAAATAGTGAGTTATCTATGTTATTATTAATACATAGAAAAACTCCTATTTAACGGTGGGTATTTTTCTATAGAGTATATTTGTATACTCGTGCGATCGTATTTGCAGTACGGTCGTTTTTTATTTGTTTTTTACTATCTCACACTTGATAGATTTATTTAC
>CATNCE010000020.1 GCA_950097225.1 uncultured Bacilli bacterium
ATTAAAAAGAACTATAAGTATTCACCTTATAATAAAATGTATATCTCCTAGTCCCAACTCTATCATACCCTCTTTTAAATTCATAACTTGCATTTAATATTGTCGCCATTTTAATATTCATATAAATATCTAATTCTACATAATCAACAGAAAAATTTTTGACATATATATTTTTTAAGATAAGCCCAAGTGCCCTCTCTTCTATATTAATATCTTTCCAATAATTCCCCAAAAACACCTCATAATCTCTAACTGCCAATATTTCTTCGTCCTCATCAAGTTTTCTTAACGCATCATCACACTGCATATTTATTCGAGCAAATTCAGAGTTTTCGATAAGGCCTTCCAAATTAAGCTCTAAAGCACGCCTTTTCTTCTTTAGTATTTTATCTTTTCGCGCCTTCCCTTTATTATAACTTATCTTATTACTATTCTTTTGATAAATATCCACTAAATATTTTTTTACATGATTAAGATCTATCTCCCATTTCTTTAAAATATCCAAGAGGATCCAATATATCTCCTCTTCTCTGAGACTAGGCATAGCACATGATTTTCTTCCATTTTTCAAATAATTAGCACATGACCAAGCAATATTAGGATTGTTTTTACCAATCTTATGTCTTTGAAAAGTTTGCTTATCAAAATTACATATAATTTTTCCACTTAATAAATACCGATTACAATAAACGCTTTTATCAGTGCTTTTTTGATAACTATTTAAGCGTTCATTGGCCCTATTCCAAATATTCTCATCAATAATCAAAGGTACTTTCTCATAATCTTTATACATAACCCATTCATCTGGTAAAAACACTTTTACTTTTTTATCTATATAATTAATTGTTTCACTTTTATGAGCACAGTAATATCCTTTATATTTAGGATTTCTTATCATTCTAGCAAGAGTAGTAACTTTCCAACTTTTTTGCAAAGCTGTCTTTATCTTCTCTTCGTTAAACTTCTTAGCAATAATCGTTAGAGATATTCCGTCTATTACATACATACTAAATAACCTTTTAACAACTATAGCTTCTTCATCACAAACTACTAAGTTCCCTGTTTTTTTATCTTTTTTATAACCATACAACAAATCATTACCTAAAATATTTCCTTTTTTTATTGATCTTTGCATTCCAAATTTAACTCTCTCTGAAAGTCTTCTTACCTCATCTTGAGCCATAGAAGCCATAATAGTTAATCGCAGCTCAGCATCACTAAAAACCGTATTAATATTATCATTTAAAAATAACACTGCTACTCCATAACTCAAAAGCTCCCTAGTATACTTAATACTATCTAAAGTATTTCTTGAAAATCGCGATATTTCCTTCGTTATAATTAAATCAAAAAGCCCCTTTTTAGCATCTTCAATCATTTGCATAAAATTATCTCTTTTTATATCTGTTGTTCCACTTATACCCTCATCAACATACCCTGAAACATATGTCCAATTAGGATTACTTTTAATCATCTCATCAAAATATTCTACTTGATTATATAAAGAGTGCATCTGCAACTCATGATCTGTTGAAACACGAGCATAATTAGTAACTCTTAACTTAATATCAGCCAAGCTTTTTCCAAAACTAAGCTCCTCACGTATTTTAAATAAATCCATATCAAATTCTCACTTCAATTTCTTTAATAAATCTGTTGCAACTAAGTTATATAATTGATACTCAATTATTTTCTTTTCAAATAACTCTTGATTAATTAACACTGCCAAATTAATATACAATTCTTCTTTATTATTCATAATACTTTATATGAATTATATTGCTTGATAATGTCTATATAACCCCAATTATAACGACAAAAAAACTGCTCTCCTTTGCATTTGGAGAAACAGTCTAAAAAATAATCTATTTCAAATATTTAAAAATTATCTCATCTATTATTTTATTATCTATCGGTTTAGCTATATAATCATCGAATCCCTCTGCTAAATATTTCTCACGAGCCCCTGAAACAGCGTCTGCTGTAAGTGTAACTATAGGTTTTTTAAAGCCTAATTCACGAATATGCTTTAAAGTCTCAACCCCATCCATTTCTGGCATCATTATATCTAAAAATATTAAATCATATTCTTTATTTTTTACTTTTTCGATAGCTTCAATCCCCGACAATGACGAATCGATTTCCAAATCATGATTACTTAATAATTTCGTAGCTATCTTAATATTAATTTTATTATCATCAACTACCAGTACAGATTTTCTACTCGTTTGTTCTTTTAATTTTGGCACTACAAAAGTCTTTTCTAGATTATTGTCTTTTTCCTCTTTTTTCTTCATTTTTTTATTTAAATGCGTTAAAAGTACTCGATATAATTCATTTTTTTCTATTGGTTTAGATAGATAATCATCGAATCCCTCAGCCAGGTACTTCTCTTTCATTCCTGCTAAAGCATTGGCTGTTAAAGCAACAACTGGAATATCATACACCACACATTCACGCAACTGTTTTAAAGTTTCAACACCGCTCATCTTTGGCATCATATCATCTAAAAGAATTAAATCATAGATAGTCCCCATTTTAACTCTATTAATAGCATCAAAACCACTTTCACATGAATCCGCATTTATTCCATAATTAGATAGTAACTTTAAAGCAACCTTAATATTGATTTTATTATCATCTACTACTAGTACTCTAGAATCAGTAAAATCAAATAATTTAATTTGCATCGTGTTGATAAATTCTTGGTTTTCCACATTATCAGGTCGATTCATCGTAACTATTCTTTGTTTTAAATACACAGTAAATTTAGAACCTTCTCCATATTTACTTTGAACGACTATTTTGCCGCCTAACATCTCAACAAAACGCTTAGTTATTGCAAGTCCTAACCCAGTTCCTTCCAAAGTCGTATTTTTATCTTCATCAAGTCTTTGAAACTTGGTAAATAATTTATCTATTTGTTCTGGCTTTATTCCTCTTCCTGTATCCTCAACTGATATAACTAGTTTACTTGTGTTCTCTTCATTAAGACAATTAACCGAAAAAGAAACACTCCCTTCCTCAGTATATTTAATCGCATTAGTTAAAATATTAGTTATTATCTGCCGTAACTTTCCTCCATCTCCATGTAACACATAAGGTATATCAGGCGCGAATTTAACATTTAATTCAATTGGCTTATCCCCAATTCTCGGTTTTACAAGCTTAGCAACATTATCAAATATCTCAACTGGATTATAATCTGTTTCAACTATTTCCATCTTATCTGCTTCAATTTTCGAAATATCCAAAATGCCATTTACTATCTCAAGTAAATTTTCTGATGCTAGTTTAATATCTTTGGCATCAGCCTTAGTCATTTCCAGAGTCTCTTCTTCTAATATGCAATCAGAAAAACCAACAATAGCATTTAAAGGGGTCCTTATCTCATGTGACATATTACTTAAAAACTCCGATTTAGCTCGATTAGCTTTCTCTGCTGATAACTTAGCTTCATTTAAAGCAGCAATCATTTTAACGTCAGGATTTTCAATAGTAAAATACATAATCAATCCTACATATCCCATAACAAATGGCTCAAATATTAACTCTGACATATGACTTCGCAAAACTAAAGCCCCAATAGCTAAAAGAACAAATGAATAAAATGGAAAATATTTTTTATTAAAAATATTCTTTGTATCTTTAAGAACTGAAATAAAAATACAAACAATAATTCCAATTAGAGCTAGTGCTACATACAAATAAGTAAAAATTGGTGATAACCCTGATGAATCAATTGCTGCTTCCTTTATAATAGGAACACATGGTGAAACCAAAACAGCAACACTAAATATTCCCAACAGAAAAAAGACAACTTTTTTCATATGTTTATTATATTTCACTCCAGAGACTAAATAAATGTAAATAAACATCATAGTAACCCAAAAAAGCATAAACAATAAATCCACCTTTTGAATTAATGATGAAAAAAATAAATCTCCTACATTACGTATATACAGCAAGCCAAACACATTAAATATACATTCTAACAGATTTACAATAATTAAAACCGAATAAATCTGAGTTTCTTTATTAACCTGTGCCTTCTTACTAAAAAATAAACATACAATCAAAACGTCCATAAAAAACGCTGCTAAAGGTAAAGGAATAGATGACATAACTAACCTTCTTTTCTACAATATCAATTTTTTTGCTTCTCCATGATTATAACTAGAGTTATCAACTACTATTTTTTTGGCTTCCTCTTGAATAGAAGTTGGCAATGACATATCTCTTCTAAGTAAAAATATATTATTCTTATTAACTTTTAAATTTTTCATATAACTAAAAGCCTGTTGCGGAGAAGAATATAAAACTTTTTCTCCCACAATCTCACTAGTCTCAACATCAGTTTCCACAAACTTACGATGTTCTACTAATTCCCTAGAATATATATTATTCTTATTTTTATCTTTCCACTCATTTAAACGCATATTTTCATAATCTTTGAGTCTAGCATCAAAATCCCCTAATTTTTTACGCTTATAAACACGACGTGATTCAAATATCTCATATTTCAAAGTAGCTAAATTATCACGTAATTGCTGTTTCATTTCATTTATGTATTTAATATCATTAGTATCAAAATTATTTAAAACTATATTTTCACCAATATTTATAATAAATTTCTTCCCATATTGTTCTATGGCAACTGGCACTATATCAACATGAGCAGCCTGAGCTATTCTTATAGTTCCGGGCCAAAGTGGCAACACAAGAAGATTTGCAGTTATATTCCAAATACCTTCTGGATATATTAAAAGATTAGCTCCGTGATTTATAAAACGTACAGCCATCTCCTCAGAAATATATCGATCAAGAAAATCTTCTGTATTACAAAATATAGCTCCACTTTTATCCATGAACCAGCCATCAAAAGATCCATAAACCTGCTCTGGATCTCCTGCAAAAGCATAGGTCTGTGCATTAAGTGCCTCGGTGATAACTTGATAATCATACAAGCCAACATGTGTAACTGCATAAACAACAGGACGCGCCTGCTTATGCCTCTTATCACCTATTAGCTTATACCTTTGCTGATTAAGTAAGAGCCTATTAGCTTGAAGCATAGCTTTTACAAGCGGATAATCTTCTTGTTTTTTAGAAACATCTGATGGAAGCATCGTATGCACATAGTTATAAAGTCTCTCTTTGGCATAATAATCTACGAGTTCGCTATTTGTGTAATTTTTAAATACTTGTTTTTTATCTAAATCTGATACTGGTTTAAACCCAACCAATCGTCTTCTTATCAAAGCTTCTTTTTTATAATCCATCATTGTCACAATTAATAATATTTACAATATCATTAATTGCCTTCCCCCCTTCCAATGTAGGATAAGCTGCAAAATCATGTCCTTCTTTTTCATACATGAAAAAGTTATGTTCAATTCCATGATCTGATAAAATTTTATCAAACCTTTTACATTCTGATGATAAAATCCCTCGTCCACCAAAAATTATACTCATTTTTCCCAAATTGTCAAAGTTTCCGTACATAGGACTTACAGAAGGACTATAGACATCAAGCCCACAAGCCCATAATTTACCTTCATAACGTATCCCATCAACTGAATTCATTCGATCCGACTTAGCATCTTTATATAAATCAGGATTGCTCATAGAAAGATCAAGCCAAGGAGAAAGCATAACTATATTTTGAGGACTTCTCAAATTATTATCTCGAATTTGCATAGCCAAGTATAAAATTGCCCCACCACCTGCTGAATCTCCTAATAAATTTATTTCACAATCATGTAAACTAGCTACATGCTCATATAACTTCAAAAGAAAATCAGCCATCTTCTGAGAATTTCCATTGGGCAATAACTCATATATGGGAACTAGCAAAGTTGAATCTGTAAGTTTAGCAACTTTTTTAGCAAAACGAATTAAAAATTTACTAGCATGTTCGACAAAATTTCCACCATGAACATAAATCAAAATTTTCTTTTTACAACTATCAATAGAACCATTATATGCATAAACATCATAATTAGAAAAACGTTCCCTCTTAAAATCTTTATAGATTTTCTCATTAAAAGGAAGACGACTACTTTTTTCTATAAACTTCTTAGCTGCTTCTTCGCTACTAGAATTATGCTTACTAGAAGTGAAGAAAAACATAAAATTAATAAGTTTACTCCATAAAGATTGTCTAGTATAAATCTTTCTCATACTGCCTACACTCCATACAATTATAATATATCAAAAAAAAGTAACTATTAAAACCTACTTGACGCCTATATTACACATCAATCAGCCTCATTCTTCTTAAGTCGTATTAAGGATATAATCCCTGCTACAATAGTACCAAAATCAAATATAGCCGAAGTATAAGATTTAATATAAATATCATAAATCAGCCACATAAATACAGAAATCAACAACGCCATTTTAAATACAACTGGTTTTTTACTATTAATAAATATAGTAAATATAATCGTTCCAACTAACGGAACATAACCAATAATACCTAAATTATTAAATAAAACTGTACATCCAATAATAATCAATAATAAAGATGCAATAGTCATTTTAGAAAGAAGTCCTTTATAAGCAAGTATATTGCGCACACAACTAAGAAGATTAATAACAACTCCTGGTATACCTTTTAACACTAAATTACTAAGAACAAATAAAAGCATTTGAATTGTCTGTAAAAATATCGTCTTCTTACTCTCTTTAACATAACTTGCTATAACCATAACAACTGAGCCAATTAACGCCACGATATTTCCAACTATTAACAAATTCATATCACCACATCCTACAACATTTTACCATTGTTATCATCTAAAAAAAACATCTAATTTATAGTTAGATGTCTTTTTTGCTAATAATTCTTTCTAAGTAAATGCCAATACCATCTTCATTGTTGGTACGTGTTACTTTATTCGCTTTTTCTTTTATTTCCTCAACTGCATTACCCATACCATCATATAACAATAACACAAATAGGTAACTAATTATTCTTACTCTAAGTGAACCTAATGCAACCAAATTAGTTAAAGAAGGATATGGCTTTATCGCTGATTCTGTTGGTACTTACGCTGGTTCTGTTCCTTATACAGCATTTAACGCTAAAAAAAGTTATATTGAAAAGAATCCAGAAGTTATCAAAACTTTCTATAATGGAATAAAAAAAGGTCTCGAATATGTTAATACTCATTCGACTAAGGAAATAGCTGATGTAATAATATCTGAATTTCCTGATACTTCAGTTAATGATCTAATAACTATGATTGACAACTATAAAAACGCAGATTCATGGTTTACAACACCAGAAATACCTGAAGAAAGTTTTAAAAATTTACAAGATATAATGATAGATAATAAAGAGATTACATCTTACGTTAATTACAAAGATCTAATCTATGAACTTAATTAACATCACAAGTGTAACTAAAATATATCATACACCAACCAAAGAAATAAAAGCTCTTAACAATATCTCTTTAGATATTGAAGATAATAAAATAATGAGTATCATTGGTCCATCTGGCTGTGGTAAATCAACTCTTTTAAATTTAATAACAGCATCTGAAAAACCAAGTACTGGTTTCATTCGCAACAATCAGCCCATAATGATCGGCTACATGATGCAATCAGATGCCTTACTACCATGGAAAACAGTTTATGAAAATGCAATACTTGGTCTTCGCCTTCAAAAGAAAGTAACAAATGACAATATTAACTATGTCAATGATTTATTAAAAAAATACGAATTATACGAATTCAAAGATGAATATCCTAGCAACTTATCAGGGGGAATGCGTCAACGGTTATCTTTAATTCGTACACTTGCTATAAAACCTAATATATTACTATTAGATGAACCATTCTCTAAACTCGATTTAGAAACTCGCAAAAATATCAGTGACGATGTATACAAAATCATTAAAGATTTGCATATAAGTGCTATTTTAATAACTCATGATATAGAAGAAGCTATAAGCCTAAGTGACGAAATCGTCTTATTATCTAAACGTCCTGGTACCATAAAAAGTATCTATAAACTAAATTTCACCGAAAAAGAAATACCAAGCATCCGTAGGAAAGATGAAATATTTAATCGCTTATATGATGAAATATGGAGAAACTTTGATCATGTCTAACGAACATAAGCGCTATTTACGTAAGTTAAAACTTAATAAAATGCTAATAACTATAAGCCAAATTTCATTACTCATTTTTTTTATAGTTATTTGGGAAATTTTATCAAGATATAACATTATTAATTCTTTTATTTTTTCATCTCCATCAAAAATAATCGAAACGCTTATAAAGTTATATCGTGACAATAATTTATTCATCCATATCTATACTACGACTATTGAAGTAGTAATTGCCTTCATCTTAACCTTCATTATTGCATTTTTACTTGCTTTAGCTCTTTACTCATGTAAAACTCTAAAGAAGATTCTAGATCCATTTATCGTCGCCCTTAATAGCCTACCTAAAGTTGCCTTAGGTCCACTAATAATAATTTGGTTAGGAACTAATACCTCATCAATTATTTTTAATGCCTTATTAATAAGCATTATAGTTACATTTATGACTATCTTAAACGGCATGGAATCATGTGATAAAGACTTAATAAAATTATTTAAAGTCTTCGGAGCATCAAAAACAGATATCTTACTGCATTTAATAATCCCATCAGCAAAAAAAGAAATCATATCATCATTAAAAATAAACATTTCTATGTCACTAATTGGCGTAATCATGGGAGAATTTCTAAGCTGTAAAAAAGGTATAGGTTATTTAATTTTATATGGTACTCAAGTGTTTAATCTATCATTAGTTATGTGTGGTATATTAATACTTTCTTTATTATCTTTCTTATGTAACATATTTATTAATATATTAGAAAAGAAGCTCTTACGTTAGCTTCTTTTTTCTATAATGATATATTTCAAACTCACTTTTTACTTTATTTTCTATTCTTATATATGCGTCTAATGTATTTCTTCTGTTTCCTACGTGGAACACTCAATTTAATGATAAATCTATATAAACAAGGAGCCATAAATCGTAAATAAGTCAATTTATCAAGAGTGCGATTAAAGCATCTTGTAAACCACATATACATGTGACAATTAATATAATTACACAATTGAGCAATACATTTAACAAGACGATGTCTTCTATTAGGTTTGTACTTACTATTTGGACAACAATATTCAAAACAAACTGCATCACCACAAACATTTATCTGACAATGAGAATATCCCGCCTGAATCAACGCATCGATAAAAGCATCACGCATGTCACAATCCGGCATATGAATACAAACATCCATTTTTAAATTCTTCGGTTTTGAGAAAACGCCAACATCGAATCCCGTTAACCACCAGCTATTATCACATCGACAAAACAAATCACATTTTTTCATTAAAACAAACTGCATTTTTAAGCGTTCATCATCAGTGGCTGCTGGATAAAAATATTCAGAATAAGCATTATTACAATCACGAACATAAATGCCTATTTCTGCTCCTGTTGTAATCCCATACTGTCCCTTCCATAACTCAATTCGATACTCCCTTCCCTTATACTTAAAGCAAATTGGATCAGCATCAAACACCATGTAAAAAAAAGGTGCCTTATAATCATATAAATCCATATACCCTAAATCTCTTTGCCAAACATCATTTTTCGATACCACTACATCACAATTTAAATCAAAAGCAAAACCAAAAGGAAACAAGGCTGCATCAATATGTGAAATCTTTTCCTCATCAGACATACACCTTACTTTAGCAATTGCCTTCTTCTTTCTAATAAAGTAACAAACCAGTAATATTACAACAACCAAAACTAATATGGCTAAAAATATATATTTCATTTCTCACCTCCTAGCATTAAAAGATGTACTTTAATCTAATCAAGAAAGAAATCCTCAATATTTTCACTTCCATCTAAGACAAAACGCTTAACTATAATCTGTTCTTCTAAAACATCAAGTCCCCATTTAACTAAAGTTATTTTACCTTCTTTTATTTCAATAGCAGTAATACCATTAGGATGTACACAACTACCATCATTAAAGTACAAGCTTTCTTTTATATTTGGGAATACAGGTCGATGAGTATGTCCAACTATTATTATTTTATTATTATCCTTACTCCAATTTTGTAACGTCTTCTCAACTTTACTCGTAACCATATAATTCTTAGCAGCACTAGTTGGATCCTTTATTCCAATTAACTCTAACTTACTCCAAACGTGCCTTACTAAAAAGCGCGCCACTGGCCATAAATTATTATTAAGAAAATCAACTTGATGACCATGAAGTAAAAATATATCATGACCTTTATATCCTAAAACAAGTGCCTCAATCGCTTCCAAATTCATAAGTAAAGCTTCCTTTTTATTCGTAACCTTATCATCATATTCATAAAAGTACTTTTTTAATATATTTTGACTTTTCTTAGCCATATCGTGGTTGCCATATAGCATGATAAAACGTCCCTGTTCGTGAAATTTCTTTATCTTTTTAAACGAATCTATATGTTCTTCAATAATATCATTATATTTTTTTACTTCCCACATTTCATCTCCATCACCAAGTTCAATATAAGTAAATCCCTCATCAAAATAGTATTGTAACGCCGAATCATAAATATTTTGGTTTTTTCCAAAATTATCTTCGTTATTTCCAGCACCACGATGGCAATCGCTCATGATAACAAGTTTAGTTTTATCGTCAATAGTTAAGCGCTTAGCTTTCTCATATATTTTATCTAATCTTTTCATATTCAACTTCCTTTCGATGCAAATACTCTCCAATTAGAAAATATTTGATACATAATTATCCCACTATATACTATGTATAAAAAAAGAAATGACGTAAGTCACTCTCACCGAAAAGAAATAAATCTGATAAATTAATAGCAAAAAAAGCACTTCAACTGAAGCACTTATATATTTATTAAAAAGCTAAAACGAGACGGGCACTACCATAGCTATTGGCACCTCCAGTATCTCTAGCAAATCGAAATTGCCCTGCACTGGAGCCATTGTGATAAACACCGCCACGATGAAACCAAGGATAAGGAGACTCTACAAAGTACGAATAATCATTATACCAGTTGTTATAATAACTTCCATAGAATGGTCCAATCTCTCCTGTTGCATCTCCTAGTATTCGTCTACTATATGTTGTTGTTGATGAATTACTTGCATATACATCTATATACTTACTATAGGTATTTCTTATTTCATCTAATGTTAATCCACTACTCTTGACATTTCCATCTCGGTATCCTGCTACGTATTCCCAAGACCCACCAGACATGTCATATACTCCAGTTATATTACCAGTAGTGGATGCTAGATATCCGGTTTCTGTATTATATGGCTGGTTATTAGTTGTACTTGAGCTTGCATCTTTGGTATTTGCTGCATATCCAGTTAGGAAGTTTGAATTATTATTGATTCTTACTTCTGTGTTTATTCCATATTTGGAATGTGATAGATAAGAAACAGCTCCCCATTCAGTATTCTTCATCATGTGCGAATCAAGTCCGCGATTGTAATTATACATGGCTTTGAAAAAATTACCTACTGAGTTATTCCGCCATGAATTTACATTTGGCTTTATTTGGATTTTGGTTGGATCTGATGAACTTACTTGAGCAGATGTTACACTTGTTGATCCCTTATAGCCTGTTTCAAATTTACCTACCCATATACCATTTACATCAAAGTTTGTGAAGGCGGGATGGGTTAACCATTCTCCATCTTGTGTTCCATTTGATGATTGAGTATCTTTACTCTCAAACTCAATCTCGATTGTCTGAGCTATACTTTCTGATAATTTGTTTGTTGTTCCATCCGCTTGATTAGCATGAAATAGTTTGTACTTGTATCTTGGTATCCACACAAAGTATGATTCTATATCCGATTCAGAAATAACATCGCCTACATTATAAGTCTTCGATAGATTATCAACTAAGATTACTGCATTGGCCCATTCTTTATTTGCATAGTCATACCATTTTTCATCTGTATTAGCATATGTTACTACTCCTGTATTATCTAAAGTTATTGGTATTAAATCCTTTGACAACTCAGGCTTAGCTTCATTTATTACACTATCCTCATATAAATTATCAGGTGTTATTACACCTGGCACATCTCTTTCAACTGGGGTTGCAATTAATTCACATGTGAATGTTCCTGATTTTTCCTCTGTTACTACACTTTTTAACTTTACTTTTACTTCTCCAGACTTTACTTCATCAGATAATAGCGTAAAATTACTTGGCTCAATTGTTACATCGACTAAATCAGCTAAATTACTTGAAATATCATTTAAACTACAATTAATAGTTACATCAGCATCATACTGAGTATTTTTATTTTTAACCCAGAATGTTAGATTTGTTTCTTCATTAACATTACTTATCTTCTTAGCATCATAGGTAATCGTCTTTCCATCTTCACTTATAGAAGACTCACCTTCTGTCTTAGCCTTTATGAATACAACATCATCCAAGAATGTATTATTAAAACCTATATTTAAAGTATTATTAATTATTAAATTAGTTGCTACACTAGCAAAACCAACTACAAGCAACAATATACTTAAAAATAGCAGACTTTTCTTCTTCATAAACATGCACCTATTCTAATAATATTCTAACATAGACAAGAATTTATTTACAACATTTATGATGTGGTATTTTGTCGACTTTTTGTTAATCTCTCATTTTATAGTAAACCCTGTAATTTACAAATCACGTATTCTATTTTACAAATACTAAACAATATCAAAGCGTCTTTTTATAAAAATAAAAAATAACTATGATAGAATAATACAAGGTGATACTATGAAAATAGGTATTGATATTGACGACACTATAACTGACTCATATGACATAATAACATCGACATTTTGCCACGTTTATAATGTTAATAAATACGACATTATAAACAATAAATTATCTTATGAAGCACTAAAAAAGATATTTCCTTTTTATTTTGATTTTACCAAAAAAGCATTCATGGAAATTATTCCCCATGCTCGTTTAAAAAATCATGTCTGTGAAGTAATTAATGAACTTCATAATTTAGGATACACAATTGAATTCGTAACTGCCAGAAATAACACCGAATATGATAACCCTTACCAAATAAGCCTTAATTATTTAAAGAAACACAACATATATTTTGATCACTTATATGTTGGCGTCCACGATAAAGGTGTATTTTGCAAAGAAAACAACATTGACATCCTAATTGATGACTCTAAAGAAAATCTCGAGCTAGCTAATAAATATGGTATAAAGACAATTCTTTTTAACAACATCTTTAATGAAGATACTACCAAATTTACAAGAGCATTTTCATGGTTAGAAATTCTAAATATATTAAAAAAAATCGATTTTAACTAATCGACTCTTTAATGATGGTGATGCATATGCGCATCACTAATAGTTTTTACATGACAATTTATATCATCACAGACATCGCTGCTTGCCTCAACTTCAATAGTGACATGACTAATGCCATGTTCTTCCATTTCCTCACGAATATACTTTTTAATAGCAGCTATATCACTATCACTAACAACATGCATTGTAGCAAGAATATTCTTTCCATCGATACTCCAAACATGAATGTGATGAACATCTTTAACTCCATCTATTGAAAGTAAATGCTTCCTTATTTCCTCAATAGAAATCTCATCTGGCTTCTTTTCCAAAAATAAATTACCAACACTTTTCATATTTAAAATACAATTAACTAAAATAAACACAGCAACTCCCATAGACATTAAAGAATCGATAACTCTAATATCCGTAAATTTCATAATAATTGAAGCCACTAAAACGACTATCCACCCCAAAACATCTTCAAGCATATGCAAATTAACTGCTTTTTGATTTAAAGAATTACCATCTCTTGTAAAATAAGCAGCTAAAAAATTAATAATTGTTCCAAAAACGGCAAATAAAATCATCCCATTATAGTTTATTTCTACTGGATTAATTATTCTTATAACTGAATTATATATAACAAGTAAAGATCCTACTGTTAAAATAGTTGTCGTAATAAAAGCCCCTAAAATTGAATACCTAGCATACCCAAATGTATAAACATCATCAGGACTTCTCTTGCTCTTCTTCTCTAAAAAGTAAGATATGCCGATTGAAATGGCATCTCCCATATCGTGTATCGCATCCGATATTATAGCAACACTATTGGTAAATAATCCTCCAAAAAATTCAATAATAGAAAAACTTATATTTAACAAAAAAGCTATTAATATATTTTTAGTCGTGTTCATACTCATACCTCCTAAACAATTATACCACAAGCTAAATTAATATCCTTTAAATTATACTACTATTAGCTAAAAAAATGATATAATTTATTTAGGTGATTACTATGAACATAAAAGAAAACATGTTGAAAATGGAAAAAACACTAAGTCCAAATGCTGCTAAAGAAGAAGATGCAGTTCGTCTATTCGGTCCCTTAAGTGATGATATACGTCCTAGCTACTTTAGAGATATTGATCGTATAATCTATAGTCTTTCTTACACAAGATATATTGATAAGACTCAAGTTTTTTCTAAGCAACAAAATGATCATATTTCCAAACGAATTATCCACGTACAACTAGTAAGTAAAATTGCGCGCACCATTGGAAGAGCCCTTAATTTAAATGAGGATTTAATAGAAGCTATTGCTCTTGGTCACGACATTGGCCATGTTCCCTTTGGACATCTTGGCGAAAGATTCCTAGATGAAATTTCAATGCGTTATGGTGAAGGCCATTTTATGCACAACGTCCAATCAGTTCGTACTTTAGAATTTCTTGAAGATAATGGCATGGGAAAAAATCTTTGCCTCCAAACCTTAGATGGCATTCTTTGTCACAATGGCGAATTTGTTCAAAGTGAATATCGTCCACGTCAAAAAAGCATTGATGATTTTTGGTACGATTATAATGAGTGTTACAAAGATTCATCATATATAAAAAAACTTATCCCTATGACAATGGAAGGCTGTGTTGTAAGGATCAGTGATATTATCGGCTACTTGGGACGCGACATTGAAGATGCAGTTCGTTTAAACGTGTTTGACATAAAAGACATCCCCTTATCTATCCAAAAAATTCTTGGCAATACCAACCATGACATTGTCTCATCCATCACTAATGATATCATTGAGCAATCTATTGGAAAAGACTACATTTCTATGTCAAAGGAAATATATGAAGCAGTACGCGATTTAAAAAAGTTTAATCATGAAAACATATATAATAAAGCCAATGATAATGAAGCTTGCCAAAACATAAGAAAAATGTTCAGCGAATTATTTGAATATTTACTAAAAGTATTAACTATAGAAGACAAAGAAAATAATATTTATAAAGTATTCCTTAACGACATAGACGAAAACTATCTAAAAAACACTAGCAAAGCTCGCATTGTAATCGACTACATCTCAGGAATGACTGACGAATTTTTTATTAACGAACATAGCAAAATAAATTACTAATAGAAAAGCACATCGATTGATGTGCTTTAAATATGGGCGGAAGTTCTTATTAAGAACTCCCTTTTTATTATGCTAAAAAAAGAGTATTATATACTAAAAAAGAAGCCTATTTAGCTTCTTCTTGTGCTCTTGTTTCTCTTACAACTGTTATTTTTATCGTTCCTGGATATTGCATTTCACTTTCAATTCTGCCCTTTAGTTCACGAGCAATCTTGAAACTTGCCAAATCATCAACCTCGTCTGGCTTAACGATAACGCGTATCTCACGTCCAGCTTGCATAGCATATGACTTGTCAACACCAGCAAACGAATTACCAATACTTTCAAGTTGCTCTAAACGCTTAATATAGTTTTCCATCGAGTCATTTCTTGCTCCAGGACGAGCTGCACTCATAGTATCCGCTATTTGAACTAAACAAGATATAATACTAGTTTGACCCGTATCTCCATGATGAGATGCAATAGAGTTTATTACAACTTCATCCTCATGATACTTTTTAGCGATATCGACACCAATATCAACATGACTTCCTTCAATTTCAAAATCAATAGCTTTTCCTATATCATGTAAAAGTCCAGCTCTTTTAGCAAGTAAAACATTCTCTCCAAGTTCTCCAGCCATTATACCACATAAATTAGCAACTTCTATCGAATGCTGTAAGGCATTTTGTCCATAACTAGTTCTAAAATTTAACTTACCAATAGTTTGAACTAAATCTGGATCTATCTTTGATAATCCCAATTGATATACTGCATCACGACCAATTTCCATGACCTTCGTATTCATATCTTTGCATACTTTATCATAAATTTCTTCAATTCGTGTTGGATGAATACGTCCATCCTTAATTAAAGTTTCAATCGTTTGCTTAGCAATCTCTCTTCTAAAAGGGTCAAAAGATGAAACAACTATAGCCTCTGGTGTATCATCAATTATTAAATCAACTCCTGTAACGGCCTCAATTGTACGTATATTACGTCCCTCTCTTCCGATTAAACGTCCTTTCATATCATCACTTGGCAAAGTAATTGTTGAAACAGTCTGTAAATTAGTAACATCATTTGAATACTTCTCCATTGAATTTACTAATAAGTTTTTAGCTTTTTCATCAACTTCAAGTTTAGCCTCTTGTTCTCTTTCCTTAATGAACTCAGCTATCTCAACTTCCATTGTACTTTCTACTCGTTTCATAATCTCATCATGAGCTTTTTCTTTTGAGAATTTAGCAATTGTCTCTAATTTCTCGATTTCCTCCTTAAGAAGTTCATCCATCTTACTTTCCTTCTCTTGGACTTGTTTTTGTAAAGCACTTAAATTATTATCTTTCTGATCTAAAAGAGAATCACGATTCTGTAACATTTCTTCTCTTTTATCTAAAGATTTCTCACGTGACAAAAGTCGTTCTTCACTAGCAAGAATCTCGGCTTTTTTTTCTTTAATTTCTTTTTCAGTTTCCTGCTTTAGCTTATAACTTTCTTCTTTAAGTTCAGCTAACGAATCTCTTTTATTTCTCTCTGCTTCCTTAGTAGCATCCTTCAATAATTTTTCGGCTTTTTTTCGAGCATTAGTGCCAGTTAATATAGTAATCCCTATTACACCCCCCGCACCAATTACAAGACCAATAAGAAGAGTAATAATGGACATTACATTAAATTCCATATATCCTCCACTATCTATTATAGAAAACCCCGCAAAAACGAAGTTATATATCTATAACTAAATTATAGTTTATAAAAAGAGTTTTTACAAGAAAAAAATAAGAATTGAGTTTTTCAATCCTTAAATTCATAGTGTTCTCTAATCAATCCTTCAACTTCCAAAGCAATATCTGGATTATTTTTCAAGAATATCTTAGCATTTTCTTTTCCCTGACCAATTTTCTCACCATTATAGGAATACCAAGCTCCACTTTTCTCAACTATATTCAAATCAGCTGCAATATCAACTAACTCTCCTTCATGAGAAACCCCTTCACCATACATAATATCTACAACAGCAGTCTTAAATGGAGGGGCAACTTTATTTTTTACAACTTTTATATTTGTACGATTTCCAATAACTGAATCTCCAAGCTTGATTTGTTCTCCACGTCTTACATCTAAACGAATCGAAGAATAAAACTTTAATGCACGTCCACCTGGCGTTGTCTCTGGATTACCAAACATAACTCCAACTTTTTCGCGAAGCTGATTAATAAATATGGCAGTGGTATTCGTCTTATTAATTATTCCACCTAATTTTCTTAAAGCCTGACTCATTAATCTAGCTTGTAATCCAACATGTGAATCCCCCATTTCTCCCTCAATCTCTGCTTGAGGAACTAAGGCTGCCACTGAGTCAATTACAACAATTGATACAGCATTACTGCGAACTAAAGCCTCACAAATTTCAAGTGCCTGTTCACCAGTATCTGGTTGACTCAATAATAATTCTTCAATTTTTACACCTAAATTTTTAGCATAAACTGGATCAAGAGCATGCTCAGCATCTATAAAAGCTGCTCTCCCTCCACGCTTTTGTACCTCCGCTACTGCTTGTAACGCAATCGTCGTTTTACCAGATGACTCAGGCCCAAAAACTTCTATTATTCTTCCCTTTGGAAATCCACCTACACCTAATGCCACATCTAAAGCTAGTGACCCTGATGGAGTCGTTTCTATTTCAATATGCGAATCACTCCCCAGTTTCATAATAGCACCTTTACCAAATTGCTTTTCTATCTCGGCCATTACTTGTTCTAATGCCTTGTCTTTATCATCAGAAATTGTTTCTATCTTTTTCATCTTGTCTCTCCTATATCTATATTAATTTTAATAAATAATTAATTACTTGTCAACGCTTTTCTCGAACAATTGTACTTGAAATGCAATAATCAATTATTTACTTTACTTCTACTAAATATATACCCGATAAAAATGCCAATTACTCTAAAAAAACACAAGATTTTTTTATCTTGTGTTAAAAAATTTATTCTAACAAAATGTATAGTACTAGAGCAATATAAGATTTACCAATCACAAAGTTTATTTACATCCTCATTTGGACCTAATATTATAGAATAACTATCATCTCTATACTTACATTTCCTTATACAAAAATTAGAATGCTTATAAAATTTACTACCACCATCATAATAGAAATATTCTTCTTGTCTTTTCTTAAAAACATCTTCTATAGTTATTAGTCTATTCTTAATAGCATTCTCAAACGACACCTTTTCTCCTTCATCAGCAATAATATCTATAGTAAAGTCATCCACATAATAGTATTTGATATCATCATAATCAAAAATATATTTTTTTACATTACTTCCCGTTAAATCACTATTTATTGAAAAATCAAAATTATTACCAAATGGTTCTGAAAATAGTGTCGTCTGTTCATCACTCTGATCATCCTCTAAACTCTCTTCACATTCATACTTTTTCCATTTAAATACATTAACTTTTTTTCTCATTACATATGTATGTTGTAAACAATATTCCCTTATACGTATTTTTATCACGAATTGAAAAAAGTGGTTTTTGGAAAAATACTACACTAAAACAATCTAATAAAATGACCAATACAATTACTAATATACCAATCTTGATTAACAATTTTCGCTTCAAATTAATCCTCTCCTTTTAATTTAATACTCCATCTTAAATATAAATTAACAAAAAAAGTTCAATCACTAAGAATTTTACTTCTCCTGAAAGAACTCTTTATTTACTAAATAATATTGAACTCCCGAAATAATTGACAATATAGTCGCCAAATACAAAAGTCCCTCGGCAACATTTATATTTATTAACTCAAATGGTATATTATAAAAAAATACTAAAGTTAAACCACTCATCATACAAATAGTTTTTAGTTTTCCTAAAATACTAGCACCAACAGCCTTCCCCTTGCTACCAGCAACCATTTTAATCGAATCAACAAATATATCTCTTGTAATAATAATAACTGGAACAGCTGCATTGATAAATCCATTACAAGCTAAAACAATTAAAACTCCATTGACTAATACTTTATCAGCTATAGCGTCCATTACTTTTCCAAAATCAGTAACTAAGCCCTTCTTTCGCGCTAAATTACCATCAATAAAATCTGTTATTGCAGCAATCAAAAAGATAATCCCCGAAACGATATATTGTAAACTAATTGTTATACTTCCAAATACTTGATAAGTTTCCCATTTAAAACCACATAAATCAAAAGGAAATATTAACAATACTAAAAGCAAAATCGACAATACTATTCTTCCCATAGTAATCTTATTTGGTAAATTCATAAATTATCCTCCACACTTATATAACCAAGCCTATCTCCCGTTTGATTATTAATAGTAATCTGTTTTACACTCCAAAATATAGCTAAAATGACCAATATTATTACAACAACTCCCGTAATAATATATGGCATCGTCTTTTCCTTTGGATAAACTCTAGTATATGGCGAAAAAATTCGGTCTTCATCTTCTTTTTCGCGACTTTTCTCTCTTACAGCTTTTTCTATTTCATCCATCGGAATCTTACTCGTATAATCAAACATATACTCATTAAATTTATTTATTACTGTTTCCGTATTTATCCCCAAATATTTTGCATAATCTATCATGTATTGTTTTAAAACATAAATATCTTCAAATGAACCAATAGAACCATCCTCTATTTGTTCTAAAATTATTACTGGAATATTTAAATCCTTACTAGCTTCGTCTAAAGAGACCCCTGAAGCTTCTCTAGTACTCTTTAAGGTTTCCCCGGTTTCTACCAAAAGTACCACTCCTTTAAGTTTATTTTTAAAGAATAATATCTAATAAGCCATGTTCTGTATCCTAAAAGGATGATAAACATTTATCTACACTTCACATGTCCTTTGGTCCCTTATCTTTCGTTCCCAAAGACTCTCCTACCAAATTTGGATTTCTCGCTTGCGGGGTTTACCACGTTCCACCCACTCAGTTTCCCAAGTGACTCGTCTCTTTGGCACTTTTACACTTAATTTAACCATGATTAGGTTATTTCAGAGCCGTTAGATTAAATCTACCTAGAGTTATTTTTTCCTCTAGCACAAACACTACAATCATCACAGATTGTGCGAGCATGGACTTTCCTCAACATAATTATATGCAGCGTTTATCTAAGATATTACTCTTCTTTTCCATAAACTACTTTTTCTAAATTACTAATTCTTTTAAGAAGATCAACATTATTAAAATTATTTTTGCCACTTCCACCTGATGATTCATTAGCAGAATCAATAATTGATTTTAACTTACGATATTCTGCCTTAAGCTTGGCATTATCCTCAGACAATAACTTAATCTCATTATTAAGTTTCTTAATTACACTAGCAAACTCCGTATAATCTCGAATAACCATATCTAAAAATTTATCTACTTCCTGTGGCCTATAACCTTTAGCATCAACTTTAAACTCTTTATCAAGTATTTCTTGTGGAGTTAAAAACAATTTTTCATTGTACATGCGCGTCACCCTTCTTATAACCTAATTTTAGATTATTTTCGAGTAAAAGTCAATATTACCAACGCGTCATAATATATGTTCCTGTTTCTTTTATCTCACTAATAGGAATCTCTCTTCCCCATTTAACTACGCCATCATAACCACCCTCAGCTACGACGACATTCTTTTTTGTTACTTCAAGAACGACAACTGAGTGAGTATCATCTAAATAACGGATTATATCCCCAACTTTAATACTATCAAAATTAGTATGTTTCTGAGCTAAAGCCTCCCCAAATGCTGAATCACTAAGCAAGAATGCAAATCCTGTACTACCATAACCAATTGGATATATTCCCCCCTTCCAACGATAAGACTTGCTACTATCCCAAATCTCCCCATCCGGATAAATATTCTTCATACTCTCAATACTAGCTCTTACCTCTGCTGCTACAAATACTTTCCTAGTCGTAATTTCATTAACTACTGGCGCGGTCGTAGTCTCAGTCACAGGTACCTTAGTAGTTGTACTTATTCTAGTAGTAGTTCTCTCACTATCATTTTCATCGCGTATATTAGCCATAATATTCTCATTATAAGCTAAACTATCATTCGTTCCCAATTTATTCTCGTTAATTTTATTAAATCTACATCCACTTATTAATAGCACAACTGCCATCAACAAGAGAGCTTTTTTCTTCATAAAAATTACCTCGATGCCCTATATAATATTATAAATTTTCTTCATATGCAACATTTTTCCATCCAAAAAGCTTCCTACAACTTGGAAGCCCTACTTAATAAACTTATTAACTTATCAACATCTACTATAATACTATCGAACTTCTTATTTAATTCTTCCATATTATCACCCAGTAACAATATATCTAAATTAAACTCCATTTAAAAGCGATTCGACACCTTATTCTATAATTTGATAATATTTTAAAATAGCATCAGCAATATTATACCCAATTAGTTTTTTATTCTCCATCATCCATTTAGCATCTGCCTCATAATCATGATGGGCAATCTCTACTAACAAACCAAAAGGAATATACGCATCATTTGCCTCTCCTAATGCTCCATTAGCATATTTAACACCTCGATTGGCATTATTTAAATTAGCATACGGATAAATACTCATCAATCCTTCTTGAATTTTATTAGCAATACTATAAGTTGGACTAGCATTAGTGTCTACCCATGTTTCTATACCGTAATTATCATGATTAGTTGAAGCATTCGAATGAATTGCAATCTTTAAATCAACTCCATAATAATTAGAGTCTTTATTCCACTGATTTATATTTCCCGCCGGATTATTACGATATACTTTAACACCATGTGCAAGTAATCTTTCTTGAATATAATTAGTTATATCATTCATCTCATCCATTTCATTAGTATAACCAGTTGATGCGACTCCTGGATTGCCATGTTGATTTGAAGGACTTAAATAGACCTTTAATTTTTCCTTAACTCCTACATTAATATCGTATTCACCAATGACACTATTGGCATATCCTTCCAAAACAGCTACAGTTTTTAATAAAACATTTTCATTAATCTCAATCGGTTCCGTATAAAGAGTACCAAAACTCTCTGGACTCTCTCCATTTAAAGTATAATATATTTTGGCATTTAAATCAGCACACTTTAATTCTAACCTCGTTCCCTTTTTTACATATCTTGGATTACTTGAAAGATACACTGGACTAAGTTGAATCTGATCCCCCATAACAATATCTACACTAGTAGACTTAAAATAATCATTATACTTAGCTACAACTTCTAAACGATATGCCTCAGACACTTTAAACAAATTCTTCGAAAATACCACTGCTTTTTTAAGTGTTTTACTCGTCTTAATACACTTTTTCCCTTGATAAACCTTTATTTCATACTCATTAGCATTATCTCCACCTTCATAAGCTAAGGTAAAATCATTGAAAGGTATAACTTGTTCTGCTACTATATTAGTAATAAAAACATCACTAACGGGATTCATATTGTTAAATAATTTAATCTCATCAACAATGACATTATCACTAATTAAACTAACAATTAACTCTTTTTCGCTATTTTCATAAAATGCTTTACTCAAAACAAAACTATTATCAGTTAAGACTTGATCTATTAAAATATTTTCCCCATCACTTACTTTTATATTATATTTTTTAGAAGTGACATTTCCCAATATATTTAATACATAATCATTATTATCTAAGATTATCGAAGCATCATCATCAAAAGTTGCCTCATCCCACCTAAATGTATATGCCTCCTTACAAGGACGATAGTCTCCTAATTTGTCATAGGCAAAAACCATTACTGAATATTCTTCCGAATACTGCAAATTAGTTAAACTAAACTCATTATTAGTTTTATCCGTGTTTAATTCAAATACTTTGCGATTTTCTGAGTCATGCATTTGAATCACATAATGATCTGCTGCCTTCAATTCTTCAAATTCGATCCGAAAATCAGTATGATTATTAAAAAACTTAGTTATTTCAAAATTAATTAAAATCTCATCACTTTGAAAAAGCATATATACACTAGTAATCGTAGCTAAAATAAAAACCACTGCCCCTATTACAATAAGTCTAATTTTTTTCATAATGCCTCCTATTTAGTCAAATGTTCAATAGCTGCTATTAATCCAAGTACCCCATATTCGTAAGTTAATCCCCCTTGTAAGTACGCGATATAAGGTGGACGCATTGGCCCATCACAGGATAATTCAATACTACTTCCTTGTGTAAAACACCCTGCTGCCATTATTACTTGATCTGCATACCCTGGCATATCCCAAGGAATTGGCAAGAAGTGAGAGTCAACAGGAGAACCTGATTGTATTCCCTGAACAAACTTCACTAATAAATCTGGATCATTAAATTCAATATTTTGCACGATATCAACTCGTTCATCATCATGTTTAGGACGCACACTATAACCTAATCTAGCCATAACAGAAGCAGTTAAAACTGCCGTTTTTAAAGAAGAAGCCACAACTGATGGAGCAAAAAATAATCCTTGCAATATTTGTTTATTAACTCCTAAACTTGGTCCAACTTCGCGCCCTTCACCTGGCAAAGTTAACCTCTCTCCAACTAAGTCAATGAGTTCTCTTCTTCCAACTACATAGGCCCCATTAGGAGCAATTCCTCCACCTAGGTTCTTAATAAGAGACCCAACTACGACATCAGCTCCAACTTCAATCGGATTAACTTTTTCAACAAACTCACAATAGCAATTATCAATCATTACAATAATGCTATCATCAATATCTTTTATTTTCTTTATTATCCTAGCTAGTGAAGAAACATTCAAACTATCTCGTGTGGAATACCCCTTACTGCGTTGAATTTCAATTACCCTAACCTTATTTTCTTTTAAATACTTAACAATTTCTTCATCATCAAAATCATTATTAACTAAATCAATTTGGTGATAATTTACTCCAAAAGACTTTAAGGAAGACGGATTATCTACAATACCAATAACTTCATGCAACGTATCATATGGAGTACCACTTATCGACAACAAGGTATCATTAGGACGAAGAAGAGCAAATAAAGTTACACTTAAAGCATGAGAACCTGATACAAACTGATTTCTAACAAGAGCATCTTCTGCACAAAAAACCTCCTTGAAAATTGCCTCAATGTTTTCTCTTCCTAGGTCATTATAACCATAGCCAGTAGTAGCCGTAAAACTACTTTCAGATAGCTTATTATGTTGCATAGCTAACAAAACTTTCTCACTATAAAACATAGCTACATCATCAATACCTGCAAAAATGCTCTGTAACTTTTGTTCCTCTTCTTTAATTAAAGACTTAATCTCTTCTCTGTTCATTTTCTTCACTTCCTAAATATCTCTTATCTCAATAATATCCCCATTTTTATAAGTTCCCATATCATCAATAATTTTCTTAACTAACAAATCAGGATCTAGAATTTCTTTCTGCTCTGACTTTTTTAATTCTAAAGCCAAATACTCTTGATTCATCTCCTTAACACTATCAGTATTAATCCATCCCGGACATATCGAAACTACTCGCAAAGTTGGATAATCACTTTCAACCACTTCTTTAAAGTCTAGTGTAAGCATATTAACCCCAGCTTTAGAAACATCATAATCCATTGCCAACACCGAGTTAGCCCCTAATGCATTATTACTACTAATATTAAGAATTACCCCCTCCCTTTTCATTTTCGAAAGGGCATATTTTATCACTAGAAACGTCCCAACTACATTAGTCTCCAAAACACTCATAAATTCCTTTTTTGTCTTATCTAAATACGTATTATCTTTAGCTATTGCAGCATTATTAATTAACAAATCAATCTTATCTATATTAAAAAAAACATCACTGACATTAGCTTCATTTCTTATGTCACACTTAACTGCTCGCACATTATCAAACGTACTCTCAAGTTCCAAAGCCATATCAATCGAATTATTATAAAGAGCATAAACTTCATACCCAATACTATTTAAATACTTAGTAAAACTGTAGCCCAATCCTCGGCAACCACCTGTAACAACTGCTATCACTTTTGTCCCTCTTTTCCTGTAAATATTATACAAAAATATCAGAACTTTATAAAGAGAAAGAAGATATAAACACAATAAAAAGTGCAAGAATACCCCCTGTTCTTGCATCTACCAAATTTAAAATTTCTCCTCTAAAAGAACAAGTCGTGCACTATAAAAAGAAATCGGATCTCCACTTTCTCTAAAAAAGGCAAATTGACTAGCCCGAGAACCATCCCCATAAGCTCCTCCACGAGAAAACCAAGAATAAGCCCACTCATCAAAAGTAACAAAATGTGAATAGCTATTATACCAGTTATTAAAATTAAAACTACCTAGTTGATAAAAGGGGCCAATTTCTCCTGTAGCATCTCCTAAGGTTCGCTTGCTATACGAAAAATTCGTTGCACTTCCATCATATACGTCTATATACTTATCATAAATATTTCTTATATCTTCTAATGTTAGCCCACTCTTCCCAATTGTTCCATCTCGATACGCAGCAACATATTCCCAAGACCCACCAGACATGTCATATATCCCAGTTATATTCCCTGTTGTACTTGCTAAATACCCGATTTCTGTATTATAGGCCTGATTTTCTGTTGCACTCGCCTCAGCATCTTTTGTACTTGCGGCATATCCTGTTAGAAAATTTGTATTATTATTCGTTCTCATCTTTGTATTTATTCCATATTTAGAATGTGATAGATATGCAACGGCACCCCACTCAGTATTCTTCATCATATGCGAATCAAGTCTGCGATTATAATTATACATAGCTTTAAAGAAATTGCCTAAAGTATTATTGCGCCATGAATACACATTGGGTTTAACTTGTATTTTGGTTGGATCTTGTGAATTTACTTCTGCTGACGATGCACTTGTTGATCCTTTATATCCGGTTTCAAATTTGCCTACCCAGATTCCATTTACATCAAAGTTTGTAAAAGCTGGATGCGTTAACCATTCTCCATCTTGAGTACCACTTGATGATTGTATAGCTTTACTCTCAAACTCAATCTCGATTTCTTGAGCTATACTTTCAGACAACTTATCAGTAACTCCATCTGCCTGATTAGTATGGAACAACTTATATCGATATCTTGGTATCCATACAAAGTATGATTCAATATCACTTTCTTGGATAGTGTCACCTACATTGTAATTCTTGGCTGGGTTATCAACTAGTATTACAGCATTGGCCCATTTTTGTT
>CATNCE010000021.1 GCA_950097225.1 uncultured Bacilli bacterium
TTTAGTCGACAAAAAAATCAATCATATTTCAGATTGATTTAATCATTAACGTCACTTGGTGCGACGATTTTACCTTTTGGAGCAAGTGAGGAGAATCGAACTCCCGTCTCAACCTTGGCAAGGTCGCATTCTAGCCGTTGAACCACACCTGCATTTCAATTGCACTATTAATATATCAAAAATTAATTCTTAAATCAAGTAAAAATGAACAAAAAATCTCTAACTAATTATTAGTTAGGGATTTTTTATCAAACTATTATAAAGATACTTCTCATCCCTACTTGCGTTCCTTAATCACATCATTACTATCAATACTGCCAATTAACAAAGATGAATTAACATCATGTTTTACCCTATTAGATTTAACCAATGACTCATCATAGTTAGCATAGCAATACTTACAAAAATGACTACAAGTATTATAAGCCCCGATATCAGCCATCGCAACACAATTACATTTATTTTCCTTACGAGCACGCCACTTTTGATATTTCTTTCCTGTCAACTTATAAGCCAACTCCGCACTCATACAATCTCCCCTAATAAATCCATATTGCACTAGATCATTGTCCTCAAAACAAGTTTGAACACTAATGCCATTATCGCGCGCACTTTTGCTAAAAAATTCCCCAATCTCCTTATAATCTTCCCCATTTAACTCCCGGTAACGAAGTACATCCATATTCTTCCGAACATTTTTATAATCATCAATAAAAGAAACGATAACATGTCTAACATAGCCATTAAGTTCCTGCATCAACTTCGAAAAAGCCTTCTTATGATATTCTATCGTATACTTATAACTTATCAAAATTGGATCATACCTGACATAAACTGCATCAGGCCCTATTAAATTTGATATTCTCTTTATTCCCTCCAATATCTTTGTTTTTTCAGGAACATTCTCCTCAATATCTTTTTTATAAGGCGTAAGCGTCACATGAAAAACATAAGGTATCTTTATATTGGGTAAATAATCAATTATCGGCCAAGGATTCTTTGTACAAAATAATATAAGATCAACATTAGAAAAATTAATACGGCTAACAAGATGATAATTAAAAGGATTGCGAACATCGACAAAACCTTCTTCGTATCGCCTAATAAACCACTTTGAATAAAAAGCAATTATATCCGTGCGTCCACTTACAAAAAGAATCATAACATCACCAAACTAATTATAACATAAGAAAAAAAGGAATTTCTTCCTTATTTATTATTCTCCATTAACAACAATTTATAATATTTCCAAGCTAATACTTTAAAAGTTAACTCGTTAATATATTCTTCACTAATATTGCCATCTCTAACACCCGTTTTAATTTCATTAAAAGCATCTTCATAATCAGTAACAATTAACAAGTTATTTCCCGCAAGGAGAGAACCAACATATCTATTGCTAATATCTTTAGTAGCTCCCATATCTAAATCATCTGTAATAATGACTCCCGAAAAACCTAAATCCGAACGTAAAATATTGTGAACAGCTTTTGATAATGTAGCAGGTACAGCTTCAATATTCGTAAACTCAGTATGTCCAACCAACACCGCCTCTGCTCCAACATCTATCCCACTCTTAAAAGGCAAAACATTTTTACTAATAATCTCATCATAAGGAGTATCATCAATAGCCTTATTACTATGCGTATCCGTATTATCTCCATATCCCGGAAAATGTTTTAATGTATAAGAAACACGCAAATCTTTACTAGCTTCAATAACATTTTTGGCATATTGACTAGTTATATCTACTCCATATCCAATTGTCCTAGGATAAATATATGAATTAGTATTAGTAGCAACATCGACAACTGGTGCTAAATTAACATTTAACCCCAAGGATTCTAACAACTTGCTCTTATTCACCGTATCACTTCTTATTAGCTCCATGCCACCCTGATCGTACAATTCTTTAGGGCTTAAAAAGCGCGTAGATGCCAGTTTAGGATTTGAACTTACTCGAACAACATTGCCACCTTCTTCATCAACTGCCGTCAACAATGGTATTTTACTTCCCTTAGAAGCCTCTTGCATCATGGCAAGTACCCCATTTGCATCCTTATCTTTAAAATCTTTTTCATAAAAAACATACCCAGCTAAATTGTATTTATTGCCATCGTTACTTCCTGGATAACGAGCCAATATCAACTGCCCAATTTTTTCATCTAAAGAAAGCGTATTTAATTTAGCATATGCCTGCTTATAAAACTTTGAAAATAAGCCCTTATCATCTAATTTGCTATAGTCTACCTTGGCATCCGCCTTGATAGCGTTAACTACTTTAACATCCTGAATCACCTTACGCTTATCAAGAACTCCAGTATACTCTAACACTACTTGATCCCCTACATCAACATCATTATCATCTAAACTCATAGTATAAATTAGATCATCGCTAGCCTTAAACACCATTTCTGTAGCATTCGTAGATATTACAGAACCTTCCATCTTTTTTAATTCAGGGGTATCATTCTTAGCAACTTTAATAACTATAATAAATAAGAATAACACTACTCCCACAATTCCCAAAATAGGTATTAATTTCTTCATCTCATCACCTATAGAATTGTACTCATTATAAAAAAAATTATGTCTAATTACTTAATAATTATAAAAAAAGCACAAGTTATCTAGAAACTGTGCCTGCTTGTTTTCGATACTTATCAATTTTACCATTAAATTCTCCCATAATTTTTGAATAATCTTTACCATGACACCAAAAATTAACATCTATTTTTAATTTAGTCTCAGTATTATAGACAAAAACTCCATCGCGAGAAGTCGTTGGTAAACCTCTTATACTAAAATAAGGGGAAACGCCTACATGCTCACTTGGTATAAAATTATCTGCTAAAATATCCATCACTTCTCTAATAAACATATCAGCATAAACAACTGACATTCCTAAGTTATAATGAAACTCCTGCATCTTTTCTCCCTTATTTAAGAAAATATCAACAGATAATATACTATTATCCCCAACAAATTCCACTCTACCAGAATTAATACTTTCATCCTCTAAATATAATTGCAAATAATCACACATCACTTTTGCCTTTTCTTTTGCTACAATCACAGCTTCATCTTTTTTCATTTTATTTCCTCACTTTCTCCTGTTTTATAATCAATTTTCACATTATCCTGCACATTATGAACATAAATATGAAACTTTATACCTTCTCCATTATCTTCAATAGAATACCCTTCCATTTCGATACCACTAGCTAGCAAATTATCTAAGATAAATACTGGCCTAACTCGGTATAAGACATGATTTTTAGTTTCTTTAATATACTTGGCAATCATATTTTCATATTCTAGCATAATTCCTGTATTAGCATCACGTGTACAAGTTATCAAATTCTTTTCATTAGCATTTTCCCCTGTCAATTGATATCCAATTAAATGACAACGATTATATAAATATTTTCCACTAATAAAGTCATATTTAATCGTATGCCATCCACTCGGTTTGATACTCCCAATAGGGCCTCTTTCCGAAGTTGGCATTGATGAAATACCAATATTTGCCATAGCTGTACCACATCGTCCCAATTCATCTAAGTCACTATAAAATTCATAAGTCCTAGTATCAAAATCATCAAGAACAAAATTCGGTTCATTATTGTTGATAACTACATACTTATTAACACCATCATAAGGAGCGACACTTTCAACATCATTAGAATATAATGGTTTCTTTTGTTCTTCAAAACCAAAACTTTGATATATCTCACTCCCATAGAAATGTCCTATTCCAACCAACACTATAGATAGAACAACTATTCCAATACTCTTCTTCATTATCACTCATAAAATAAAACATCAGAAATCTCATATCCAGCTACTTCCTCTGCTTCATCCCCACAAAAATATACTCTTCTCTTCCATTTATCATTGCTATTTACGTTGTCAATTACTAACTCCAATTCTCCTAAACTATAACCATCCTGATCTTTAAAATCATAGATAACGCCTATGTCCGAAGTACCCCAAAAATCATCATCATTTTCTAAAGATCTTTCTGCCTTAGTTACAAGGACATAACACCTATCCTCCTGATTATAATATTCTTCCGTAACTGATACCACCATATTAGCTGGAGGAATGCTTATTGTCGTATCGTTTATAGATTCAAAATAACTCTTAGATTCCCAAGAACTACTAATTACACCAAGTATTATAAAAGGCACTGCCATAAAACCAACGACCATAAAAATAGCTACAATAGATAAAACAATAATTAAAACCACATGATTATTTTTTTTACTACTACCATTATCCTGCATCATTTTCACCTCTACTATAATTTTAATACATTAACAAAAAAATACAAGATGATATGTAAACTAAAACAACTTAAAATACACTAATTATCATATATATGATATATTTAGAATAGGTGATTGTATGAAAAATAAAATCGTCTTAGTTGGTTGTGGTAATGTCGGTATGGCTTATGCTCATGCTCTTTTAAATCAGCAAACCTATGTTGACGAATTAGTACTAATCGATATAAATCGTGATAAGATTATTGGAGAAGTTGCCGATTTAAATCATTGTCTAGCCTATAGCCCATCAAAGATTAATATTCGCGTTGGTAAATACAAAGATTGCAGTGATGCGCGCATTGTTGTTATAGCTGCAGGTGCTAATCAAGCTCCTGGTGAAACTCGTATGGACCTAATTCACAAAAACAGCAAAATATTTAAATCTATTATCGATCCAATTATGGATTCGGGTTTTAAAGGTATATTTATCGTTGCAACAAATCCCCTTGATGTTATGACATATCTAACTCTTAAGTATTCCCATCTTGCGCCTAACAAAGTCATCGGATCGGGAACAACTCTCGACACTGCTCGCTTGCGCTACATGATAAGCGAAAAAGTAAAAATATGTCCTAAAAATATTGAAGCCTATGTAATCGGTGAACATGGGGACTCAGAATTCGTTCCTTGGAGCAACGCTTCAATCGGTCTAACAAACATCAAAGAATTTTTAACTTCTGATGAGATGAAAAAAATTGAAAAAGATGTTCGTGAATCAGCCTACGAAATAATTCGTCGCAAAGGCGCTACTTATTATGGCATAGCTGCCTCTTTAGTTCGCATAACATCAGCCATCCTTGAAGATAAAAACGTTATTCTTTCAGTCTCTTCCTATGATAAAGAAAATAAAATATGCATTTCTACTCCGGCAATCGTTGGTTCATCAGGAGTAAAAAACAAAATATTTATTCCCTTAAATGTCGAAGAGACAAAAAAACTAGAAAATTCTATCCAGGTAATAAAAGACGCTATAAAAAGTATCAAATAAAAAGGTTTAGATAACTCACATCTAAACTTTTTTTCTTTGATTAATATTCACATTACCACTCACAGTATTAATATAAAGATTATTTTTACTATGCTCATATTCATTTAAAACATTAATCTTACCACGAAGCGAATTAACATCGGCATACCCATTACTTAAAGTAGTAATTGAAATACTCCCAGTATCTGTCTTTATAACTCCACTACTCTCTACCATCGCTTTATTAATATTTACATGCCCTGATTTAGTTTCAATCTTATCAATTACACATTCATTAACATCAATGTTGGCATCCCTCGTTTTTATATTAATCTTGTTAGCTCGATTAATGTTGATGCTCCCACTATCAGCCGCTAAATTCAAGCTACTAATATCGCCTAAATTTACTCTCCCACTAATGGTATCAACTGAGAGTAAAGCCACCAATGTTGCCTCATTTAAGATATTACCATTAATAGTACTAAGTATGAGCCGATTTCCATAACCAATCGGAATATAAAAATCAACATGAGCATCCGTATTAACACTACTTGGAAGTATATTAGCTCGCTCTTTTTCTTTAAAAACATAATCGTCTTTACTTATCGCTCTTTTTATATATTTATCTTGAACATCATAGACCTTTATTCGTGCTAAATTATCACTACTCTCATAAATATTCAAATTAAAACTTATTAAATCAATGGTTATTCTCTCTAAATTAGAAACTCCGAAGACTTCTTCATAAACTAGTTTATATTCACTATCATCAGTAATTCTTAATTCCCGTTCACTGACAAATATATATCCAAATAAAACTATTGCACACACTAGTAAAAAGCCAATTAAAACATATAACTTTCTAAGTTTATTCATAACAACCATCCTATTTTTTTAAATATCTAATTATAAAAGTAGTCCCTACTCCAACTTTACTATTAACCTTTATAACACCATCGTCATGTTCGATAATCATCTTCGCTAAATTAAGCCCAATACAAAATCCATTATCACTCTCGTTAACCTTATAAAAACGTTCAAAAATATGTTTCAAATTATCATCATCTATTCCTAAACCATTATCTTCAATAACAATTTCATTAAATAACTTATTATCATTAAACTTTATCTTGATGATCCCATCCTCACTCGAATGCTCAATACAATTCTTAACAATATTAGTTAAGGCCTGAACTTCCCATTTAAAATCACCGATAAAGACTATATCATCTGATTCTACCTCTATTTTAACATTTTTTAAATCACTTATCATCATTACATTTTGTAAAACTTTTGCGAATAACTCCTGAGCACTTATCTCATCCTGCTTAAATTTAATAGCATTAGCATCAAATTTCGATAGCTTCAAGATATTATAAACTAAAAAATTTATGCTAGTTATCTCTCTTTTTATATTAATAATAAAATCTTTTCTTACCTCATCAGTCATAGAATCATCATCGATAATATTATCAAGCATAATATTAATAGACGTTAATGGCGTTTTTATTTGATGTGAAATATCTGATAAAGACTTCTTTAAACTAAGTTTATCTTTACTAGAATTATCAGCAACTTCTCTTAGCATGACCGTTGTCTTATATATTTCATTCTTTAAAATAGATAAGTCCGTTTCACCATTTGATAACAAATCCAAAGTATAATTTTTATTATTTATCTCTTCAATATACCTAGTTATCTCCCTTATTTTACGATTATATAAAAAACTATACCAAGTAAATATCGAAATAACTAACACTATATAAATACTAAGACACAAGAAACTACTCACTATCATTCTATCTAATACTATTTTATTACTAAGAGAAAGTGCCTCATCATAAATATCTATGCCATATTGCCTCCAAATATCATTATCACTAAGCGTCTTATCATTTAAAATATCCATAATTATCCCCTCATCAACATCAGGGTATTTCTCTTTTATTCTAAACAAAACACTACCTAAAACGAGATTATTATTATATTCATACTTTTTAATATTTATATAACTAACTGCCATCACTACTACAAAAAAGCCAATAGAAATAGCTACCAAAGAAAAAATAAACACTTTATTTTTCATTATCAATCCTATATCCTATTCCTTTTAACGTTACAATAATATCTGTTCCTAATTTTTCTCTAATTCTTTTCATATAAACAGTAACCGTATTATCATAAACATCATTGCCTGTCCATTCCCATATTCTCTCAATCAAGCTTTGTCTTGTTACAACCTTATTAATATTAGTAAATAAATACATTAAAATTTTAAGCTCTAAACTCGATAGATTAACACTTACTCCATCTTTTTTAACTAGCATCTTATTAGTATCAAATTCAATATTCTTTATTTTAATAACGCCACTTCCACTGCGCAAAAGTTTATTAACCCTAGCAATTAACTCCCTAGTAGAAAATGGCTTAGTTATATAATCATCAGCTCCCATCTCTAAACCAGAGACAATATCATCTTCATTATCATTAGCAGATAAAATAATAGTTTTTATATCTTTAATATAATCGCGATAAAAGAAAGTGCCATCTCCATCAGGCAAACTTATATCTAAAATAACTAAATCGGGATGATGCTCTTCTAAATATTCTATGGCATCACTAATTCTATTCTTAGCAACTACTTGATAATTATTTTGTTCTAAAGCATATATTAAACCTTTAACTATACTTAGATTATCTTCTACCAATAAAATATTCATAGCCTCACCATCCCGCTTACATAAATTATAACATACATCTTATATATTATCATTGCGAATAGTATCAATTGTATTTTGCCTATTAATCTTTGTAATGGAATACTTCATAATACATGTTATCAATATTAATACCGCAAATATACTAATAGCTATCGGCAATAATGGTAATCTATATTCAAAATCAAGATCCCCACTCATAAATGCTTGATATATTAAATATGAAAGCAGACAACCTATTGGAATTCCCAATAAAAGTGACTTACACCCATAAAATAGACTTTCTAAACTAATCATATGATTAAACTCTCGTTTAGTCATACCAATACTTTTAAGCATGGCAAATTCACGACTGCGCAACTCCATATTAGTAGTTATTGTATTAAAGATATTAGTAATACCGATAAGAGCAATAACAGTAATAAAACCATATAGAAAAATAGAAACTAACATATAAAGGGATTGTTCTTCACGAGCCTCCTTAGCTCGATTAGATATACCATAGTGATTTAATGCTTCTAATACTTTATCTGCCTCATCCTGATAACTATCTGGATTATTAACAACAGCATACATATTATAAAAAACTGTATTACAATATTGTTCCAAATAAACATCACTAACGATAATATTGATCAAGCCATAAAGACTACTAAGTCCTAAAGGACGTTTATCAGTAACATGAGCAATTTCAAACTCTAATTTTCCATATTCATCCTTATCATAGTCTTTTATATATTCTCCAACTATCTTATCGCCTTTTTGGTAATCAAAAACATTAATAGCCACCGTCTTCTTTGTCTTTTCATTATAAACCAAAGTATCATTAATTAATATTCCCTTATTATAAACATCATCATAATTTAAACCTAACTCATCTAAATACCTTCGATACTCATCATCACCAACGGCATTTATATAAAATACGGCTTCTTTATCAGCTTGATCAGAGAAAATATTTAAGTATTCTTGATTATAACGCGGATTAGAAACAACTAAATTAAGTGTCTGATATATAGCATAACGCCCATTTTCATCAATATTTTTTAAATCGTCAATACATTTTTTTAACTTATTTCCTTCATCTTTTTCAGAAGAAAAATACATACTAATATTATATTCTTTATTTCCATATTGATATTTCACTACTCTAAAAGCTAATCCCATAAATGACGCTAAGGCAATAAATACCGCTACACACACTACTATCGATACTACAGTTGTTCGATACTTCTTTTTATTGCGCTTTAAATTTTTATAAGAAACATTTCCTCCAATGCCAAATACTTTCTTTATTATTTTAGGAGCTTTAATCTTCTTAGCATTGATCTTTATATCATCGTTACTGCGAATCGCACTAATCGGCGATATTCTCGAAGCCTTTTTAGCGCTCTTAATTGCCGAAAAATAAATGGTAATACTTCCCAAAACTAACGATAAAAAGACTGCTAACCAAGAAAACATAAAAGTAAACTCCATATCTAACATAGCACCTACTAAATAACTTGCAATCTTAATCAAGATAAAAGCCGCTGTTTCACCAGAGATAATACCAATTGGCAAGCCAATTATGCCTAAAATAAATGCTTCATATAAAACATTTTTCTTAATCTGTTTGCGTGTAGCTCCAATGCTAGCAAGCATTCCATATTGCTTAGTTTTTTCTGTTATCGATATGCTAAAACTATTCCTTATACAAAAAACAGATGTAACAATAATTATCATAGTAATAATACCAGCCACTATATAAAGTGCTTGAAATGTCGAATCAGCTATATCTGCTCCTTCGATCATCATCAATGTAGGATTAAATGCATCAACATGATATTTAGAATTCTTTATCTGATTAGTAATTCTTTCTGTCATTTCATCATTCATAATAGTTCCTGACAAATAATTTTTATATAATTTAACATCTACACCCAAAATATTAGCTGTCGTCTTATGATAATCTTTTAAATATTTCTTTTTATATCGAACATAGACAGTATAATTTCCCTCTAATTCTTTATCTAAACATGTAATAAAAGTATAACCAGGTGCTGAGAAATCCTCTATTCGATAACTTGGGCGTTCAATAATACCTACGACTTTATACTGAATTTCTTGAGTAGCTAAAAACTCCTCTTCATCCTTTAAATATGGATTATTTTGGTCCAATATCTCTCCTTCACTAACACGATTCCCGATAGTTAAAGAAATGGTATCGCCAACTTTATAGAAAACCCTACCATTCGTTTTTAAATGTCTTGGTATAACTATTTCCTTACTAGTCTTAGGCATTCTTCCTTCTATAACTTTAAACCCTAGCTCATCCATTGCCGTGTAATCAAGAGCGCGAACATATGCAAATGGCTTGTCTTCATTTTTAGACTCTGTATAAGCATATCCAAGTTCTGATGCAATATACAAATTATCAAGAGTTCGATTTTTCTTTAGATTTTTTAAATTATCCAAAGTAACATCTGAAAACGCCACATGAAAATTGCCATCATGTTGCTTTTCATAGTTAATAAAACTCTCTTTAAAACTAACTACTAAAGATGCTAATGCCGTTATTAAAGCTACTGACAAAATTATTCCAACAACTGTAACAGCAGTTCTTTTTTTATTTAATAACAAATTCTTCTTTGTCAACTTATTAAGTAAGTTCATCTTCTAAACCTCCTTAACAATATGCCCATCTTCAATTTTTATAATGCGATCAGCTTGCTCCGCAATATCTAAATTATGTGTTATCATCACGATTGTTTGTTTATATTTCTTATTAGAAATCTTCAATAAATCAACGATTTCATCACTAGCTTTAGAATCCAAATTACCAGTAGGTTCATCGGCCAAAATTATAGCTGGATGCGTAATCATTGCTCTTCCGATACTGGTTCTTTGCTGCTGCCCACCTGATAACTCATTCGGTAAATGATTTTTTCGCTCCATTAATCCTAAAGTACTGAGTAACTTATCTAACTCGCATTTATCAACCTCCCTTTTATCTAGCTCTAAAGGAAGTGTAATATTCTCCTCAACATTTAAAATAGGAATTAAATTATAAAATTGATATATCAATCCCACCTGACGACGACGAAATATAGCTAATTTATCGTCATTCATAGCGAATATATCATTGCCATCAATGTAGACTTTTCCACTGCTAGGACGATCAACGCCACCGATAAGATGTAAAAGAGTTGATTTCCCACTTCCACTAGCTCCTACTATCGCGACAAATTCGCCTGAATTAATTGTAAAAGAAACATTATCCAAAGCAACAACCTGATTAGTTCCTTTTCCGTAAACCTTAGTTAAATTTTCTACTTTTAATATTTCCATAATTAAAAGCTCCTTTCCAAATTACAAACTAATTATAATAAATGAAAGTGACATTCCAATGACAAAAAAAGAATAAATATTAAAGCTTCAAAGACTTAACATTTATCCTCTGACCATCTCTATTTCCTGTTCCTAAAGCAATGATATCACATCCAGTGTTTTCCTCTATCCAATTTAAATACTCGCGTAAATACCTGTTAATATAATGCATATCAAAATTCCCAACACTATCAGCATATTGCAAATCTAAATGCTGGAAGAAATTTAGATATATACCCATCGGATCATTAATCCGACAATTATTCCTTAATTTTTCTATATCTAAATCAAAATATTCTTCTCTCCATCTTCGTTACGGTTGTAATTTCTGATAAATCTTTAATAACTGGGTCTCCTAAATCAGAAAAATCCACTACATTACTAATGTACTCTCTAATCCCCTTTTCTTTATTTATTAAACGTTCCATCTCTAAAGCATCAAGAATCGTAATATCAGCAAGATTAACTTGTTCAAATTCACATCCAAATATTTGCATCAAAGAAACTTTTGATGCCTTAGATAAAAGTTCCATTTTTAACCCATCATCAAAATTATTTGGATATAGCTCAAAATCACATTCGATTGGATAAAAGCCACACTTAGCAGCTAAATTAATTTGCGTCCAAGTAAGTTCTTTCCCCGTTCCATACCATCCTGTATATATTACTTTATGATCATTAGTAATATTACTTATGCGAATAGGAAATGGCCTAATAACCAAAATAGTTCCTAAATGTCTTGAAGGTGAAATTCCCGAATCCGCAAGCAATTGTGATGCACTAACATTACGACTAGTGACAAAAGGATAATTAGAACTATGATTAAGAGATAAATCACATCCTTGGGCTCCTTCTAATAAGACATATTCATAAGGATTATCTAAGTGTTCATAAATACGATTTAGATACTCCTCATTACTTACTCTTACGGCATTTTTATAACCACTAAAGAAGCGTAAATTTGGATCTCTCATAATTTTATCACGCATCACCGCCCCACATCCCTTGAACGTCGAACCTGATTTTACATACATTTTCTCATATTCTTTGTGATGAGGCTCAATTAATGGCACCAATTCATGAACATATATACGACGATTTTTTAAAAATGGTTCAAGCAACGCATACTCTTTTCTAAAAAGCTCCGTATCAATAGCTGAACCAGGCCCAATGAATAGCTCAGTTTGTTCATTAACTGCTGCAACAGGAATGTTTTGAAAAACATAAGAATTTCCCTTCTTATCAACATATGTATGTCCAGCATTTGGCATGCAATTAGTAATGGCCGCTCCTAAGTTATTTCTTTCATTTGCAAACTCGCCAATTACCTTAGCTTTTCCGCAAGAACCAGCTGCCCCATCTAAAATCGTTACAACATTCCTATTTATCAACTCTTCTTAACTTCCTATTCTTTATTACCCTACCGCTTTCAAAATTTACTTTTTTAGAATTACTTACATCCAACCAAACTCCTGAAGCACGCGCCATCAAATCCACATCACGATAGTTAATGGAGCGCTTTCCATACCCGCTTTGACTGACAAACAAAATAAACTTATCAGGCATCAAAACAGCTCCCGTAAAAATCCGTCCATCTATCGAAAAACATCCATTAACTTCAGTCTGATACCCGACTGCCAAATCTCCCCACATATTTGGATAAAATATTCCACTTTCATAACCGTGACTTACACTATCGCATAAAGCATCCTTTAAAACATCCCTATCTCTTGCAAACCACAACTCTGGAGTGGCATCTTCACTGATACAATAATCACTATTAAAAGTTACTTCCACATACTCAAGATTATTAGCCTCTAAATAATCTATCATATCCTTACTACTTGCTGGAGAATTCTTCATAATTAAAATTAATACATCTGCCTCTTCATTATATAAAGCCACATCAAATAAACGTGATTTAACATAATAGTCCCCAATACGAATCCGCGAACAGCAATTCTTATAGACTATGCTCAATCCTTTCTTTATATTTTTTAAAGCAGTGAAGACTTCCGTTCCATCTTCTTGAACAGCCCAAATATCTAAATTACTTTTCACTATCCTCACCTCATTACCAAAGTATATTAAAAACATTTAAATCTTAATAAAATATTTTAACAGATTATTTAATAAATTTAAATATTTTTATTATCAAACTTATTCTTCTTCTAAGAGTTCCTCACACAAAGGTATAAAATTTCCTCTACTCCACAACCACAAAGCCGTATGAATATCAATCGGACTATATTTAGTTCCTGCAAATAAGGAATTCCATCTTTGAATAACTATTTCTTGAACATCAGCTCGAGTAAATTCTTCATCACTTATAAGACCCAAGCGATGCGTTGACTTTACCACATGCGTATCTGGAGCAACAGTTAAATCTTCAGTACTTTTATAAACAACATCGGTATACTGCATCATTACATAAAGCCAATAATTTAAAAGTTTAGTACCACTTATATAAGGAAAAGACTTCTTATTTTTAAGAACAAACTCTTTAATACGGGTAACATCATAATCATTTTGAATAAATAACTTTCGAATATCGCCATCAAATAACTGAGCAAAAGTCTGACAAAGCTTAATCCATATCTCTGTTTGCTTATTCTTTTGTAAAGCCACTTTATATTTTACTAATGCCTTTTGAACCTCTTCAAAACTGCGCTTTAAAACTAATTTAGGATTGAAAACAAAAGACACTTCTTCATCCTTAACTGTTTTATTAGCTGCTTCCCACAAAGTATAAGAATTTCGCTGATAATTTAAAGCCATTGGCAAAGTAAAATACAAATAATTCTCTAAAGACGCCTTATCAAAATGGGGATTTTCATCCTCTGGCATCACTTCGCCTCCTAAAAGTCCCTTTTTATGCATCCTAATTAAAATTTCACACTTTTTAAGTATATCTTCCTTCATTAATACTCACCTAGTTATAGTTTAACACATTAAAAAAAGCAATTATAGATTAATCGCTTTAAATCATATAACTTTTTGATCAACAGATACATTTCTAGTAAGTGCACACTTCTTAACATAATAAATTAGTTCAACAAGATCTAACATTTCTGGAATCTCTGGTATCACAATGACATCATCTAATTCATATTTTTCTTGAAGAGCAAAAATCATATCATCATAAGTATCATAAACACTTATACCCTTATGTTCCCTATAGACAAATTCAAAAGCACACCACTTACCATTCTCTTTATAGACACTAATAAAATGCAACTGAATATTATTAGAATCAAGTTCTTTTTTCAAACATAAAATCTCATTTTCTATTCCAAGTTGATCAAATACTTCCTTACAAAACTGTGCTTGTTCAGGACAAGTCATAACATGAGAAGCCTTTATCTTATCAAACTTACGAGTCACATACTTTTTAGAAAGTCCTTGTAAATCCGTATGTTTAGAACCATACTTATCCACCCAACCAAAACTAAAATTAGTATCCATAAAAGACATCAATTCCTCTGGATTAGTTACTTTATCAAGCTGTACAGATGACATTTTTACTTTAAAATAAGACCCAAAATAGTTAATCGTCTTAGATATTAAATTCTCATCAACACTTGATAACATCTCTTTATCCGTTACAAAATCATACATAGATGCATAAGTGCTCTTCATAATCAAATAACGCACCATGAAATATGACATCATATAACCAGAATATTTTTTAGAATGAAACTCTCCATCCCCATCCCCAGGAATCAACAAATTATCCATCTTAGGAATATTCTTATTATAATTTAAAATTTCACTCAAAAAGGCACTTTTAGCAACTTTTTTATCACACAAGAAAATACTCTTTTCACCAGACAAATACTGAGCTAAGCCCTCATCTAACCATAAAACACGCTCACCTTCATTACTTACTACCCTTGCATACAAAATATGTGAATAGGCATGCAATACCTTCTTAGCTACTACAAACATCGAAGGAACATTAAACTCTTCTTCTGAAACTAAAACATTAATCTCTTGGTCATTATATGAATTCTCCGCATACTCTTCATATTTAAAGCCACTTACCATGATATCCTCTATATCATCACTCAGATTAACCACTACTTTATCATTAGTATCAATATGGAAAAACGATTTAATAAAATTTCCATACTCTAAACTTTTTAACAAAGATGCCGCATAAGTCTGATATTTCTGGTTCCCACGCAAAATAAATAAATCGTTTTCCATCTCAAACATAGTATCACCTATTCTAATTATAGCATAATAAAAAGGAAAATAATTACTTTTTATCTCCCTTTACTAATTGTTTTACCCTATTTTTAAATTTTTTACGTGCACTCTTTACTTTTTGTACATGTATATTCTTCTTACAAGATGCATAAACCTGATTCAAATTGCTTACCAAATCATCGTGTTCTTCTTTCGTAATATATTCATTAAAATATAATCTATCAATGCGCATTTTCCCAAACTTTAATATATTATTTAATACTTGCATAAAGACAGAAGCTATTGGTTTAGAGCACTCATCAAAGCACTCACATAAATAATCTATTTTATCAACTAAATATATATAACTACCACTACCCATTATTCGATCATACTCTTCCATAATCATTAATGGATCGTTTAATAATCCTTCAATATAACTATTGGCTAATAAACATCCTCGGTAATCATTCTTATAAAAAACCCCTTCTATTCCCTCACCAGAGACAAAAGAATCATACAATTTAGTAGCATTAACATCCACACTAAAAGCAGCAATCAACAATTTATTAATACCCTGAATATCCCCATAAATAGTGCATTTATCAGCCTCTTTTTCTTCTCCATATAAAATATTAGAAACGTCCTTACTATTACTAACATCACATAAAGACAATCGTGCTAACATATCAGCCATTAACAAAGATAAATAATATCCAGATGGAATTACATCATCAGGAGTAGTATAATTAATAAATCCACAAGAAGAAAAAACCGTTGAATCGTGTCCATATAACTTTAATTCACATAACTTACAACCCTTTTTGATTCCTTTATATTCCCCATAAACAGCAAGAATTGCTTGCCAAAGTGCAAAAGAATTAACATGTTGTAAATATGCTTCATCTCCAGCATAATTCTCATAACCACAAACTTTAATTCCTACCTTATCATTATCAAAAAACTTTGATGAAACGACTTTAACATCGCCAATATCCTTTTCTCTTAAAGCCCAATCATTGATATGAAAATACTCTAAATGTTCAAAAAAGTATTCCAAAAAAGTATCTTTTTCCTCATCGTTACCTTTCCCAAACAATAAATTTAAATTTGCACTAAGCATATCACGAAACAAAACTCGGTCTTTTTTACACTCACAAAGCATCTCAACCATAAAATTAAATCCCCTTTTTTTGCTAGATAGTATATCATATGATCTAAAAGATTACAAATTATCCCTAATCCACTTAATATCTTCAATAGCTTTTGAAACATTAAAACTACCATTTCCAACCGGATAAAAAACCGAATAAAACACAAAATCTTCGCCATTTATAGTTCTTATAAACTTTTTCTTACGACAAGTTGATACGCTTATCTTCTCGCCTAAAACTATTGAACTAACTTGATTGCCAAATAACACGATAGCTTTAGGTTTGACAATTAAAAACTCCTGTTCTAATAATCCCTTATATTCCAAAAACACTTTATCAGGTAATGGTCTAGCATCTACCTGCGTACATTTTCCTAAATTCGTTATAAAAAAGCGATTCTTTCGCACATTATCATATACCTTATTAGCAAAATCAGATGTCCACTCACTTCCCTTAATGCTTCGAATACTAGTATATATATCTTCATTAAGCAAACCAACCTCATAAAAAAGCGTCCATATATTTTTAGTCCCAATCCAAGGAAACTTAGGCCCACACCATGACTTTAAAGAGGCAATATTGCGTCCCGTCGGATTCATAAAAACAAAGCATATATCTGGATTATCTTCACACCCACCATTATAAATAGAATCCAATTCTAAAGCTCCATATTGCTCTTGCAAACGATCATAAAAAACTTTTAATTCTTCTAATGATTGATATCTTTTATCCATAAATTAACTTCCTAACTTCTATATTTTCTTTAAACCATATTTTATCATGCTTTCTACTAAAACTGGTTTAAATGGATCACTTCGGTACCAAGGCCCTGCTTCTCCTTTTAATTGCTTACTTAATCTTTTTAAGTGATATAAATAATCGATATCTTCAATCTTATCCTCTTCTCTTTTGGCCTGCAAATCGGGATCTAATAAACTATCTCCCATCTTAAATATCTCTTGATTTTCAGCAACAAAATTACTCATAAAAATCTCTTTTTTTATCTCTCTTAAATTATTTTTAGTTAACCATTCACGATAGCCAAGAAGCGTCAGTATATAAGCAAGACGATAATAATCGTTTATAACTAAGGCACCTTCTTTTAAAGCATCATCAGAAGAATAACCAACAACAGGATATGTATGAGTACGCGACAAAACATCACGTCCCTTAAGATATTCTTTAATAAACAAAATACTCCTAACAGATCGATATTCATAAACTCTAAGCATGTCATCCTCATCATACCTAGTCTTACAAACCTGCACTAACTCTCCAAAATGCAAATTATCACGTTTTACAGCATCATTTTTAAATATCATCTTAATCCCCCCTCAATCGTCGATTATTATATCAATTTATCTTTATTTGAGCAAACAAAAAACACCAAGTTCATCAGTGTTTACATTTGTTTTTCAGATTGTTCATTATTCTTTAATTCACGCATCTTTTCTTTAGAAATATCGTCATTTTTTAACATTTTTCCTTCAGTCAAATAACTATAAAGTGCGGCAAATACTACTACCATATTAGCATCTGCACTAGTAACAAAATAATTAAGACGCTCACGACTCATAACAAAAGAATAATTATCTGGTTCGTATTCTGACTTCACTTCCCAAATTGGCGAAACTCCTGTCAACATCAATAAATAATGAATTGCTGGAGCAAGCGCTTCAAAAGAGTCCTCCGCAAATTCAACATCTAACATTGAAAATGCCTCTAGAATAGATACATCATCAGATACAGTAACTCCCATCTCGCGCAATTTCATAACAAAATAGTCACGAAGGGAATCCATAGCAATCATTACATCCTTATGTTCAATTTCAAAAACTGAAAAACCTCTTTCCGATAAAGATGAGCCAACCTTATAATATAAATCTTCCATATTATATTTTTTATTCTCTAATATTTCCATAAAATCTCCTTTTCGCACTACAATAACATATTTTAAAAAAATTAACAACTAAAAAGGAGAACTAGCCCCTTTTTACAGCTGGTGGAGTCATAATTTCATCAACATACATAGCTATAACTTCATCAAGAGTTCCCTCACCATTATTAATTAAATACTCGATTAACTTTAAGCTAACAAAATCTTTTGCCGACATTTGCATCCCCGATTCATGTAAGAGAATTGTCGATTCTGGCGTAATATACTCTAATAAATCATACGTATCAAAATAATCTAAAATAGTATAATTTTGACCTTTAACTTTTCGATCTAAAAGAGCAACATTACTTACGACATCTGCATATCTATATTTATCACTATTCTTATCAACTTTATGACTATTTATATCAACAATATTATCAAAAGTAGCAGAATCGTCAGCAACTTCAGTTGTCTTTTTGCCAGTAACTTTATCACGAAGCTTTTTAAGAAAACCTACTTTTTGTTTAGAATCGCTCTCTGCTCTTCTTGCTTCCTGAACTTTTCTCAAATGATCCTCATTCGTCTTAACAACAACTCCCGTTTTTCCCGAGAAATCACTTACAATCGGAGCACTTACAACACTATCTACACGAGAGCTACTAATATTTTCATTTTTTTCAACAGCATTTCCATACTTCTCAATAGTGCTAACAACAAAATCATAATATTCCTTTGCTGCTCTTGGAGTACCATCAGAATAAAATTGATCCAAATGACGTAAATTATGTAAAATAACTCTATTTTGAGCTATACCATTAGCATACTCTCCTAATTTAAAGTGTTCTGCTAATTGTTTAATATACTCAAAATCACTCATATACCCGCCTGTTCTCAAAGCCTCTTTTAAGGAGTCTCCTTCATAAGATACATCAGCTAAATTAGGTATTAAAACTCCTTTTGTATTTTCAAAATCTCTAAGCGGTTCTATAAGAGAAGGTTCTACCATTGGTACTGGTTTAACATTTACATTAACATTACTTCTCAAGTCCTGATTAAAAGAGCTATTAAGTTCTTCACCATCATTTGAGAAACTATTGCTCCCAGCAAAAGTAGAATGAGTCATATCTCCTGTATTTTTTCCCGCTTCTAGAGTTTGCACAACAGAGCTATCTGCTTGCTCACCAAAATTATTAACATTTTCACTTTGAACATTATCTCCATCTAAAGAGGAATATGCAGCTTCACAATCACGCGCGCGCTCCATCTCATCAATAATACTAATAACTCGGTCAATCGAATCGGAAAACTCTTGTATATCATCATCATTTTCAGAAGGAGTAGAACCATAAATCAACTCTGGTGATAACTCAATAGCTTCTATAATCCAATCTTGAAGTTCCTTAATATTTTTTTCTTGCTCAGCATTCTTTGAAGACAGTTCTTCTATTAATGCCGTTTGTTTAGCTTCATTAATAGCATTTTTGTATTGATCGAAAACAAGCGAAATAGCATTTAAATAATTAGCATTTACTTTCTCTTCTTTAGCAAATGTTCCACGAGGCTCAATTCCTTGACTGTGAGCTATAGCAGCAATAGCAGCCATATCACGATCAGTAAGAATTATCCCTTTTTTCAATTCTGCCCAGTTAATTGGTTCTTGTAAATCTTTTTGTTCAACACTTTCATCACTAACTGCATTTGGGGAGGATTCACTTAGCTCTTTAGATTCATCATCTAAAACAGCAACAGAATTTTCTTCCAAAGTTACATCGCTAGATGTAACTACATTTTGTTCTAAGGTATCATCTATCCCAATTTTCATGGGAACAGGTATAGATGCAATTTCCTCTTCATCAACCAAATTATACAAGCGAGCCAACTCTTCATTAACAACTTTTGATGAAAAGACATCATTTTCTAAAACTTCAAATTTACTTAAACGTTCCTTTGTTTTATGACAAATTAAGTCTATGATATCATGATTATTAAAAAGTGCAACATGAATAATTGTTCTTAAAGCCACGTATTTATTTCGGGCATTCTGAAAAAACTCTTGAGCATTTTCTTCATTGATAATTATACTCTCTCCACGCTCTTGTAACACTTCATACATCGCATCATAAATAGCAGCTGCTAATCGAGACATAACAGGAACACCATTTCCCAATAATTGTTCGTATCCATACCAACTACCAATATTATAAATCGGCAAAACAGGCTTAGCTTTTTCTTTCAAAATACTTGGAATATTGTCAAGCATAGACAAAGTTTTCTCCAAATATTCAGAAGTACATTTCACTCTGATAGGTGCGTTATACCCAGTACATATATATCTTGTAGAAGGTGTAACAATTTTAATACCTGACAAATTGCCTTTTTTGATAACCTTATAAAGAGCATTTAACACGCTAATAAAATCCTCAGGTGAAACCTTAATAATAAACGAATGTACTAAATCATCAGTATCTTCATTCCCTAAAATACCATTACTAGAATACACCAATTTAGATTTCTTAAATATACTATTTTTAATTTCTTTATAAACCTCTGATGCTAATTTTTCTTTTACTGAGTTATCCAAACTTAAGAAAGCTTCTTTTCCACCATACTTAAAAAATAAACTATCCAACACCAATTCATTTAAAAAATTATTATTTTCAAGCTCACTAACAATACCAGCATTTTCTTTGTCTAATTCCATACATGAAAGAAATGATTTTTCCACATTATAAAAAGGCAGATTTGAATCAACAAATCCAACAATAATGGACTTAATCAAACTATCATTTATTGCCATCTTCATTTTATCTCTAAAACTATTTACAATCATAGTATCACCTAGACTAACTTATTCTAAAATTATTATAACATGTCTTCCGATTAATGACAATGAAAAGAGAGCTTAATTATAAACTCTCTTATTTAAATCTAATCCTAGCAATTGTAATTTTATTACTATGTGCTTAATATCATTATCTTTAAGTCCAAACTCCTTTAGCTTTTTTCTCGTCAAGCCCCATAAATTGCCAACAGTAACTATGTCATTTAAATTTAATATTTTTATTATACTTTCATCCAACTCTAAAATATCGATCTTTTCATTAATATACGCATTTTTCTTAATCATAGTTACTCACCTTTGAAACTTATATACTAATTATAACACTTTTTTAGCCCATGAGTAAGCTAAATTACAAAAATTAATAATAAGAAAGCTATCATTCCTAGGCAACACCAAATACGATGTACAAAAAAGAAAAATCACACCACACATGGTTTATTGTCATTAAATCACTTATGATGTGTGTAAAAATAAATACAGGTGGTAGTTCATGAATATACAAAGATTAAAAGAAATAAGAGAAGATCGTGATTTACGTCAAAAAGACATCGCACGTATTTTAAAAGTTCCGCAACAAAACTACAGCAGATACGAATTAGGGATAGTTAAAATGTCTATTGAAAAATACGTTGCCTTAGCTAAATACTACAATGTAAGTATCGATTACTTAGTGGGCTTAACAGATGAGATTAGACCATATCCTTACAGCATTATTAACAAAAAAGAAGTTATTCACGCATAAAAAGTAGACGAATGTCTACTTTTATAATATTTTTGGAGCATCAAAAGCATTAACATCAAATGGTACTCTTTCATCCATTTCATCAACATATGATCTTAAATTATCAACTGTATTGTTAACAATTGCATTAAATCCTTCAATTAAATAGTCAATAGCCTTGTTAGCTGAGGTATTAGATATATGTTTATAATCTTCAAAAGTAAGTTGCTTAGCATCAAACAAAGCTTTTAAAACATATGCAGACAATAAAGGTGTTATAGCTGCCCCTTTTACATTATTATTTATAATATCAATAATTTTATCTCCTTCATCATGATATTTATCAACAATTTCTTGAGCATACGGACTCATTGAATTGCGATACGCATCAACAAGTGTTGCTTTTTGATCTAATCTTTTTTCATATGAATTAATTTTTTCCTCTAAATTAGCTTCAACGGCCTTAATCTCAAAACTATTCTTTGTCATAGCCAATTTTATGAAATCAATTACTCGTTGTTCAACGTTTTGATCAGTATTAGAAGTTGCACTTCGGTATTGACGAGAAATACTCTCGAGCCCAGCTTCTTTCATTGCCACCTCTACTTCACGAAGTAAAGGGCGATTTTCCTCACGACTCTTCAAATCTTTTTCATCACGTTCAATCTGGGACTCAATTCTATATTTCTCCCGCGAATTACGCAAATTAGACAAAATACCATTATTCAAATTTTCTAATTCTAACTTATTACGACTAATACGACTATGCAAAACTGTATCTTCATCAACACTATTAACTCCAGATTTTATTAACGTATCACGATATCTACGCACTAAGGCCTCATTTTCTTTAACCTTACGAATATAATCTAAAAACTTTTTATCTTGCTCAAGCGATTGCCCATCAACAGAGAACTTTTTTTCACGCGTATAAAAAGTATTAAGTTCATCACACAATTTTTTATCACGACGCAATTTATCAATAACATCTAAAACAGTACATTTCTTTCCTGATATTTCAAATTCCTTAGCATAATCAATTTCTACATTAGCTAGTGCAGAAGCACAAATAGCCATAATTTGATTAGCACTATCAACTTGTTGATTCATAAATGCTGTATAATGCTTAAAATCACGATCAAGTATAACTCTTCTTAACTCTTGACAACGATCATAACTTAACTTTCTAGCTTTTAGCTTAACATGATCAAATTCATCAAAACCAACTGTATCACGTTTGCGTTCTAACTCGTCAATCATAGCCTTATATTTTGCAGCCTTAACATCTATACTACTAAGCAAACTTTGCAAAGCAGGATTATTATCATAACAATAACCTAAAACAAGGAACTCATAATAAAAACGCAAAGTACTAAGTAAATCCACTAAAAGTTTCTTATCATCTTGAGATATATGACCAGTACCTAAAGAAATTATTGTTTTTAAAAACTCTTTGAAATCCCACTTACTTTGCATGTACAATTTCCTCCTCATCATCATCTAAAGAGATATCAATTATATCGTCTCCATTCTGTAATCTAGCAATAACTTCATCTAACTGTGCTATATACCCTAAAACCTCTTCGATATTTTTTGCTTCTACTATTATCTCCTTATTATCTTTATTATCTGCATCATTACTCATAGTATCACCTATTATAATTTTAACACATAATAAAAAAAATATATAAAAAAGACACCTAGCTTTACACTAAATGTCTAAAAATTACTTGCATTTATAATCAAAACTCTTAAGTTTTTTATTTAACTCACTCTTAGATATTTCATCTCCAACACTAATAGCTGACTTATCTTCTAAATCCAAAATGGCATCATATCTCAAAGTAGTTTCATCATCCTCCGAATTATAACGAATACTTAAATTATTTAAAACAATACCCTTTTTATTTGTCTCGATATTCACAACCATCTTTTTTCCAACTTTTTGCAAAAAATAATCTGCATCTAAATAGCCATATCCCTGATTAAGAATATCTTGTAAAGAATCATAATACGTTCCATAACTATCATAAAAGTCACTTACCTGAATTTCTTTCTTTAATTTTATGTCCTTTATTTTCCCCTTATTTATCTTTACAACCAATGACTCACTAGCATCAAAGCCTTTTAACAATTCAGCATCTCTAGTACACTTAAGCGTTTTTGATTTAAAAGGAATACTACAAATTAAGACTAAAACAATACATCCTAAAATCCCCAACAATAAATACTTCTTCTTCATACGTTACACTCCTATTACTATGATTATATCCCTATAAGTACTCATATTCAAGCACTTTCAACCAACTTATAAAAAAGCTATGATAAAAACTTAACACATAAAAAAAGAAAATGTTTACTTTGCTATAAAAAAATACTATAATGTTAACATAGGAGGAATATGTAACATGGAAGAAATTACAAACCTTATTGAAAATGCACGCGCATCTATAGAAAACTTAGAAAGCTACTTATTTAATCACAAAAGAGAAAAATATCTTGTTGCAAAATCTGTTACAGATTATTTAAAATCAGAAATTGAAGGATTTGAAGCCTTAGGAAAAGTGGATTCATCAGAAGAATTTATCAACGATACAAGATCTGAATTATCAAACATCATTAGTAAAATAAATGCCTATAATACGGCTTTCCAAAACGGGGATGAAATTACTATCAACATTGACGACTTTTTAGGGGAAGATGACGAGGACGAAGACGAGGAAAATTTACTTGAAGACCCTAATCCAACTATTGAAAATCAAACTAATGAGTTTCCTCAAATTGTAGAAGGGCCTCAAATTAATACTGAACAACTTGCAACACCAATTAGTGAAGAAGTTCCACAAATGCCAAATATTTTAGACGACTCTGCTTTTCAAGGAATCGACACCAATGGCATAGACAACTTTTTAAACAACAATCAAAACCCCACAGATAACTTTCGTATAGAAAACTAAATAAAACCTCTACTTTTAGAGGTTTTTATTATGACAAGATTTAATATATACTAACGTAATTTTAATTTGAATTAAGAATTTTTAATACATCTTCTATAGGTAACTCTACAGCTCCAGCAATAATATCAATAGCCAAATTCATCTTATTTAAATTGTTGATTACTTGCGTTAATCCTTGATTTAAACCTTCTTCGTGAGCTTCACAAAGTGCTGTATTTCGGTCCATCTCATTCATCTTCTCAACACTCATATACCTTTGAAACTCTTCACTCTCACTCATTCTTTCTAATTCACTTTTATAATTCATTACTACTTCGTCCTCTCTAATCTTATCTAACTCTTCTAAGTTCATATCTAACATGGCTATATACTTTAGCTTTTCATCATTATAACAATCCCTCTTTATATATTCCATATTCGCCTCAATTATTTCTACATTATTTATGTACCTTTTTCCTTCCGAGTTTTGGATATAATAATTGTACTTGGCATAATTTCCACTTACGCCCCATGTTAGATCAATATGAACATACTTTCTACTACTATCATAGTATTCTGCTCTCTTTGTATCATTTGATATTATATTACTGAAAAAACAATAATTCCTAAACTTAGTTCTCTCACTTTTCGAACTATTTACTTCTACATGTATTACTTCATTTTCTTTTGTTTTTACAACCAAATCGACCAT
>CATNCE010000022.1 GCA_950097225.1 uncultured Bacilli bacterium
AACTTAGAAGAGTTAGATAAGATTAGGGAGGACGAAGTAGTAATGAATTATAAAAGTGAATTAGAAAGAATGAATGAGAGTGAAGAGTTTCAAAGATATATGAGTGTTGAGAAGATAAATGAGATGGACCGAAACACAGCACTTTACGAAGCTCGCGAGGAAGGAGTAGCTCAAGGAATGTGTCAAGGTGTAGCGCAAGGAAGAGAATATAATATACCCATAAGTATGGACATTTAAAGAAGAAGGAAACCTAAAAAAAGACAGAAGAAGGTATTAATTCTAATTAATAATTTACATGTTATAATATGTGAGTAGAGGAGTTTAATTTTATGCAAAAAGTACCATTAGCTAATTTAAAAAAATCTAAATTTCGAAGTAGTTTTAGTCTAAAACAAAAAGATATTGAGTACATTGATAAAATTGGATTAGATAAAATAAAATTGCATGCCAAAGACTTTATAAATAAAAGAGTAGCTCCTGCTAATATCCAAAATGATGGAAAACAAACTCCATATAATGGACATCCCGTATTTATAGCGGAACATGCAACAGCAACCTGTTGTCGCAGCTGTATTAACAACTGGTACAAAATTCCTAAAGATAAACAATTAAGTGAAGAAGAAGTAAATTATATTGTCGATCAAATAATGGAATGGATAAAAATAGAAATAGATAAATATAAAGGAAAAAATTATGAATAGGTGTAAATGGTGCAATTTAAATAATCAATTATATGTTAATTATCATGATTTTGAATGGGGTATACCATCTCATGATGAATCTTATCTTTTTGAACTTCTTGTTTTAGAGTCTTTTCAGGCTGGTCTATCTTGGGAATGTATTCTAAATAAACGAGAGGCATTTCGTCAAGCTTTCGATAATTTCGATTACCGAAAAATTGCTAAATATAGTCAAAATAAAATTGATGAATTATTACAAAATAAACAAATAATTAGAAATAGATTAAAAATAGCCGCTGCAATTAACAATGCACAAGTATTTATTCAAATTCAAGAAGAGTATGGAAGCTTTGATAAATATATTTGGTCTTTTACTGATCGCAAAACCATTATGGGAAATGGGACTAATGCTTCATCACCACTGTCTGATGCTATTTCCAAAAATCTAAAAAAGTATGGGATGAAATTTGTTGGAACTACTATTATTTACTCTTACCTACAAGCAATAGGAGTAATAAATGATCACGAAGACAATTGCGCATTAAAAAATTAAGTGCTACAATAATAGTATGAAAAATCAGGAGGAAAAATGGAAAACTTTAATAAAAAAAAATTTGTTAAAAACTACAAATTAACCAAAGATGAATATCTACTATTGCCACTTAGTGAAAGAATGGCTTATAGTCAACAACAATTAGGGTATATGATAAAACAAGTACCTAAAGTCGGTGATCGTGAATCATTCAAAGGAATATTAGAACCTCATTTCAAGGAGTTCTTTACTAACAATGGATGTGTAGTAAGTTACTATAATTTTGGCGTAACCGCAACAGACATAAAACGTATAGACAGGGGAAAATACCGTTTAAAGCCAAAAGACTATGAAGATCTTCAGCAGCATTGTGACTTAATTGCTGAATACAAAGCATATGTCTATGAAGAGAGTATAAAACGTCATTTAGAATTATTAGATGGAGATCCATTATCAACACATATCAGTTCTTCATTCTTAGAGAATCTACTAAATTTGGTCGTTACGAGTTCCTTTGATGATGCATTCACCGAAGAAGAAATCGACTTAATAGTAAGTGCTGAATTAGATAGTTTAAAAACTCAAGTAGAAGCTAATGATAATGTTTATGTTGATTCAGAACTAAGTCCTTTTTATCAAAGTAGAATAAAAAGCCTAGGGTATCGTTTGACATCAAATGATAAAGAAAGAATTACAATTACAAAATAATGCTTGCATTTTTAGCATTTAAAAAGTATAATCAAAATATATTTATAAAAAACCACGAACAAGAGGAGTAAAATAGTCCCTGTTATTAGAAAGAGAAAATCATCGGCTGAAAGTTTTCTCAAACAAGGTTATTTGAAGGTAGCTTGGGAGTTGTTATTCTGAAAAATTAATAGTAGGAATAATCGTTTTGCTCACGTTACGGGTATTGAGTATAAATTAAGGTGGTACCACGAGTAATTCGTCCTTTGGGATGGATTACTTTTTTTATTGAAAGGAGAGTTTTTATGTTAGATACTAAATATAATCATGAAATTGTTGAAAAAAATAAATATGATAAATGGTTAGCAAAAGACTATTTTAAATGCGAGGAAGATAGTGATAAGAAGCCATTTTGTATAGTTTTACCTCCACCAAATGTTACGGGAGTTTTACACTTAGGTCATGCTTGGGATGTAACACTACAAGATATAATTATTCGTTACAAAAAGATGGAAGGATATGACTGTTTATGGCTACCAGGGATGGATCATGCTGCCATTGCAACAGAAGCCAAAGTAGTTCATCGTTTAAAAGAAAAAGGAATTGATAAATATGAACATGGTCGTGAAAAATTCCTAGAATCATGCTGGGAGTGGACTCATGAACATGGCGATATAATCCGTAAACAATGGGCTAAAATGGGAATTGCTCTTGATTACTCAAAGGAAAGATTCACTCTAGATGAGGGATTGTCTGATGCTGTAAAAAAAGTCTTTGTTGATTTTTATAATGAAGGTTTGATTTATCGCGGGGAAAAAATTATTAACTGGGATCCTGCAGCCAAAACGGCATTATCAAACGAAGAAGTTATTTATGCTGAAGAACAGAGTGCATTTTACCATCTAAAATATAAATTAGAAAATTCTGATGAATACATTGACGTTGCTACGACTCGTCCTGAAACATTATTCGGTGACACTGCGGTAGCTGTAAATGCAGAAGATGAACGTTATAAAGATTTTATAGGTAAAAATGTTATTCTACCATTAGTAAATCGACCAATTCCTGTAATTGCTGATGAACATGCTGATATGACTAAAGGAACAGGAGCTGTTAAGATTACGCCAGCTCACGATCCTAATGACTTTGAAGTTGGAAACCGTCATAACTTACAACGAATTGTAATTATGAATGATGATGCTACTATGAACGAAGAGACTGGTAAGTATGCGGGACTAACTAGAGAAGAATGTCGAAAATCCGTTTTAAAAGACTTAGAAAATGCTGGGTTGCTTCTCAAAACTGAACCGATAACTCACGAAGTAGGGCATTCAGAACGTACTGGCGTTATGGTCGAACCAATGATCAAAAAACAATGGTTTGTACGTATGCGTCCTCTAGCTGATCAAGTATTAGAAACTCAAAAAAAGAAAGATGAGAAGGTAAATTTTTATCCTGCTCGTTACGAAAAAACAATGAACCATTGGATGGAAATAACTTACGATTGGTGTATTTCCCGTCAACTTTGGTGGGGACACAGAATTCCAGCTTGGTATAAAGATGATGAAATATATGTTGGAACGAACGCACCAGAGGGATCTGGCTGGATTCAAGATAATGATGTTTTAGATACTTGGTTTTCAAGTGCATTATGGCCTTTTGCAACTCTTAGCTGGCCAGAAAATACAAAGCTATTATCTAAATATTATCCAAATCAATGTTTAGTTACTGGTTATGATATTATTCCATTCTGGGTTAATAGGATGACTTTCCAAGGAGAACATATTCTAAAAAAACGTCCATTCGAAGACTGCTTGATCCATGGCTTAATTCGTGATAAACAGGGCCGAAAATTCTCTAAGAGTTTAGGTAACGGAATTGATCCATTTGACATGGTAGCAACCTATGGTGCCGATGCACTTCGTTATTACCTTGCTACTGATGTTGCTCCAGGAACTGACATGCGTTTTGATGAAGAAAAAATAAAATCAACTTGGAATTATATAAATAAAATATGGAATGCTTCACGTTTTGTTTTACTTAATATTGAAGGCTTAAAAGAAATAAAATTAGAAAACTTACAAGATCAAGATAAGTGGATTTTAACTAAATTTAACAATACTATTAAAGAAGTAAAAAAATTTATGGATAAATACGAATTCAATAATGCTGGGTCATCTATCTATGAATTTACATGGAATTACTTCTGTGATAACTACATTGAAATGGCCAAATTTTCTTTAGAAAGTGAAGCAACAAAATCAACATTATGTTATGTTCTTACTGGTATTTTAAAAATACTTCAACCATTTATGCCATACGTAACTGACGAAATATATAGTAAATTACCAATAACTGATGCAGAAGATATTATCATTAGTGAATATCCTAAATACGATAAAAATCTAATCTTCAATGATAGTATGCAAAGCATAGATGAGCAAGTAGCATTTATAAAAGCTTTCCGTAATATTAAAGCCGAGAATAATATCACTAAAGAAATGAAAGTATTATTTAATGATCAAGAAAATCATGATTTAATAATCAATATGTTAAAGATCAAAGACAACATTATTAATGAAGTTTTAAATATAAAATCTTATAAAGTTCTTGCTAATAATTATAATGCAACAATCTTCTTTGAACGTGTTGAAACGGAAGAGGATAAACAAGCTCGAGAGATGCAAATAAAACAATTGCAAGAATCAATTAGCCGTCGTGAGAAATTATTAGCCAATGAAAACTATGTTAACAAAGCTCCAGTTAATATTGTTGAACTAGATCGTTCTAAACTAGAAGAAGAAAAAAGATTATTAGAAGAGTTATTAAAGTAACTTTTCTTTTTTTTGCTTATTATCTTACTTTTCCATCTTTTTGACATCAATTTTAAATTATGTATAATTCTGACTTAAGAAGATCCGTGATCAAGAAAATGATATAAAAGATTATGATGATTGTTTAAAATACTTAGCAACTACTGATGAAGCTATAGGGTATGGTAAATATAAAGAAAAATCCGAAAGTCTTTTAAATAGATTTCCCATATTAAAAGCCATTTTTCATACTAGTATTTACTATAGAGATGATTTTAATGAGCTAGTTGAAGAACAACAAAAGCTGGTTAAGGAACAAAAATTAATTTTAAATTAAATAAAAAAAGTAATTTCTTGCTATTGGAAATTACTTTTTCTTTGTTAAAAATTCATCTTTGTAAGCTTCATAGTATGATGATATATAACCCGCTATTTGGTTAATGTCTTCGTCAATAAAAGCTTGTGTTACTTCATCAGGATTATGAGTATTCATTATATCAGTAACTACTTCAATATTATCATCACTTATATTAAATAATTTACTTAAGAAAATAGCTGTTTCTTCGATTGCATGTACAGCATCTCCAGTCCCATTAATCCACTTAATAATTTGACGCATAATAAATATTCTATCAACATTAACATTAAGTTTATTATATTCCTCGATAAAAAATGGATTAAGTTTATTAAGTAGCTCACGATTCTCTTCTTCCAAAGACTTAATCATAAGTACTTTATCATAAGCGCTCATATTATCAAAATCATTTGTTGCTTTTACAAAATAACCAATGCTTTTTAAGTCACAAACTAAAAAATTATAACTATCTTCATTAATTGCTTTAACAATACGATTGTATAGATTTTCTTCTGTAGAATTTAAACTGCCCATTACATATTTTGAACTTAGAGAAACAAAAAGGTCCGTCACTAAAATCATTAATAGCATATCTATTTGCATTTTATTTTCGGCATTAACTAGTCTCGATAGTTCATTATTACCAAATATTTTATCTATAAAACTATCCATGTTAGTTGAAAATAAATTGGCGAAATACATTCCTTTAATATAATCACTATCAACTCGTAGATTGGCATCATTCATTTCTTGTTCAACACGTTCACATAAATATTTAACATACTTACGCAAGTAGTTATTATAATTCATTATCTTTTTTTCCAACGGTTTTACCCCCTTCAACATTTGTTCAGTATAATACTACTTACTCTCATTTTTGTCAAAAACATCATTATTTTAATTATAAACACTAACTATTGATTGAAAATATGATAAAATTATAGTAGATTAGAAAAAAAGAAAGAGGTTTTGTTATGGAAAGAAAATTAACTGATCAAGAATTAGTAAGAAGAGAAAAAATGAACAAAATCCGTGAAGCAGGTATAGATCCATTTGGTTCGAGATTTGATAGAACAGATTTTGCTTCAGATATAAAAGAAAAATATGAGAGTTTTTCTCATGAAGAATTAGAAGAAAAACAATATCCAGTTAAAGTGGCTGGACGTATCATGTTTATAAGAAAAATGGGTAAAGCATCATTCTTTACAATTAAGGATAAAACAGGAAAAATTCAAATATATATTTCCATTAATGACATTGGAGATGAAGCGTATACTTTATTTAAGTCAGCTGATATCGGTGATATAGTTGGAGTAAGTGGTTATATCATGAAAACTCAAACAGGGGAGATGACTATTAAGTGTTTAGAGTATACTCATTTAGTTAAAGCTCTTCGTCCTTTACCTGAGAAATTCCATGGTTTAACAGATGTAGAGGAACGTTATCGTCGTCGCTACGTTGATTTAATCATGAATGATGAATCGATGAAGATTGCTATCATGCGTCCAAAAATCATTAGATGCATTCGTAACTTTTTAGATAATCAAGGTTTTGTTGAGGTAGAAACACCTATATTAACGACTCTTCTAACAGGAGCATCAGCAAGACCATTTACAACACATCACAATACGCAAGACTTAGACATGTATCTTCGTATCGCCCTAGAGCTTAATTTAAAAAGACTATTAGTAGGTGGCATGGAATCAGTTTATGAAATTGGTAGAACTTTTAGAAATGAAGGAATGGATCCTCAACATAATCCAGAATTCACTATGATGGAATTATATCAAGCATATTCTAATCTTGAAGGAATGATGGATTTAACTGAGAATATGTACAAAAAAATTGCTAATGATGTTTGTGGCAAAACGACATTTAAATACTTAGGATATGAAGTGGATCTATCTAAAGAGTGGAAAAGAATATCAATGGTTGATGCTATAAAAGAAGTAACTGGTATAGACTTCAGCAAAGAAATGAGTGTTGAAGAAGCTTTATCTTTAGCTGCTAAACATGAGATTACTGTTGAAGATCATGAACATACAACTGGGCATATAATTAATCTATTCTTCGAAAAATATGTTGAAGAAACTCTAATTCAACCAACGTTCTTATATGGCCATCCTGTAGAAATATCACCACTTACTAAGAGAAATCCTGAAGACCCACGTTTTGTTGATCGCTTTGAATTATTTATATCTGGACATGAATGCGCTAATGCCTATACTGAACTTAATGATCCAATCGATCAGCTATCACGTTTTGAAGATCAACTAAAGGAAAAAGAATTAGGTAATGAAGAGGCAAACGACATCGATTATGACTTCGTTGAAGCACTAGAATATGGTATGCCACCAGCTGGAGGAATTGGTTATGGAATTGATAGATTAATCATGTTGTTTACTGAATCAGAATCAATTCGTGATGTTTTATTATTCCCAACCATGAAGCCAATCAATAAAACAGAAAATTAAAGCAATATTATAATTGCTTTTTTTATTTTTTTGCTTGACAAAGATAGATTATAGTAGTAACATTTCTTTAACATTATTTTATATTTGGAAGGTGCCTATGAAAAGAAGAGTTGAATATTGCTGCATTAAAAATACTGATATCAAACTTCTTTGTTGTGGGTTAAATATTATAAACGATAGAATATAATCTGTCGTTTTATTATTTTAGAGGTGGTAATATGGGAATAGAGACTTTATTAGAACTTGTAAAGGATTATGCTCCAAAAGATAAAGAGACGATTATTCGTGCTTATGAATTTGCAAGTAATGTTCACAAAGATGCAAAACGCAAAAGTGGGGAACCTTATATTGTTCATCCTATTGCTGTAGCTTGTATATCTGCTGCTATGCATGCTGATGTTGATACTATTGTTGCTGATCTTCTTCACGATGTAGTTGAAGATGGAATAAATATTACTCTTGAACAGATTAGTGAGTATTTTAATCCTACAGTCGCTCGTTTAGTAGATGGTGTAACGAAATTACCTAAGTTGTCTGTAAATAATGATAAAAGATTAACAGATGAAGCAAATACTCGTAAGATATCTGAAAGCATAATTTTTGATATTCGAACTATTTTGATGAAACTAGCTGATCGTTTACACAATATGCGCACACTTCAATACCATAAGCGCGAAAAACAAATTGAGATATCTAAAGAGACATTAGAGTTCTATGTTCCTTTTGCTGACTTAATCGGAGCTTATACCATTAAACTTGAGTTAGAAGATCTTTGTTTAAAATATTTAGATCCAGAAAAATATCAAGAGATGGAACAATTGAGTAATCAAATATATATTGAAAGTTTTAATGAAATTCAATCTGCAATAGTACGCATATCTCAATTACTAAATTCTAGTAATATTCCTTTTGAATTCAAATTTAAAAGAAAAAATTATTATGGCCTAGTTAAGAGTTTGAAATCTTCTGAATTAGCTGATATTCATGACTTATTTGCTTTAAAATTTATTTTAAAAGATGTTAATACTTGTTACTGGTTAAGAGAACAAATTCATTCTCTATACCCATATTTTAGTGATTATGAAAAAGATTATATTGCTAAGCCTAAAGATAACATGTATCGTTCTTTGCATTCTACCGTGAATGCTGGTAAAACTAAGCTTCAATTTCAACTTAAAACTGAAGAAATGTATAAAATTAATTCTTATGGATTAACTGCTTACTGGGATCTCCTTAAATTTAACCACGCTCCCGAACACATGCAAGAAGATGTGAGTAAGATGCCGTTTTTTAAAACTTTATGCGAACTAGTAAATAATAATCTTGCTAATGATGAATTTAATCAAGAAGTTAAAAAGGAAATCTTATCTCCTAAAATAAAAGTTCTTACTCCAGTAAATGAAGAAATTTACTTACCGGAAGGAGCAACGCCCGTTGACTTTGCTTATAAAATAAGTACTGATATTGGCAACAATATTGTACATGCTTTCGTGAATGGAAAACCTGTAGCTTTAGATTATCAATTACAAAATGATGATCAAATTTATATTGAACATAATCCTGATTTTATTGGCCCCAGAGTAGATACTTACCCAATGTGTCAAACTCCACGAGCAAAAAGACGAATTCGTGAATACAGAAAAAATAGTTATAAATAAGATGCTTTTCTTTTACATAGCGACCTCAGTTATTGATTGAAATTTTTAATTTTATGATATAATAGACAAATATTTCTGTTATAGTTTAATTTAGAGGTGAATTAAATGGACAATAAGAAAACAGGAGAATTTATTGCTACTTTAAGACGTGAAAAAGGAATGACTCAGCAAGAATTAGCTGACATAATTTATATTAGTAGAGAAGCTATTAGTAAATGGGAACGTGGCATAGGTCTTCCAAGTATTGCATATTTATTAAAATTAAGTGATTTATTCGAAGTTTCTGTTAATGAAATTATCTATGGTGAAAGAGCTAGTAAAATTAATGAAGGAGAAGTAGAACAGGCAACACTGAAGTTGTTAGATAAAGTGTCTACTAGAGCTAAGAAAATTCGAAGAAGTTTTATAATTACTGTATTCATTTTGGCTGTTATTTATTTTGTAAGTTATTTTATTTACAATTATAACTCAATAAGAGTTTATGTAACTTATTATGGAGGCGAAAATTACACAGTTGATCAAGGATTGATAATCGTATCTCGTCAAAAACTATATTTTAAACTTGGAAATATAGAACAAAAAGATGACGAAGAAATTAATAAAATTACTTTATATTACAAAAATAAAAATGATTACATTACTCTTTTAAGTAGAGAAGACTTATCAGAGATAACTATCGATCTTAATAAATATCATGAAATATTAAAAACATCATCAACTTCTAAAATTATTAATAACTTGTATGTTGAACTTGAAAGTGATAGTACTAAAGAGATGCTAAAACTAGAATCAAGATTAGATTTCCAAAACGATTACTCATTTGCCAAAGTATTTGATAAAAATACTGCAGATTCTGATGATGACATATTGCCAGATAGTAGTACTGCTGCTCTATCTATGCAAGATAAAATCAAAGACAAATTTGTCCTAAAAGATGGAAAATATACCTATAGTTTTACGGAAGACAAAATTAAGTATGAATGTGAAATAAAAAATGATGAAATACACATGAAATCTCAAATGATTAGTATTATTTATCGACTAGATCAAAATAAAATTTATATAGGAAACAAAGATGTATCAGACATATATGATATAGAAACTAATACATGTAGCGAAGGTGATTGTGATAGATCAATGCGTCATATTGATGCTTTTATAAAACATGTATTAAACTAGACGGAACGAGAAAGTCCTTTCTAAAAAAATGAAAATATTTTAATATTTTCATAGGAGGAAAGTATGAAAAAGAATATTTTAAAAGTTATGATTATTATGGGAATGTTTTTCTCTTTAAATGTTAAAGCGGAGGCATACTATACAACACCAGAAGGAATTGAGTTAAGCAAATTTCAATATGAAACTATTACTAATATTTATAATGAGGAAAAAGCAAAAAATTTAACGCAAACTGAATATGACAACTTAAGTGTACAAAATATGATTGAGGGAGAATTTGAATACAATTCGATCGATGTAGCTGTTCCTGAAAGTCCTGATGGATTAATTGCACCATATAGTACATTTCATGAAACATCATATAAGAAATTAACAATAACAAAATATTGTTATACAGAATATTGTGAAATATCTACCCACTTAGTATGGAAATCTAAACCAGCTGTTAAGAGTTACGATGTAATAGGTGCTCGTTTACTTAGAACGTCTTTCTATGATGAATATAACTGGGTAATAATTGATCAAGATGGAACTTCAACTGCTAAAACAGCTGATACAAAATGGTCGTCAGCAGGAGTTGGAACAGTATTCTTGCTTCCATCTTCTGGAAATATAGAAGGTGTAATGCAAAAATTAAAAGTTAAAAACGTACCAAAGGCAATAGTTTACTCATCTTATCAACATGCGGTAAAAGTAATATCACTTAGTAAGGCTATTAACTTTACATTTAGTGGTACAGGATATGGTTCAGTATTTGTTTGGCCATTAAGCTATGGACAAATATATGATCAAATGGGTGGAGTAAGCATAACACTTTAACATTAAAAAAATTAATAATCATAACGGAAAAGGACGATAACTCGTCCTTTTTTTCGACAAAATACTACACCATAATCGTTGTAAAACGGCATCTTTTTATGATACAATACTAATAGAATAGGATGTTGTCTATGAGAAAGAAAAGTATCATATATTTCTTTGCTATTGCGCTTGTAATAGGTTTTTGCTAGTGTAGCAACTAATTTAATGATCAATAATACTTTTAATATAGGTTTTAATAATACATTCTTGGATGATGTTGTATTCATAAAGGCTAAGACAGAAGGTGAGTCTTCTATAAGTGAAGATGGAAAAACGATAACCTATGATGCTAAGAAAATAAGTGCGATAAATGAAGAAACAACATTAACATTTTGGGTTAAAAATAAGAATACTCAGTATGATGCCGATGTAACCATCAATTGTAATCTAAATGATAATTCAAGTACCTTATCTAATTTAGTAGATGTAACAATTGAGCCAGATAAATTTACTTTGGCATCTAATAAAGTTAAAGTTGGTGAAGTAAAAATAAAGTTAAAAAGTGTAGTAACAGAAGAAAAATCTGGAACATTCACATGTGAGTTAATAGCAACACCGATCGAAAGAGAAGAGACAGGTGTAATAACTGAGGAATTATATGAAGATGAGAGTATAGGAGGCGCTGATCCTGTAATAAGTGGAGATTTAGTGCCAATAATACTAGCCAATGACGGAATGGTAACAAAAGCCAATCCAAGGGAGAAATGGTATGATTATGCAAACAAAGAATGGGCCAATGCAGTAATATTAGTTGATAGCCCCAGCAAAAGTTATAATGTAGGTGACATCATCCAAGAAAGTGATATAGAATCATACTTCGTATGGATACCAAGGTATAGATATAAGTTATTCCATGCTAATCAGGCAGATGGAACAACAAATAAGTTAAATAGTAGTATAGCCCAAGAAATTGAAATTAAGTTTGAAGATAAAGAAACACCTGTATCAAGTGGAAACCAAAATGGAGAATGGTTAACGCATCCTGCCTTCACGAATTTTGACGTGAATGGAATATGGGTAGGTAAATTTGAAACTGGCTATAAGGGATCAACAAGTGCAACATCTGCTCAGGTAAGTTCCTCAGATCCAACAAAAATTCAAGTAAAGCCAAATGTAAATTCATGGCGAAATAATAATGTTGGTAATTTCTTCAAAGCTATGGTATAATTATAATCGTGAACTTGATTCGCATATGATGAAGAATACCGAATGGGGAGCTGTTTCTTATCTTTCACACTCCAAATATGGAATAAATACAGAAGTAAGAATAAATAATAATTCAAACTTCTTAACAGGCTATGCAGCAAACACAAAAGATGCTAATGCAAGTGCAACCAATAATCAACCATATAATACAGCAATTGGCTATTTAGCATCAACAACAGGAAATATAACTGGGATTTATGATATGTCTGGGGGGTCTTGGGAGTTTGTTGCCGGATATATAGATGATATGACAGGAAGTAGTGAATTAACACTAAGCGAAATCAACAATACATATAAAAAATATATAGATATATATTCAGGTGATAGCACAATAACATCCTATAGTAAGAGAATCTTAGGAGATGCGACAGGAGAAATGGGACCATTCGATGGAAATTGCCGAAATAACTGGTATGATGATGTTGCGAATTTTGTGGAGTCTTCTTTACCTTGGTTTAGTCGTGGTGGTGGATATAGCAATAATGTCGCTTCAGGACAATTTTATTTTGGCAGGGTAACAGGGGATGTTTTTAATGGCAGTACTGCACGCCTTATACTTTTAGGATAAATAAATTAAAAAATAGAATAGAGGGAACATCATGAAAAGAAAGAGTATCATATTTTTAAGTATATTGTTGCTCGTAATAGGTTTTGCTAGTGTAGCAACAAATTTAATAATTAATAATACTTTAAATATAGGTTTTAATAATACATTCTTAGATGATGTTGTATTCATAAAAGCTAAGACAGAGGGAATTGCTAGTATAAGTGAAGATGGAAAAACAATTACATATGATGCTAAGAAAATAAGTGCAATGAACGAAGAAACGATTCTAACATTTTGGGTTAAAAATAAGAATACTCAGTATGATGCTGATGTAACCATCAATTGTAGTTTAAATGATAATTCAAGTGACTTAGCTGATTTAGTAGATGTAACAATAGAACCGGATAAATTTACATTAGTATCTAATGAGGTAAAAACTGGAGAAGTAAAAGTAAAGTTAAAAAGTGTAGTAACGGAAGAAAAGTCTGGAACATTCACTTGTGAGTTAGTAGCAACACCAGAAGAAAGAGAAGAGACAGGTGTAATAACTGATACCTGTATAGATGATTTAAATGGGGCTGAACCAGTAATAAGTGGTGAATTAATTCCCGTTGAATTATCAAATAATGGCGAAGTTACATATTCTGATGAGAGTGAGTCTTGGTATAACTATTGTGAACAAAAATGGGCCAATGCAGTAATATTAGTCAATAGTCCAAGTCAAACTTATAACGTAGGTGATACAATCCAGGAAAGTGATATTGAATCTTACTTCGTATGGATCCCAAGATATAAATATAAGTTATTCCATGCCAATCAGGAAGATGGAACAACTGAACAATTATCTGAGAGTATAGCTCAAGAAATCGAGATTGAGTTTGAGAGTAAAGATACGCCAGTATCAAATGGAAGTAAGGATGGAGAATGGTTAACACATCCAGCCTTCACAAACTTTGATGTAAACGGGTTGTGGGTAGGAAAATTTGAAACGGGATATAAGGGTTCAACTAGTGTTGCATCAGCTCAAGTAAACTCGAGCGATTCTACAAAAATTCAAGTGAAGCCCAATGTGTATTCATGGCGTAATAACTCAGTAGGCAACTTCTTTAAAGCTATGTATAATTATAATCGCGAACTTGATTCACATATGATGAAAAATACTGAATGGGGAGCAGTTGCTTACTTAAGTCATTCTAAATACGGAATAAATGATGAAGCAAGAATAAATAATAATTCAAACTATTTAACAGGATATGCAGCAAATACAAAGGATGCAGAAGCGAGTACAACAGAAACTCAGCCATATAACACAGAAATAGGATACTTGGCATCAACTACTGGTAATATAACTGGGATTTATGATATGTCTGGAGGGTCTTGGGATTATGTAGCAGGCTACCGAGATGGAACTATAGGAGGCAGTGGACTTTCATTAACTGAAATAAGGAACACCTATAGTAAGTACATAGATGTATATGCCAATAATTCAGAAATAACTTCATATAGTAATCGAATCTTAGGAGATGCAACAGGAGAAATGGGACCATTTGATCAAAATTCTTTAAACAATTGGTATAATGATTTTTCATATTTTATTGACCGCTCAAATCCCTGGTTCAACCGAGGCGGTTATTATGGCGATAGTTCCGTTGCAGGTCAGTTCTTTTTCAGTAGAAGTACTGGAGATGCCCACATAAACTATACTTCTCGTCTTGTCTTAACTCCATAGATTAAAAAATATATATAATTAGTAGGAAATATATCCTACTTTTTTCATATATACTTACTAGGTGATTAAATGTTTCAAGATAATTATAAAAATCGAATATTTTTGATATTTTCAATCGTTGTAATTCTTTTCATACTAGTAATTTTAAAAATATTTTTTATTCAAGTTATTCAATATGATAAATTAAATGATTTAGCCAATGACTTGTGGAGTCGTAACTTACCAATTACTGCTGATCGCGGATTAATTACTGACCGCAATGGTGTAGTTTTAGCTGAAAATATAACAACAACATCTCTAGTAGTTGTACCTAACCAAATAAGTAATAAAGAAGAAGTAGCCTCATCTCTTTCTAAGATTTTAAATTCCAATTATGATGATATGTTAAAACATTTAACTAAGAAAACTAGTATTGAGAGAATTCACCCTGAAGGACGTCAATTAAGTTATGAAATAGCAGATGAAATAAACTCACTGAATTATGATGGTGTCTATCTTTTAAAAGAATCAAAACGTAACTATCCTTATGGTAAATATTTATCACATGTTTTGGGATATGTTGGTATTGATAATCAGGGGTTATCTGGACTTGAAAGTTATTACGATAAGTATCTTACTGGGGAAGATGGGATGATTAAGTATTATTCAGATGGTAAAGGAAAACGTATTGATAAATCTTCATCTTACACTTCTCCTCAAGAAGGCCTATCTCTAAATCTAACTATTGATATTCGTATTCAAGAAATAATTGAACGTGAACTAGATAATGCCGTATCTAAATATAGCCCCGAACAAGCTCTTATAGTTGTAGCTGATCCAAATACCGGAGAAATATTAGGAATGTCTAGTCGTCCTAATTTCGATTCTAACAATTATCAAGATTATAATCTTGAGACAATAAATCGTAACTTACCAATATTCAATACTTACGAGCCCGGAAGTACATTCAAAGTTATCTCCCTTGCTGCTGCAATAGAAGAAAAGAAAGTTAATTTATTTGAGGATCATTACTATGATGCTGGATCTATTAATGTAGAAGGATCTAGAATCAAATGTTGGAAAGCAGGAGGACATGGGGCAGAGACATTCCTTGATGTTGTCAAAAATTCATGTAACCCAGGATTTGTTATTTTAGGACAACGCTTAGGAAAAGAGACTTTGATGAGTTATGTAAAAAAGTTTGGTTTCGGAGAAAAAACAGGAGTTGACCTTTCAGGGGAAGAAAATGGAATACTTTTTAAAGTTGAAAACATGGGACCTGTCGAAACTGCTACTACAGCATTCGGACAAGGAGTGTCAGTAACTCCAATTCAACAAGTAATGGGAGTATCCGCAGCTATTAATGGAGGAAACCTTTATACTCCATATCTAGTCAAATCCATCTCTAATCCGCAAACATATGAAGTTTTAAAATCATTTTCGCCAGTATTAAAACGCCAAGTAATTAGTGAAGAAACTTCTAAACTTGTTCGTTTTGCTCTTGAAAATGTTGTTGCAAAGGGAACTGGAAATAATGCTTATATTAATGGTTATAATGTTGGTGGAAAGACTGGAACAGCTCAGAAAGTTCACAATGGAACATACATGGAAGGGAATTACATCTTATCGTTTGTTGGCTTCATGCCTGCTGATGATCCCGAAGTAATTGTCTATGTTGCTATAGATAATCCAAAAGGAGTTGTTCAATATGGAGGAACTGTTGCAGCGCCTATTGCTAAATCCGTTCTTGAAAGTTCTGTTGATATTTTGAATATCAAGAAAAGTAATTCTGAAGTAACTCGTGAATATGAATTATGGCAAACAAAATATTTCCCTGTTCCCGATGTTACTGGCATGGACAAAGTAAGTGCTAGAAAAAAATTAACTGAACATTTCAGTGTTGAGTACTCAGGAGTCGGTGAAACAGTTATTTATCAATCTCCTGCCAAGGATGAATATGTTAAAGAAGGCGATAAAATTAAGCTAATGTTAAACTAAATTCTTTATTTTAACCTAAAAATTTGCTATTATTAGTATAGTAGGTGATAGTAATGGATACTTATGAACTAAATTTAGGCTTAAAAAAATTTAAACAAATGGCCGATGACAAAATGGAAAAAAGCCTAAATTCCATAATTGATGATGAAAGAAGAGAAATAGTTAATGATATTACCAGCATTATTAACGGACATATAAATGTATTTGATGATCAAGTAATTGAAAATATTATTGATAATAGTTTAATGCCTTACCTAAAAAATGCTAGCAAACAAATTGCGAATAAAAACTCTCAAAAACTAGATAGCATTACATCTTCTGTTTCACGTATGTCAGCTACCAAAAAAGGCTCTTCACTTGAATCGTCCTTTACTATGTTAATCAATGAATTCAAAAGAAATCAAGAATTTCGCATCTTAGAGAAAGTTGTAGTTGAATTTGCAGACTATGTAGCTAAAACGATATATTCTCTTGACTATCCAGGTGTATCACATCAAAATTTAGATAGTATTATTCATGATATCAGCCAATCTTTAAAAAGGTATTTAATGAAAACAATAGTTAAGGTGCAAGATCTTTATAGTGAATCTCTTGCTTCAATTTTAAAGACTTATCGCGAGCAAGTTTTAGAATCTATCAATAATTACCAACAACAGTTAAATAGTGTAACTTTAGAAGAGTTAGAGCAATACAAAGATGCTATTTCTCTAACTGGCAAAGACATAGAGGAGATTGATGGCATCCTTTATTTTGTTGATAAAAATACTAGAGTTAAAAACCAAATTGTTAAATCAGCAACTGGCGACATAAGAACTCCTAACAATGATTTATTAATTAGTGTAGATAGAGCTAAAACTCTTATTATTGATAATGAAAATACAATTATTATGAGTACAGCTGGTATTGCTCTTGGAACACCAACCGACCTTTATGCTATGGAAATTCGTTTTAACTCTGGTTCATATGAATTTTATGCTAATTCTAACATTCAAACAGATTCTTACAAAATAAGTAAAATATTAACTGCGCTAGGCCAAAATTTTCCCATTATTAATTCTAAATTGATGAAGGATCCAAACTTTAGACAAATATGTGAGAATGTTCAAAAACAAGTTAATCAAAATGCTATATTTATTGATACTCCAAAACAAGAAAATACAGTCGGAGTAAGGACTGAGGCTCCTAATAATGCCGCAGCTTTTAAAACTGATAGCTATTCAACACAAAATGGAGAACCACAACAACAGGAAGAACAGCATACAGATATAAGCCTTGATGATCGAATATTTGCTCTTGAACAAAATCCTATCGTTCAAGAATACTTAGCTTTAGTTGAACAACGCCAAAATGAACTTGAAGGCAACATTGTTGAGGGAATAACTTTATAAAATCAGAAAATCTTATCATTTTAGATAAGGTTTTTTTGTTATATATTTTAATCGTTTACATACAATAATAATAAATTAGCACTCTATATTGACAAGTGCTAATTATAGTGATAATATTAGATTATCAGAAAGGAAGTGACTTAAATGTTACCAAGCAGAATGTTTTTAGACGATTTTTTCGATGATTTAGACAAACCCAAAAAATTTGATAAAATGATGAAATGTGATATTTACGAAAAGGATAACTCTTATGTTATTGAGATGGACATGCCAGGAGCTAAAAAGGAAGACTTGACTATTAACCTTGAAAAAGGCTATTTAACAATCTCATTTGCATCGAAAAAAGAGGAAAAAGAAGATAAAAAATATATTCACCGTGAAAGACAAAGCTACACTAGTTGCTCTCGTCAATTCTATGTAGGTGATGTGGAAGAAGAGCAAATAAATGCCTCTTTCAAAGATGGGATATTAACTATCGTTGTTCCTCATAAATTAGAAAAAGAAACTAAGAGGATAATTAACATAAACTAGTGATATTCACTAGTTTTCATTTGGAGGTGAAAAATTATGCAACAAAATAATGAAGAAAATGTTTTAGAAAAATATGGGCGAGACATAACTGATGCTTATAAAAATAATAAGATCGATCCAGTAATTGGTCGCGACGAAGAAATACGTAATTTAATTCGCATACTTTGTCGTAAAACAAAAAACAATCCATGTTTAATTGGTGAACCAGGAGTTGGAAAAACAGCTATCGTTGAAGGACTAGCAGGACGTATTATTCGTGGAGATATTCCGGATACTTTAAAAAATAAAAAAGTATGGGAACTTGACTTATCAGCACTAGTCGCTGGAGCTAAATATCAAGGTGAATTTGAAGAAAGGTTCAAAGCTGTTTTAAAAGAAGTTGAAAAATCTGAGGGAGATATCATCATGTTCATCGATGAAATACACATGATAACTGGGGCAGGGACATCTAGTGCAATGAATGTCGGCAATATGTTAAAACCTATGTTAGCAAGAGGAATGATTCGTCTTATTGGCGCAACAACCTTAAATGAATATCGAGAGTATATTGAACGTGATGGAGCATTAGAGCGCCGATTACAAAAGATAATGGTTCACGAGCCATCTATAGTTGATACATTAACTATTCTTCGTGGCTTAAAAGAGCGATTCGAAGTATTCCATGGCGTTAACATTAAAGACTCTGCTCTTATAACTGCTGTTAATCTATCTGATCGTTACATAACGGATCGTTTTTTACCAGACAAAGCTATCGATCTAGTCGATGAAGCTTGTGCTACTATTAAAATGCAGATGAATTCGGTTCCCACAGAACTAGATAATTTAAATCGCACTATTATGACTTTGGAAATCGAAAGAGAAGCTCTAAAAAGAGAAAAAGATGGGACTTCCGTTAAAAGAGTTCAAGAAATCGATGAAGAGATGCAAAATTTAAAGAGTGAAAGTGATAAGTATCGCAAAATATGGGAAGAAGAAAAGCGCTTAAAAGACTTAATAAATTCCAAAAAAGAGAAATTAGAAGAATTAAAATTTCGTCTAGCTCAAGCTGAAGATACTTATGATCTAGAAACAGCAGCTCGTTTAAAACATGGCGAAATTCCCAACTTAGAAATGGAATTATCCCAATTAAAACTCAGTATGGAAAATCAAGTCTTATCGGATACTGTTGATTCAGAAGACATTGCCAATATCGTCAGTCGTTGGACTAATGTCCCCGTTACTAAACTCGTAAATGGTGAAAAAATCAAACTGTTATCTCTAAAAGATAACTTATTAAAACGCGTCAAAGGACAAGATGAAGCTCTTGAATTAGTCGCAAATGCCATAATTCGTGCTCGTAGTGGAATAAAAGATCCATCTCGGCCAATTGGGTCTTTCATTTTTATGGGTCCAACAGGGGTTGGAAAAACAGAAGTTGCTAAATCACTAGCATATGAATTATTTGATGATGAACGTCATATGATTAGAATTGATTGTTCAGAATACATGGAATCCTTCAATGTATCACGTCTTCTAGGAGCTCCTCCTGGATATGTCGGTTATGAAAGTGGCGGCGAATTAACAGAAGCTGTTCGTCGCAATCCATACTCAATTGTTTTATTCGACGAAATAGAAAAAGCTCATCCAGACGTATTCAATATCCTTCTTCAAATTTTAGATGATGGAAGAATCACCGATTCGCAAGGACGCCTAATTGATTTTAAAAATACCATTATTATTATGACATCAAATATAGGTAGTGACATTATTCTAAATAACGAAGAAAACAAAGAAGAATTAGTGATGAAACTCTTGAAAACGACATTCCGTCCTGAATTAATCAATCGTATCGACGAAATAATAACCTTTAATTCTATTAGTAAAGACGTTGCTTACCAGATTCTTAATCGCTTAATTCTTGATTTAAATGGGCGTCTAAATGCTTTATCCATAAATATTTCGTTGTCGGATAAAGCTAAACTTAAAATTGTTGACGAGTCATTCGACAGGGAATTTGGAGCTAGGCCAATCAAACGTTATTTGACAAAGAATATTGAGAATATAATATCTCAATATATCATTACTGAGGAAATTAGTGATCATCGTGAATTACTAATTGATGTAGAAAATGATACATTCGTTATAAAAAATGTATAAAAACTAAATACTTGTTTATAATACTAATGTGGTAATTAAATAATTATCACAGATTTCTCTAAAGGCATACTTTATGTATGTCTTTATTTATGTTAAAATATCATCAGGTGTTGTCTATGGAAAGTGAAGATCGTTTTAAATACTTAGTAGGGGGATATTTTGGGGTTAAGTCGATGGACGAATACCAATCTAAACTATTTATTTTAAAAGATATTGAGCACTATATAATAAAATATGTTGGATTGAGTGATCCAGAGTTAAATTATCGTGAGATAGCTGAGGCAGTAAAGAAAAACGTTTCCCTAAAAGAAAAACTTCAAGATAGTCTAATTTTACTAAATGAAATGAAAGGCCCTATTGAACTTATATTACTAATTAAGGCTAAGATTAAAGAAATAAAGTATAATGAAAGTCATAAATAAGACGCCAACTTCTGGGTATATTTACTTTTCCTTGATTTTTTTCTATTTTTAGATATTAGTTATGATATAATCTATATAAGGGTGAATGATATGTCTTTAAAATATGGAATTATAGAAATAGGTAGCAATAATACGAAAGTTCACATTTATGAAAATGATGAAGTTATATATAGTAGAGTAGCAACTATTGAATTTAAGAAGAATTACAAAAATGCTGGAGCAATAAGTGACACTGATTTAGAGAGTTTATATAGAGAAATAGAAAAAGCATTAGAATATACCAAAAACATTCATGTATATGGATGTAGCATATTCAGAAATATAAGTGCATCGGAGCTAGAGCAAATTAACAATGTTTTAAAAGAGAAATATGATTTAATAATAGAAGTAGTATCTCAAGAAGATGAGGCCACATTTACAGCTATGGGATGCTATCAGAACATTGATTATGATAAACCACTATGTATTTTTATTGGCGGTGGCGGATCTATTGAACTAATATTTGTAAAAAACAAAGAAATATTTGGTCGTAAGTTTTATAACTTTGGAGTTGTCGATGTAACGAATAAATATCCAGAGCTAAAAGAGGATGTTCCAAAAATCACCTTTGATGAAGTTACAGAATATATACGTACTTTAATCGGTGAAATAGACTACAAAGCTGAGGTTATAATCTTAGCCGGAGGCGACCACTTATACTGGTTTAATAATGCCTTATATGAGATGGATGAAAACACTTTATATCAAAGTAACAGCCAACAATATATGATTAAAACGGAGAAGATCGATGCTTATGATCAAGATATGATGATTACGTCCCTAGATTCTATTCGAAATAGAAGTGATAACCCAGCATGGTTTGATGGTTCTAGAGCAATGCGCATTATAGCAAATTTCATTACCAAAAAAATCGGTGCTGATGTCGTCATTCCCACAAATATTAATATGGAGTCTGGCCTTAAAGAAAAAATAAAATTGGAAAATACTGTAAAATAACGCAGTATTTTTTTATGATTAAAAGGGCATTAGTTAATTTAAATTCTACGCCAAAAATTTGACAAAAGCCCCGATTTTTGGTAGTATATTCACCAATTCAAGGGGGAATTGGTGTGAGAATCGATAGAATTTTAGGGGTTGTTCTATCCATCTTAGTTATTTCATATTTTGGAATTAAATACTTTAATTCTGATGAAAGAGAAAACAATCCATTTGAATTAATTGGCGAATCGGGTTCATTAGATAATAATATTGTGAATTTAGACCAAAGAACTGGTAATGATGATAATGAAGAAATTATAACATATACTAATCCACATAGTTTTCCAGTTTTAATTAATCAAGATGACATAACAATTAATTGTACTGGTACTGGTTCTAATAAAGAAGCTGATGAATTATTAGTAAAAAATAATTATAACATCAAAGCACGTTTTTCTAAAGAACAAAAAGGGGGTTTATCTAATGAACTTTTAGTAGCTAAAAATGAAAAAGTATACATCCATGTTATTAGTGAATATGAAGGGCAAATGCCTACTAATGCAGTTAGTTGCCAATATAGTCTTAATATAACGGCTAGTTAGTTTGACAAATAGGCATTATTTTGTTAAAATATGCCCCATAAGTTTGAGGTATATTGGACTTTAAAGATAAAAAAGGGGAAATTTTTTATGAGGAGAAGAAGAGGGGTTAAAAGATTTTTAAGTATATCACCATATCTTATCTTAATATCACTATCAACTGGTTTTGTTATTAAAACTATTAAAGGTGAAATAAGTGCTAGTAAAGTATATGATGACATACGTAATCAAGTTACCAACGATGAAACTGATCATCTAATTGATTTAGATTCTATATCATTCGATATTGAGTTTACTATTGATGGAATCGATAAAGAAACTGTTCCTGAATCAACTGATAGTAACGTTGCAGTAGAGCCTGAAAGTATAGCTCCAGTAGAAGAAATACCAGAAGTAATATCTGATGAGTTACTACAAAGTGGATATGAATTTAAAGAAATAGACTTTTCTACATTAAAGGATATCAACAACGACACTTGTGGTTGGATAACCATTGATGGAAGTCATATTGATTATCCTATGGTTCATGCCGGGAATGAAGGTAATAATTTTTATCTACATCACGATATCGAAAAAAATGATTCGGCATATGGAACTATATTCGTTGATGAAAGATGCAACTTATTAGAGAATAAAACTGAAGACTTAAGCGATGTTACTTTAGTGTACGGGCATCATAATAAGGGGTCAAAAATGTTTGCTGATTTGTGTAACTATATGGAGCAAACCTATTATGATAATCATCTCTTTGGTGTTATATACACACCTGATGGATACGCATATAAGGCTGATTTCTTTGGTGGAATAATTACATCTGGGGTTGATGATCGATATATTTATAGAAGAGAACTTGATGATGAACAAAAATACAATGAATTCATCGACTACATCATTGAAAACTCGTCATTTACGAGCGATGTTAACATCGAATATGGCGACAAAATAATCGGTTTTGTTACTTGTGAGTATACTCAAGGACAAAATTCCCGTTATGTGTTATTTGCCAAACTTGAAAAACAATATACCAATGAACTACAGAAAAGTGAAAGTACAGATAAAAGTTTATCATTAGTTAGATAAAAAAGGAGAGATAAATATGAATTTAAAGAATTTAAAAGTATATGGAGGAATGCTTTTAATAGCGTCTTCATTAGCATTAGGACCAACAACATCACTTACTGCTTATGCAGAGGAAGAGGAAATATTATACGAAGAATCAAATGATGATTATGAGTTAGAAGATATACCAGCAGATGAAACACCAGAGCCAACAGAAGAACCACCACAAGAAACACCAGCACCAACAGAAGAACCACCACAAACAACACCAGCACCAACAGAAGAGCCACCATCTTCATCAGTAGATTTTGAAAATACTGACATAGATCCAGAAGATGAAAGCTATAATACAGGAGCAACTGAAATTCCTGATAGTGTTGAAACTGAAGCGGAAAGAAAAGATTTAACTCCAGAGTCCCCAAAACCAACAGATCCACCACAGACGACTCCAGAGCCACCACAAGAAACACCAGCGCCACCACAGGAAACACCAGCACCACCACAGGAAACACCAGCACCACCACAGGAAACACCAGCAC
>CATNCE010000023.1 GCA_950097225.1 uncultured Bacilli bacterium
TTTCAGAATTGAATAGTATAGATGCTGTTTTAGATAAGTTAGAAAGTAAATCAAATGTTTCGGTGTTTGAGAAGTTATGCGGTAATTGTAACAGAGTGTTTTTATCATTTTGTGAATTAGATATAAAAGAATTGGTTGCTGATGGTTTAGCTCGTCAATCAATTGATTTTTTAACGCGTTTAAAAGGTCAAGTAATAAGACTTAAACATTATAAAGAAGCTTTAACTGCTTATATTGAAATGACAGAGGCTAATAAATTACCTGAGGCATCACAAGTAGCTGCAATGGCTAATAATATCAATGAACAAGTTAATGGAAATGTTGTAAGTATGGAATCTAAAAAATTGGATTTAGCAAAGACTAATGGAAATGCCGCATAGGCATTTTTTTATGACAAAATGTTACACCAAATTAATTGTATTTGAAATGCTCTCGTGTTAAACTAGATATAGAATAGGAAAGAGTAATATGAGTAGAAGAAATGTAGGTATATTGATAATCGTGTTAGTCTTAACAGTAGGATTTGCAGGAATAGCAACTAATTTATTAATGAATGCTAGTTTGAAAGTTGGATATAATAGTACATTCTTAGATGACGTTGTATTTATAAAAACTAAGACGGAAGGTACTGCACAAATAAGTGAAGATGGTAAAACAATTACATATGATGCTAAAAAGATAAGTGCAATGAACGAAGAAACAATATTAACCTTCTGGGTAAAGAATAAGAATACTCAGTATGATGCCGATGTAACAATTAATTGTGGATTGAATGAAGTGTCAAGTACGTTAAATGATCTTGTTAATATCTCAGTAAGTCCAAGTAGTTTTACATTAGTAAGTAATGATGTTAAAACTGGAGAAGTAAAAATCACGTTAACTGGAGTAGTAACGGAAGAAATAACTGGAACGTTTACTTGTGAATTAGTGGCAACTCCAAGTGAGAGAGATACGCCAGGTATAATAACAGAGGAATTATATGAAGATGAAAGTATGGGAGGAACAGACCCAGTAGTAAGTAAAGATTTAGTTCCTATAACAATAGCTAATGATGGAGTAGTAACGAAAGCCAATACAAGTGAAAAATGGTATGATTATAATAATAAAGAGTGGGCCAATGCTGTAATCCTAGTTGATAGTCCAAGTAAAACTTATAATGTAGGTGATGCAATACAAGAAAGTGATATTGAATCATACTTTGTGTGGATACCAAGATATAGATATAAGTTGTTCCATGCCAATCAAGCTGATGGGACAACAACAAAGTTATCTGAGAGTATAGCACAGGAAATCGAGATTGAGTTTGAGAGTAAAGATACACCTGCATCAACAGGAACACAAGATGGAGAATGGTTAACACATCCAGCTTTCACAAATTTTGATGTAAATGGAATATGGGTAGGAAAATTTGAAACGGGATATAAAGGATCAACTAGTATATCATCTGCTCAAGTAAGTTCAAGTGATCCAACTAAAATACAGGTAAAACCAAATGTAAATTCATGGCGTTCCAACTTAGTAGGTAATTTTTTCAAAGCCATGTATAATTATAATCGTGGACTTGATTCACATATGATGAAGAATACTGAGTGGGGGGCAGCAGCTTACTTATCTCATTCTAAATATGGAATAAACACAGAAGTAAGAATAAATAATAATTCAAATTATCTAACTGGATACGGAGCTAATACCAAAGATGCTTCTCAAAGTGCGACAGAAAATCAGCCATATAATACAGAGACAGGGTATCTAGCCTCAACTACTGGTAATATAACTGGAGTATATGACATGTCTGGTGGAGCATGGGAATACGTAGCTGGATATATAGATGGGAAAGTAGGAAGTAGTGGACTAACATTAAATGAAATAAGAAATACGTATAGTAAGTACATAGATGTATATGCAAGTAACTCAGATAGAACAACATATAGTAAAAGAATACTAGGAGATGCAACAGGAGAGATGGGACCATTTTATTATTCTAGTAGCTATTATAACAACTGGTACAATGATTATTCGGACTTTGTGGAGTTTTACTACCCTTGGTTCTATCGCGGCGGCGGTTACTATAATGGCTCCGCTGCAGGGCAGTTCTACTTCCGTAGGGACGCTGGTGGTGCCGGCAGCAGCCTCAGCGCTCGCCTCGTTTTGTTAGGATAAATTTATTTGGTTTGTAAATATATGCTTTTTAAATTGGTGCATTTTATGTGCACTTTTTATTTTTTTAGTTATCAATTATTGTTTTTCATATTATATTCATAATTAAGTTATATATTTTTAGCGTGAGATGTGATAGAATCAATAATAGGTGAATAAGATATGGGGTCTAAGATATTTAAAACTCTTGATGAGCAAGTACAAATATTAAGAGCTAAAAATTTAATTGTTGATGATGCCTTATATGCAAAGGATATTATATTGAGAGAAAACTATTTTTTCTTGATGGGATATCGTCATTTGTTTATGGATGAAGTTAATTCTAAACAATTTAAGGACGGAGCAACATTTAGAGAACTATATTCATTATTCTACTTTGATCGTCAGTTGCGAAATATTATGTTTAAAAATATTTTAATAATTGAGAATAATTGTAAAAGTATTTTTTCATATATTTTATCACAAAAATATGGGTATAAAGAAAATGATTATTTAAGACCATCGAATTATAATACTTCATCAGAAAGAGCTCGACAGGTAAATGATTTGTTAAAGAAGATGAAACGACAGATAAGAGTCAATGGCAATCAACACGAAGCTACTAAACATTATATTAATAATTATGGCTATATTCCCTTATGGGTTGTTGTAAAAGTTTTATCTTTTGGGATTACCTCAGAGCTATATACAATAATGAAGAGTAGTGATCAAAAAGAGATTGCTAAGGAATTTGGTCTTGATCATGCACTTCTACAGACTTTTCTGCCAATATTATCAAATTATCGGAACTTATGTGCTCATGAGGATATATTGTTTGAACATCGTACACAAAAAGAAATACCCGATACGAAATATCACGAAGTGTTAAACATACCTAAGATTAATGATGAATATATTTATGGAAAAGGTGATGTGTTTTCGGTAGTTATTATATTTAAATATATGCTGTCGAAGGATGATTTTAGATTATTTATAAATGAGATAACTTATGAACTTGAGCATTTGGCAGGTAAGCTAAGCGCTATATCAATTAATAAGGTGTTGGATCGGATGGGATTTCCGGTTAATTATAAATCACTTTTGGATTTTGAATAAAATATAATGGAGGTTATGTATGGAAAATAAGAAAAAAAATAATGGAATACAGTTGTTAATTGTTGGAGCAATCTGTATTTTAGTAATAGTTGCTTCTGTAGGAGTAGCATTAAATTATGTATCATTAAAAGATGTGTTTAAGAAGACGGAAAATAGAAATAATTTGCCGCAAAAGGAAGTAACAGTTACGGATGAAGGAATTGCTGATGCGGTTGAAAAGCTTTATGATGCGACTGTTATAGTAAAAGTAGGATCTAATAATCAATCTACTGGTTGGGGAAGTGGATTCGTCTATAAAAAGGATGATAAATATGCTTATATATTGACTAATCATCATGTTATTGATAAAGCAGAATTTATTAATATTGAGATGAGTGATGGAGCAGTAGTTAAAGGAGAACTTCTTGGAAGTGATGAATTCATGGATGTTGCCGTTATCAAGGTTGCAGCTAATGATATTTTATCTGTAGCAGAAATTGGAAAGTCAGATTCTTTAAGAGTTGGTGATACTGTTTTTGCTATAGGTACTCCTGTAAGTTTAGATTATTCATTTACTGTTACAAGAGGAATCTTAAGTGGTAAAAACAGATTAGTTGAAATGACTAATAAGTCAAATAACAGTAATTATGGTAGTATATTTGGTAACAGTCAAAAGACAGAGTCATGGTATATGAAGTTATTGCAAATTGATGCTTCGATTAATTCTGGTAATAGTGGAGGACCTTTGGCTAATTGTAATGGAGAGGTAGTTGGAATTAATAATAGCAAACTTTCTTCTTCATATTCATCTACGAGTATTGAAAATATTGGTTTTGCGATACCTATTGAAGATGCTTTAGAAGTTGCTGAATCGATTATATCTGGTAAGACTTCTTCTAAAGAAAAACCTACATTGGGAGTATCGATGACTGATGTAGAGGGAGCATCTTATAATAATATAAAATTAGATGATTCTATTAAAACAGGAGCGGTTATTGTCGAGGTTGTTAGTAAGGGTAATGCTGATGCAGCGGGTTTAAAATCGGGGGATGTTATTATTAAATATGGTGATAATGAGATTACAGATTTTAAACATTTAAAATATTATTTGTATAGATCTGATATTGGGGATAAAGTTACTATTACTTATATAAGAGATGGTAAAGAGAGAACTACGGAGATTGAACTTAAGGGATGATAATTAATATCATCTTTTTTTGATTATCGATAATTTATTATTAAAATAGAAAAAATAATATAATTGTATTAAGATAAATGATATAATGATTAAAGAAATGAGGGATTATAATGGCTTTAAAAGCTGGTATAGTTGGTTTACCTAATGTTGGAAAATCGACATTATTTAATGCAATTACTAAAAAAAATATATTGGCAGCAAATTATCCTTTTGCGACAATTGATCCAAATATAGGAGTTGTTACGGTTCCAGATAGTCGTCTGGATTATTTAAATGATTTATATCATCCAAAGAGTTTGGTACCAACAGCCTATGAATTTATTGATATTGCAGGATTAGTAAAGGGAGCTTCTAATGGAGAGGGGCTTGGCAATAAGTTTTTGAGTCATATTCGTGAAGTTGACGCAATAGTTGAAGTTGTTAGATGTTTTGAAGATAAGGATATAACACATGTTGAGGGTGGAGTAGATCCAATTAGGGATATTGAAATTATCAATGTAGAGCTTATATTGGCTGATTTAGAAGTTATCAACAACCGCTTAAGTAGGTTGGGGAAAAAGGTAACGATGACTAAAGATAAACAAGAGTTATTAGAAATTAATACTCTAAAAAAATGTGTAGAAAATCTTGAGAAAAATATTCCTTTGCGATTAGTAGAATTTGATGAAAATGAAATGGCTGTTTTAAGAAATTTTTCTTTTATAACTTTAAAGCCAATGATTTATGCAGCTAATGTTTCTGAAGAGGTAATAGCTGTTGGTCATAATGAATATACAGATAAGGTTTCTTTGTATGCTGAAAAAGAGAATGCAGGAGTAATTGTAATGTGTGCTAAAATTGAGGCTGAACTTGCCGATATGGGTGATGAAGATAAAAAGCTTTTTATGGCTGATTTAGGTATAAATAATTCGGGATTAGATAAGCTTATTTTTGCAACTTATAATTTGTTAGGACTAGCAACATTTTTTACGGCTGGGGAAGATGAATGTCGAGCTTGGACTTTTAGAGTAGGAGCTAAGGCACCTAATTGCGCAGGAATAATTCATACAGATTTTGAAAAGGGCTTTATTAAAGCTGAAGTCATGAGTTTTGATGATTTGAAGCAGTATGGAACAGAAGTAAAAGTAAAAGAGGCTGGCAAGGTACGATTAGAAGGCAAGGATTACTTAATGAAAGATGGCGATATTGCTTATTTTAGGTTTAATGTAAGTAAATAAGAGGTTTTGGAAATGGTAGTTTCAGAAAATTGTAAGTTAGTTGTAAATTTAAAAGTATATCATTTTAATATGGAAGAGCGTGAATATATTTTAAGATTTGGTAGTCTATCTATAATTGATGCGTATACTTATAAATTCAAGAATAAATATGACTTTTTTGATAGCGTTAAAAACTATATATATGATGAAATCAAGGTGGAGTTTCTTGATAAAGTTGGGATATTTCCAATCGAGATTGAACTTGGAGAAAAGGGAATATATGTGTTAAGAGGTGATAATGAATATCAAGCGCTGTTTTCTGATATTTTAATAGGGGGGGATTTTTATCCGCTAGAGAATATTGCTATAAAGAAAATGTTGAATGGTAGCTTAAAGTGTCTTTACCAAATGGATAAGAAACGTAGGATGGAGCTTGGTTATCAATCTTTGTTTGAAGGAATAGATGAGAGTTTATTAGAAGTATTGGAGGTTTCATCTCCAAGTGTTAGTTTGTGTTGTTATTTTTATCGGGAATTGTACAAAAAGCGTCGCTTTGTTTCGGTGTTAAGGATTTTACTTACGGATGTTGGTCAGAGTGATTTCGATTCTTTGTATGAACAATTTTATTTTAATGTTGATGGTATGGAAGAAATCAGAAGACACGATGCCGTGGTTGATGAAAGAAAAGTTTATCGATGCCCTTATAAAAATGATTGAATAAAGATAATTAATTATTTATAAAAAATGGATTTTGTTTTTTGGTAGATTTGAATTAAATCTACTTTTTTGTTATTATATACCCTACGAAGAAGGGGATTGGAATGGAGTTACTTGTAAAGAAGATTATTACACCAAAGATTTATATACCATCTGGCTTGGAAATTGAGTTAGAAGGTGTTGACTATGATAATGGTAAGAGAGTTATTAATCATAAGATACCTAAGAATTGGGAAATAAAGACTGATGATTCTTTAGATAATAAAGGTATAGAGATCGCTTCAGGTGTTATTGAAAATACTAAAGAGAATGTTATTATGTTGAAAAAATTATCAGAGACTTTGAAATATTTAGGTGCAACATTTGAGCATGCTAGTTTACAAATTAATCTTGATGCATATGATCTTAGTGATGATGATATTTTAAATTTGTTTAAGTTGTATTCAGTTTATGAAAATATTGTTTATCGATTTTCCTTGGGAAGTGATGATAAATTGCGCGAATCTATTTTGATGTATGCTAGACCAATACAGAAAATGTTTTATTCAAAATATTACGGTAATGTGCGTAAGGTTGATCAATATAGGAGGTTTATTAGAACTAAAACATTTGGTATATGTTTAAAAACTAAGACGAAAAGTGATAATGATAAAATAAGAGTTGTTGAGTTTAGAACACCAAATGGATCTGATGACTATAGATTGTGGCTTAATTATATTACATTTTTTTCTTCATTACTTTCCTATGTTAAGTGTGATTGTGATATAGAATTTATTGATTATAAATTTGAACATTTAAATTTCATACCATTTCATGATATGACTAAAATTGATGAAAAGAATGCACTTGAACTTTCTGATCTTATATTTCAAGATGAAGTAGATGCTAGTAATTTTAAGGAACAATATTTTTCTGTTAATAGAAAATTAATTTGAATTTAAGCATTTACATTAATTAATAGTTTTGTTATAATACTTGCGAGCGAAGAGCTCCTTGCTTTAACTATTGTTTAAAGCCGAAATAGACCATAAGGAGGTGTGTTATGAACAAATACGAGATGATGTTCATAGTAAAAACTGTATCAGATGAAGCTACTGTAAAAGCGACAATTGATAATTTAAAGTCAGTTATTACTTCGATGAAGGGTGAAATAACTGAAGAAAAAGATATGGGACAAAAAAAGTTAGCATATCCAATTAAAAAAGAAATTACTGGTTTTTATTATGTTATTAACTTTAATGCTAATAATGAAATCGTTGCGGAATTAGATCGTAAGGCTAAGATTGATGAAAATGTTATTAGACATATGATTATTAATTTAGACGAGGAGTAAACCTATGAATAATGTTTGTTTAGTTGGAAGACTTACACGTGACCCAGAATTAAGAACTACTTCAAGCGGATTATCTAACTGTCGTTTTAGTATTGCAGTTGATGGAAGACCTGGAGCTAATGGGGAACCACATACGGATTTTATCAATATTGTAGTGTGGAGAAATCAAGCTGAGAATGTTTCAAAATATTGTAAGAAGGGTTCATTAGTTGGAGTTACTGGAAGAATTCAAACAGGTAGCTATCAAGCTCAAGATGGAACTACTAGATATACTACTGATGTTGTTGCTGACAATGTTAGATTTTTAAGTACTAAAGGCGGAAGTTCTAGTGAGTATAGTGATGGAATGCCAGATTATAGTATGGGAGATAATGATTCACAGGGGGCTGACTTGTCTGCTGATCCTTACAAGGATTTAGGTTCAGAAGTTGTACTTTCTGATGATGATTTACCTTTTTAGAAAGGAATGAATTAGAATGGCAGAATTTTTTAGAAAGAAAAAGAAGATTTGTCAAATGTGCGCTGGTAAGAGTGTAGATTATAAAGATGTTGCTATTGTTTCAAAATATATTAATGAAAAAGGCAAAATAATGCCTAGAAGAATGACAGGAGCATGTGCTAAACATCAAAGATATATAGCTCAACAAATTAAAAGAGCTAGATTTATGGCTTTAATACCATTTGTTAAATAAATATGAATTTATGAACTATCGAATTAATTTGATAGTTTTTTTATGTAAATTTACGTGAAATATATAACTTTTGTGCTTGACAGAACGATTGGGGCTTGCTAAAAAAAATGGTATATTTATATTGGGGAAGTATGCCCATTAATACTATTTTTTAAGGATGTAGATTTATGAGAGGTAAAGAATTGTTGTTGTTAGTAGCAATATTGTTTTTAGTTATTGGTTTTGCTGGAGTAAATACTGTTTTTAATACCCATGGGACGGTAGCACTAGATTTTAATAGTGTAGATTTTGATGTAAGGTTTTCTAAGGTAACTATTGATGAGTGGGACGCTACTATTTCAAAAGATGGGCAGAGTATATCCTTTTTTCAAGATACTTATAATAGTACTTTAAATTACGAAATTACTAATAATAGTAAAAATTATGATGCTAATGTTGATGTTTTGTGTACAGTTGATTCTAGTGATGAAAATATAGTTATCAATAATAATTTAGATAATAGTTTAATTGAATCTACTAAGTTTGTTAATGGCAATACAATTATTGAACTTCCTTATTATAAGACTTTGTATTCGACTCTTGTAAAAAATTCGGTTTCAGATAATGTTCAAAGTAAGTTTGTTTCATCTTCTTCAGGGATTAACTATAATGTAAAAGCTTCAGATGGAAAAGGTTTATATAAATATACTTCGTTAGAAAATCCATTTTATTTTTATCGTGACAATATTAATAATAATCATGTTTTGTATGCTGATTATTGTTGGTTAATTGTTAGAACGACAAAAACAAATGGTATAAAGTTAGTTTATAATGGAGTTCCAAATGAAAATGGTAGCTGTGAAGGTCATACTAAAGAAGATACGGTTATAACTTCTTCTAAATTCAATGAAAAAGATGGAGTACCCGCATATGTCGGTTATATGTATGGAAGTGAAGATTATGAAATAGTAGCTAAAGCGGAAGAATCAGCAATGATTTTAAGGACGTCTTTTAGAAATACTCATTATTATGCTGATGAACTAACCTATGATGAAGCCACACAAAGGTATTATTTAAAAGATCCATATTTAATTCCTAGTGATGCTGATTTATCACTTTTGACGTCAAAATATACTTTCTTTAGCAATAACCCTGATGCCTATAGTACTACTAAAGTTAATTGTATTGCTGGATATCAAAGTCAAACCCTTTATTATTATGTAGTGGAACTTAGTAATGGAAAAGTTGACAATCTTTTAGATAATTACTATTATGTTAGAGTTTTTAGTAATAGTTATAAAAAAAATGAAGATGGAACAGTAACACTGGATAATCCAATTTCTATTAAACCATCTGAATGGTATCAAAATTATGCTAACTATGAAGGGTACTATGTTTGTTTAAATTCAACAGATACTTGTGACTTTCCTTATTATGTTGCGGCTTTGCAAACATCTATGAAATTGGTTCCAGTCGGTGTAGTTTATGGCAATAGTTTTGATTATATAGATGGAAAATATCATTTGAAAGATAATTTTGAAATTAAAGACTGGAAAAATGAATTGTGGACTCTTAATACTCACCATTATACATGTTTAAATGTTAATGGGGTTTGTGAAGAAGTATTTTATATTATTGAGGGAAGATACTACAATTACTTTGGAAACATAGTCGAGCCATCACTTGTTTTTCTTAAACTTAAAGATGGAAAATCAATCTCTGATGTTTTGAATCTAATGTATGAAAATAATATTGATTCAACTATTAAAGCAAAGGTTGATGGATGGTACGAAAATAACATAAAAGATACAGTTTACGAAGCTATGCTAGAAGATACAATTTGGTGTCAAGATAGAATAATATCTAGAATGGGAACTTGGGATCCTAATGGTGGAGATATTGCGGGCGGTATTGGTTATAAGGTAGCAACGGAATTTAATTCAATATTTAGTTGTCCATACAGTGATTCTTTTACAATGAGTAGCGAATTAGGCAATGGCAAACTTAAATATCCAATTGGCTTATTAACAAAAGATGAAATAATATTAGCGGGAGCAGCTACTATCAATAAGGACATGTATTTATATAATGGTATTTCATGGCATCTGCTGACACCACATTCATCAAATGGGCAAAACTTTGTTTATGATTATTATGAGCTAGGATATTTTATAAATTATGCTACCAGAGCTGGGGCCGGTGTTAGACCCTCGATATCTTTAAGAAATAATGTTGTTTATGATAGTGGGGATGGAACTGGAGATAATCCATATCATGTTGTTTTGAGTGAGACCGAGAATAAGAGTACGAAAGTCACATGTGAATTAGAGGTTAAAGCTATTAGTAGAAGCGAATATATTGAAGAAGGTACTTAGATGTTAAGTATCTTTTTTAATGCAATCTTGAGATAATTTTGATATAATATTGTTCATGAAAGCTTGGTGATTATTGTGAAAGTAATTTTACTTACAGATGTAAGGAAACAAGGAAAGAAAGATCAAGTAATTGATGTATCGGATGGATATGCAAATAATTTTTTAATTAGTAAAGGTCTTGCAGTTCCATATAATACTCAAAATAAGAATAAGCTTGAAAGAGATATGAAGATTCGTGAAGATAATGAGGAAGCTTTAGTTAAAGAGGCTTTGGAATTAAAGAATAAACTTGCTAATGTTACGATTAAGTTTAAGGCTAAAACAGGCAAGGATGGCAGAATGTTTGGGAGTATATCTGTTAAACAAATTGCCGATGAGTTGAAGAGTAAAGGTTATGAAATTGATAAGAAGAAGATAACTTGTAATCATGCAATAGATTCTCTAGGAGTACATGTTGTCGATATTAATTTACATAAAAAAGTGGTTGCTAATGTTAATGTACATGTAGAGTAGGACGGGATAATATGTCAGAAGTTAAAAGAGATGAACCTAAAAATTTAGAAGCTGAAATGAATGTTTTGGGTTGTGCTTTTTTATCTGTTCAAGCATTAGAGAAAGTCTGTGAAGAGTTATCTTCAGATATGTTCTTTGATAAAAGACATGCCACGATATTCGATGCTATGCATCAAATACATAAGCGTAAAGAACCTTTGGATGCAATTATATTAAAAAATGAAATAGAGAAGGTAACGCCGATTAATTCGATTGGTGGAGTAGAATTTTTAAGTGAAGTAATTGATTCAGTTGTATCTGCTTCCAATGTTGATGCATATATTACGATAATTAGAGAAAAGAATTTACGTAGAAGTTTAATTAAAGTATGTGAAGGCATTGAGAATACTGCTCGTGATGAAGCAAGTGATACTAATTCGATCATTGAAAGTGCTGAGAAACAAATTTTCTCTGTTACTAAGGCGCGAAAAAGTGGGGAGTTTAAGACTAGTGAAGAAGTTGTTAAGAGTACTTTAGCACAGTTAGAAGCTCTTGCTAAGAGTAATCAAGATGTTACAGGTATAGCTACTGGTTTTTATGATTTTGATAAAATGACTAGTGGTTTGCATCCACATGAGTTAATTATAATTGCTGCTCGTCCGGCAATGGGTAAAACCGCTTTTGCTTTAAATATTGCAACTAATGCTGCTATTTCTAGTGGGAAGAATGTAGCAATATTCAACCTTGAGATGGGTGCTGAGCAGCTTATGATGCGTATGATAAGTGCAGCTGGAGCTGTCGAGGGAAATAAGCTTAAAACTGGTAAGTTAAATCATGATGATTGGAAGAAAGTGCGTGAGGCGATGAGTGAGCTTTCGGATGCGCCAATTTATATTGAGGATATGCCAGGTATAACGATTGGAGAAATACGTGCTAAATGTCGTCGTCTAGCTGGAATGGGCAAAGGACTTGGTTTGGTTGTAATCGACTACCTACAGTTAATTTCGGGAGGACCTGGGTATGGAAATAATCGTCAACAAGAGGTATCAGATATATCTCGTAGTTTAAAGACAATGGCGATGGAGCTAGATATTCCCGTTATTGCCCTTGCTCAGTTATCGCGTAATGTTGAAGGACGTGAAAATAAAAGACCTATTATGTCCGATTTAAGAGAATCAGGTTCTATTGAACAAGATGCTGACATCGTAGCTTTCTTGTATAGAGATGATTATTATAATAAACCAGAAGGTGCTGTTGAAGAAAATAATATTTCCATTTCCGAGCTCATTATTGGTAAGCATCGTTCAGGTGCAACAGGAACTGTTGAGTTATTATTTGAGAAAAATATCAGTAATTTTCGAAATTATATTAAAAATGTTGAGGAAAATTAGGAGGAATTATGAAGGGAAAAGTATTGGGGGCTTTTGTGACATTGATAGTATCCGCATTGGTTCTTTTTGTAGGAATGGATACGAGAGTAGCTGGTACACCAGTCGAAGTGTATCAAGTTTATTTAAATGGTGAAAAAATTGGACTTATTGCCAATAAGGATGAGCTACTAACTCTAATTGATACTGAGCAATCAGAGATAAAAGAACGATATCAGGTTGATAAAGTATATCCGCCAAGTGGACTCGATGTTAAAAAAGTATATACTTATGAAGATGATATTATTGATTGTGTTACTATCTATAATAAGATTAAGGATATTGAACCTTTTACTATTGAAGGATATAATGCAACTATTACTTATACGGAAAAAAAGGTTACTAATGATGGTGAGATTTTAGAGCCTGGAGCCCCAATTCATATATATATGTTAGATAAAGCTATATTTGATGATGCTTTATATAATACGGCTAAGTCTTTTATTGGAACAGATGAGTTAGCTAATTATAAAGAAAATACCCAAAAAGAAATAACTGAAGTTGGCGAAATTATAAATTCGGTTTTCTTCGAAGAGACAATGACGATAAAAAAAGATTTAGTTTCAACAGAAGAGTATATTTTTAAGACAGTTGAAGAGTTATCGAGATATTTATTATTTGGAACGTTAGAAGCACAGGCTAAGTACGCCATTAAAGAAGGGGAAGACTTAGAGACTATCGCTGATAATCACAATCTTAATATTGAAGAGTTATTAGTTGCAAACCCACAGTTTACAGCTGCCAATGTTTTACTAACACCTGGAGAAGAGATTAATGTTGGATTGATTGCACCTTTAGTTAGTGTTGTTTATCGTAAGACTGCTGTTGAAGATATTGATGTTGCATTTAAAACAGAAGTTGTAAAAGATTCTACTAAGTATAATGATTTTTCGCAGGTAACTACAGTTGGGCAAAATGGTGTTAAGAGAATAACGCAGGATATAAAATATGTTAATGGAGAGATACAATCTCTTAATATTGTTCATCAAGAAGTTATAAAAGATACGATCAATCAAGTAGTTGTTCAAGGAACAAAGGTCGTTGGTGGAGGATATTATCATTATGATGAGTCACAAGGTAATGCTGATTGGTCTTGGCCAACTATTTCACCATTTGTTATTACTTCTAAATTTAAATGGCGTTGGGGACGTCAACATCAAGGAATAGATATTTCTGGTTGTGGATATGGTTCGCCTATATTTGCAGTAAAAGAAGGAGTAGTAACGCATGTAAATCATGATCGTAATAAGTCAGAAGGTTTAGCTGTTTACATTGAACATGCTGATGGATATGTAACTCAGTATATGCACTTAGCGAAGATTTTAGTAAAAAAAGGAGATCAAGTTAAACGTGAGCAGAAGATTGGGTTGATGGGTTCTACTGGTTCTTCAAATGGAACACATTTACATTTAGGAGTATGGAAAGGAACTCCTTATCAAGGAGGAACTGTGTTAGATCCTTGTAATTCAATATTCAAATGTTAGTTTCGGTTTTGGCAAGTGGATCAGAAGGCAATTGCACTTATATTCAAACAAAGAGTAAAAAAATATTAATTGATATTGGAATGAATTATAAATATATAACTACGAAATTAGCAGAGTTAAATGTTAATCCTGAAGATATTGATTATGTATTTATAACACATACTCATGCCGATCATACAGGAGCAATGAAAGTGTTTTTTAAAACAAATACACCATATGTTTTCTTAGATGAGAAGATGATGGGGGAATTGGCATTTTTAAGTGACTATCCAAAGTTGTGTTTTGATAAGGACGAGATAAATTTTGATTCTTTGACTGTTGAAGTTTTTAAAACAAGTCATGATGCTCCAGGAAGCCGAGGGTATATATTTAAAGAAGATGGAAAAAGTGCTGTTTATGTGACTGATACAGGATATATTAATCATAAATTATTTGATCAACTAAGTAATCATTCGCTTTATATTTTTGAAAGTAACCATGATGTTGAAATGTTGATGCATGGAAAATATCCAGCTTGGTTAAAAGCACGTGTTCGTGGAGATGAAGGCCATTTATCTAATCAACAATCATCGTTTTATTTATCAAAGTTTATTGGACCAAATACAAAAGAGATTGTTTTGGCACATTTATCAAAAGAGAATAATGATCCAGACTTGGCACTTCAAACGGTAAAAGAGTCCTTAAAGCAAAATAACATTGAATTTGATAATATTATAGTTGCTAAGCAAAGAGAAAGGGTCGATTGTATTGAAGTATGATTACTATATTATGTGTTGGGAAGATTAAAGAAGAATATTTATCTTTATTAATAAATGATTATTATAAAAGAATAAATAAATATCATAAAGTAAATATCATTGAGCTTAAAGATACGGGAATCGTTAGCGAAGGGGATGCAATTTTAAAACATATTAAGCAAAGAGATTTTGTCGTTACAATGGAGATTGATGGCAAAAATATTAGCAGTATGGAACTGGCTCGGTCTATTTCTTCGTAGCTTATAACTCATGCTAATATCACTTTTGTAATTGGTGGATCGGATGGAATTGATGAGCGCGTTAAGAATAGAGCTAATTATAAATTATCATTTGGAAATAATACTTTTCCGCATGGCTTATTTAGAGGGATTTTATTAGAGCAGTTGTATAGAGCATTTAAAATTAATAATAACGAAACATATCATAAATAAGATGATGTGTTTTTTTTGGCTTTATAGTATAATAATATTGGTGATAATATGCTAAGTGATAAAACAGCTGAGTTTTTGTCTATAGGTCAACTTCATAGTATTTTATTTGACGATAAGATTTTTTCTGAATTCATGGAGCAAAAGGGGGAATTTTTTGATTCTTCTCTTTATGATACTGCTATTCTTGATCTTAATAATTATTTTAAAATCATTATCGATGGAGATGGGTATATACCAAAAAGTGTTTTTGAAAGAATTTCTATGATAAATGAAAAGTTTGAATGCCAAGATAAGTATAGTTACGAGGAATATTTGCTTACTGATTCAGCTATGATATCGGTTTTTAAAGTAGAAGATATTTTGGGAAATGATGATGCATATGCTAAGTTCCTGGATTTTGAAAATAATTTGGATTATTTTGATGATTTGCCGATCTTACCTTATCTCTTGGCGATAAAAAAATACTATGAAGATATCAAAAATAGTGGGTTAAGTTCAGAATATATTATGAATGTTCGTTACCGCGCGATAATGGAAAAATATGCTTTGGAGTTAAAAATATATCATGAAATTGAAGGGGAAGATGTAACTGAGGAGATGGATGAGGAATTTGTCGATGAGATTTTTAATGAAATTGATCTAGCTTCGTCGCCCTTAGAAATTGCCTATCAAGTTTATATTGAACTTAATAGAAGGTGTGTGTTTAGTACTGATTTTTTAGCTTATAAACAAGATATTAGCAAGAAACCTGCCAAAGACGTATATGATAAAAATATTATTGATATAAATAAAGATTTTAATTCTGTATCTTGTAAATCTTGGTCAAAGATGTATGCTAAGTTACTGAATCTTTTAGGTATTGACGCGAAAGTATGTGGAAATTTTCATAAGTATGTAGTATTTGATTGTGATGGTACTTTAATAAAAGCAGATGCTACGGCTCCTTTTAAAAATCGCGATAGATTTGTTATTAATGATCTTATTCGCTGTCAGTTAAATTTGCAGCCAACCTTTTTCGTTTGTTTAGAAGAGGATAAAAATATTCAACCATTTTTGGATGATATGTATGCTAAATCTTATGGAGCAAATGGACTTAATGTTAATTTACAAAGGCAAGTAATGGAGTATCGAACGCGATATGTTAAAGAAAGTAAAGTTTCTATTGAAAGTCGTTTAAAACTTGTGGCGCAGAAGATTGATGGTTCTACATTGAGTGGTGTTGAAGCCATGGTTTACTTAAGCAAACTCGTTAAGATTTTATTTTCGGATGAAGAGTATTTAAATACTGATGCGCAAGTAGTGGTTGTTTGGGACGATGTAACTTCTTCTTATGTTGCAGCATTCGCGATATGTTTAAGTGTTGAAGCCGGACTTTATAAGGTGTATTATAAAGGAAAGGGTTATATTGATTATACATCCTCTGAATTAGATGCAATGTTAAAAGAGGGGAAATTAGTCATAGTTGGCAAAAACGCTAAAGGGATATTAGCTGATAAGGAGAGAGAATATGAGAAGTATAGATGATATACGTGAAATAAACCAGAATTTTATAAATGAAGGTCAAGATGAAAAGTATGATTTAATAAAGCAAATTTTGGAAGATGATAATTGTTTTTTTAAGATTGATGTAGATGTGGCAGTAGATATTTTAATGTCTTTGGGTTTTACTAAACCATTGCAAGTTTATGCAGAATTAGTTGATCCTAGTAATTATCGTGAAGAAAAAAAGTATGTAGTAGGTGATTAACATGATAGGCAATGACTGGGATATTGTTCTTGAAAAATTAGAGCAGCGCGAAGGATTTAAAAAGTTTTTAGAAAAAATCGATAATGAATATAAGACTAAGACGATTTATCCTTTAAAAGAGAATATATTTAATGCTTTCAAATTGACCCCTTTTAGCGAGGTAAAAGTAGTTATTGTGGGACAAGATCCATATCATGGTGAAGGTGAAGCACATGGTTTATCTTTTTCAGTACAAGATCCAACACCATTACCTCCTAGTTTAAAAAATATCTATAAGGAGCTTTATGATGATCTTGGTATTACCCCGGCTAAAAGTGGGGATTTGTCTAAATGGGCTAAAGAAGGAGTATTGCTTTTAAATAGTACACTTACTGTTGTTAAAGATACGCCTAATAGTCATGCTAATATTGGGTGGAGCGATTTTACTGATTATATAATTAAACTTCTAAATAGTCGAGAAGAACCTATCGTGTTTATTCTATGGGGAAACTTTGCACGTAGTAAAAAAGCTTTTATTACTAATAGGCGTCACTTTATAGTTGAAAGTCCACATCCATCACCTTTTAGTGCTCGTAATGGTTTTTTTGGGAGTAAACCATTTTCCAAAACTAATGATTTTTTGATAAAAAATAATATGCAACCTATTGATTGGGGTATAAAAAAATAGTTTCGTTAGTGAAACTATATTTTTATGCCATCATCAGATTCGTTAAATACCTCAATAGCGTCATAGAAGGATGAGGTATTAATGTGATGAATTAAAGCAATAATATTGGATGGGAACTTTTTGGTTAAAGTTAAAAGTTCTTTGTTATTTTTGTTATAGAAGGACTTAGCAGCATTAATTGCTGTATCAGATTCATTTAATTTACGAATGATTTCCTTAAATTCTTTTTTTTCTTCAATGCGTGGATAATCGTTTTTTATCAAATAAATAGTCTTCACAGCTTGGTTTATTTTGCGTTCTAATTCAAAACTATTAGTATTAGTTTTCATTATGGACTCTAATTCACTAAATAGAGTTAAATCCATCTTAGTATTCTTTTCAATGGTCTTTTTACAATTTTTTATTAAGTCATAACGCACTTTTAATTCATCAACAATAACATTTTCAGCTTGTTCAATTTTAATTTTCGAAAATTGAATTTTATTATATAATATTATATATAATGTAGCTAGTAAAATAGATATGATTATAATTGTTAAAAGAATAATGATTATTATATACATTTATATCACCAATTAAATTATATCACGAAAGTAGGTAGAAGATGAATATTAAAGTTGTCGCAGTGGGTAAATTAGATACTAATTGTTATATACTTAGTAAAAATAATAGTGTACTTATTATTGATCCAGGGGATGATGCGGATAAAATTATTAGTAATATAGATAAATTTATGGATGTCGTAGGTATAATAATTACGCATAGTCATTTTGATCATATTGGTGCGGTCTCATCACTTCTTAATAAGTATAATGTACCAGTTTATGATAAAACTAATTTAAAAGAAGGCATAAATAGTGTTTCTAGTTTTTCATTTGAAGTAATATATACGCCTGGACATTTAGATGATGCAATAGTTTTGTATTTTAGAGAAAATGATGTTATGTTTACGGGAGATTTTATTTTTAAGAATAGTATTGGACGAACTGATTTGCCTGGGGGTAATGTTGCTGATATGAAGAAAAGTATTTTAAAAATCTTAAAGTATCCTGAAAATATACGAATACTTCCTGGACATTATGCTAGTACAACCATACAGGAAGAAAAAAAGAATTTAGAATTTTTCTATTCGCATATTTAGAATACTTTGAAATTGATTGGTTCTTCAAATTCTACCCAGTTAACATATATCATGGGGATTAAATACCAATCTCCTAAGGCTGGAGCAGACATAACTAAGTGATCTTTTCCAGATTGTTCAATGATTCCATCATATATACGATCTCGCCATTCGTTACTGTCTGGGAAAGAACAGAAGACCTTAGCTTTCTTTCCTTTGTTTAATCTTAAAATATTTTCAATGTAACTTTGTTCCATTGGTAAGTTAGTACTTACATCTTGTTCTGGTTGATAGTTGTTCATGTTGTTTGGAAATGTTGGGCTTGGATAATATGTTCCATTCATTATTTTTTTCACCTCATTAGTTTATATGATAATTAAATAGAATTTATTAATAAATTATGTTAGTATATATTTTTAGAGGTGGATGATTTGTGGAAATAAAGAGAGTAAAGGAAGAATCTTATGAAAGCATTAAGCATTATTTAGATACCATTTTAGAAATGGTTCCAAAATTATTTGAACTTTGTTTTGTTGATTATGATGGTAAGCGTTATTTTGTGGGTTTTCACGAAGGCGAGGTTGCCATTGTTGAGAATTCGGCTGGAGATCTACTGAGATTTTTATTAACTGATAATGAGCTAGTTAAAAAATTTGAAACAGAAGAGTCTATATATGAAATATTAGATGAATCATCTATTAAAGAAGTACGTAGAACAAATAAATTAACTAAAGATGAAGAGAGATTGTCATATATTCCTAAGGTTTTAGAGTGCCCTTATGATATTATCGAGTATGTTCAATACTTGGATAGGGTGGAGGCTAGCTTGACTAGTAAGTATGACGTTACAAATAAAACTGATTTGAATTATGCACTACGATATACTCATTATCATTATCCAGTTTATTTTGCTTTGCGTGAGTTAAAGAAAGTATTATTTTGGTATAGTACGAAAAAACATTTTTTTTCGCAAGCAGTTGATGTAAATGGCTTTAATATGGATGCCTATGTTCAGCCGTTATTACGTTTGGGAGAAAGTGTGTTGATTGGCTCAAAACCAACTTTGTATGATTGCAACGATATAGTTGAGAGATTTTCTAAGCAGGGGTTTAATGAGAATATTCCTGATGATTTGGAGAGTATGCTACTTGGTAAAAATTCAACTTATAAAACTTTAGCAATAGTCGCTGATACATATAAAAACTTTATTAAGGGACAATAAGTGACTTTATTTGTCCTTTTTTTACTAAAAAAAATCATACTATCCCTTATAAGTATGGTATAATTGATTTAGGAGGTTAGAGAAATGAAAAAGTTTTTTGAGAAACACGACTTATTTAAGTTGGTAGGAATTGTTGCAGTAATTGCTGTTTTACTTACTTGGTTAGTTGGCGGATCAGTTTATTCAAATGGATCATTAGTGACAAATGAGATAAACCGTGTTGGATTATTTGATTTTACGGCATATAGCTTACTTGGAATATCATATTTTCCATTGATATTTATGTTTATTTTCATTGTTGCAGGATTTTATAAATTCTTGGGCTCATTGGATGCATATGACCGATTAACAAGCAAGATCGCAGCTGTATTTGAAAGAAAGGAAAAAATATTTGTAGGTTTTGTTTTATTAGTATTTGCATGTTATGCAGGTGTTACTACTGAACATGTTATCCTTTTTGCTATTATACCATTTGTTATAAGTATATTAAGCAAGTTAAAGGTTGATAAGCTAACTGGTTTAATGTCGACGTTTGGTGGTGTATTGGTAGGTGTATTAGGCGCTACTTATTCATCACGTATTACTGGTATTCTTGTAAGCGACAAATCAGGGATGGGAGTAAGCTATGGTTTTGAAATAATTGGAACAGTAGTGATATTTGCAATTGCCTGTTTACTATTAATGTATTTTGTATTCAATAGAATGACAAAGGTGAAAAAATTTGTTGCTAAAGAAGAAGAGCAAGCTATAGCAGCTTATGAAAAGAAAAATGGTAAGTTAGATAAAGATGATGCTAAACGTCGTGATGTAGTTCGAACTGTTGGTTCAGGTGTTATATCAATGCCTTTATTAGAAGATCCTTTTATTAAAGTAAAAGATGAGGATACTAAAAAGAAAAAGATTAAACAAAATTCATCATTAGGTTTAGGAATTATTCTAACAATTACTTTTGTAATTATATTGCTTGCATTTATAGGCTGGGATACTGCATTCTCAGTTACTATATTTGCTGATGCATTTGAATGGTTAAGTCAAGCTACTATTGGCGGACAGACTATATATAAATATATTCTTGGTGGTTTAATGGTTAAATTTGGATCATGGGATTTATTAACAGCTGCAGGTTTATTATTACTTGCAAGCTTTATAATAAAATTAATCTATCATGTTCCATTTGATAAAATGCTTGATGAATATGCTGCTGGGTTTAAGAAAATAGGCAAATCAATAGTTATATTAATGCTAATTTATTTTGTCTTAGAAGTATCTTATTTTTATCCAACAATATCATTCTTAGTTGATAAAATAGTAGGTATTAGTAATAATTTCTTTACATTATTCTTATCAGGTATGTTGACTTCAATATTCGCTGTTGATTTTGAATATGTCGTTGCTAATGTTGGATCTTTATATGCTGCATTCTCAAATGTAAATATTGGAGCTTTAATATTACAAGCTAGTTATGGTGTTATATCATTTATTGCACCAACAAGTGTAGTATTAATGTTAGGTCTTTCTTATTTAGATATTAAGTTTAAAGATTACTTAAGATTTATTTGGAAATTCTTATTAGCTTTAATAGTGTTAGTATTAATTGTAATTGCTATACTATTATATGTATAAAAATTGAAGGTCATCTTCAATTTTTTTATGACAAAAATCTACACCATAATTATTGTAAGGAAGTCCTTTTCTATGATACAATACTAATAGAATAGGATGCATATTTATGAAGAAGAAAAGTTTATTAATTTTAAGTATATTGTTACTTGTAGTTGGTTTTGCAGGAATAGCAACAAACTTGGTGATAAATTCAAGTTTAAATGTTGGATATAATGATACATTCTTAGATGATGTCGTGTTCATAAAAACGAAGACGGAAGGTACTGCACAAATAAGTGAAGATGGAAAAACAATTACCTACGATGCAAAGAAAATAAGTGCAATCAATGAAGAAACAATATTAACCTTCTGGGTAAAGAATAAGAATACTCAGTATGATGCCGATGTAACAATCAATTGTGGATTGAATGAAGCATCAAGTACGTTAAATGATCTTGTTAATATATCAGTAAGTCCAAGTAGTTTTACACTAGTAAGTAATGAGTTTAAAACTGGAGAAGTAAAAATCACATTAAATGGAG
>CATNCE010000024.1 GCA_950097225.1 uncultured Bacilli bacterium
AACAACTACATATAGTAGACGAATACTAGGAGATGCCACAGGAGAGATGGGACCATTTTATGGAGGTTATTATAACAACTGGTACAATGATTATTCGAACTTTGTGGACTCTTCCTACCCTTGGTTCCTTCGCGGCGGCCTTTACAACGTTGGCTCCGGTGCAGGCCAGTTCTATTTCTATAGGCACACTGGTGGTGCCTATAGCTACGGCAGCGCTCGCCTCGTTTTGTTAGGATAAATAAAAATATAGCACAAGAGAAATCTTGTGTTTTTTTGAAGTAAAATAAACTTGCATCGGATATAAGAATAGTAGAGAAGGCGCTCAAGGTAAGCACAACTGAATTTTATACAGCTAAGACAGACAGAGTATTTAAATCAATTATATGTAATGAAGGAAATAAAATATATTTGTATAAGATACTTGAAGCATTATTGAATAAGAGTATAAGCGAAATTCATGAAAAGTGAATTAGATCTTAACAATACTCGTAGTAGAACCAAAATGGTCGATTTGGTTGTAAAAACAAAAGAAAATGAAGTAATACATGTAGAAGTAAATAGTTCGATAAGTGAGAGAACGAAGTTTAGAAATTATTGCTTTTTCAGTAATATAATATCAGATGATACAAGGATATGCATTAGTCAATAAAAAGTAGACAATTAATTAAAATAAGAGGGGATTAATTTAACTTAATCCTTTTTATTATAGAATAACTGTTTAAATTGTATGCTGGGGCTGTAAAGTTACCTATAGAATATGTATTAAAAATTCTTAATTCCAATTAAATGCCTTTTTCGGCATTTTTTTCATATACATTTTTTTTCAGCCATGTTATAATTTAGTTGCAAATATTTTGCAAGTAGGTGAATATAATGAAAGAAATATTGCTTGATACATTATTTGATACAATTAGGTTAGTGCCTTTCTTGTTTGTGGCGTTCTTAGTTATCGAAGCTTTTGAACACAAATTTAGAAATCGTACAAAAAAGGCTATTGCTAAATCCCAAAGATTTGGACCGATTATAGGCTCGTTTTTAGGAGCTATACCCCAATGTGGTTTTGCAACAATTGCCACTAATCTTTATGTAACCAGAATAATAACCTTAGGTACGTTGATAAGTATTTATTTATCAACAAGTGATGAGATGTTGCCGATAATGCTTTCTAAAAATGTAGAGCTTAAAACTATTTTTATAATTTTAGGAACTAAAGTTATAATTGGAATGTTTTATGGATTTATAATCGACTTGGTGATCCGTAAGAAACCGCCTCAAGATTACAAACATTTCGATATATGTGATGAAGAGCATTGTGCTTGTCAAGAATCTATTCTTAAATCAAGTTTAATCCACACTTTAAAAACAATTTTATTTATTGCTTTAGTAACACTTGCTTTAAATATGCTATTTTCTTATGCAAGCGACGAAATAATTTCGAAGATCTTCATGAGTAATTCAGTACTTGCGCCGATGATATCTAGTTTGATTGGCTTAGTTCCTAATTGCGCATCTAGTGTAATTATTACAGAGATATATTTAAATGGTGTTATCTCATTTGGAACTCTTATAGCAGGGATATTAACAAATGCGGGGTTATCACTTATTATCCTATTTAAGGCCAATAAAAATATTAAAGAGAATATGAGTATAATAATTTTACTATACATTATAGGAGTTATTACAGGAATATTCATTAACTTGATTGGAATAAATATATGATTGAAGATATTTTAAGAAGACATAATATTAAAGTTACACCAAGTCGTCTAGAAGTTTTATCGGTCTTACAAAAAGATGACTTAACTATCAAAGATATTATTAAAAAGTTTTCTAATATAGATGCATCAACTATATATCGTACATTGGAATTATTCTTAGAAAAAAATATAGTAAATAAGTATATAAGTGCTAATAAAATTTATTATACTTATAATAATCATATTCATTATCTTTACTGTATTAATTGTAATAAAAAAATTAAATTAGATAAATGTCCATTTGATACACAGCAAAACTTTTATGATTTTCTAATCGTTGAACACACTTTAACCTTAAGGGGAATATGCAAAAACTGTCAAAATTCACAAAATGTTAAGCTCAGTTGACAAAGTTCAAACTAAAATTGGTAGTGTGCAACTAACAATAATTATATAATTGAAAGCGAAAGAGGTGAATTATGAGTATAGGGCAAAAACTACTGCAACTAAGAAAAGATAAACATCTATCTCAAGAAGAAGTGGCTGATAAAATCGGCGTATCTCGTCAGACGATATCAAAGTGGGAGACGGATCAGTCTATTCCAGATTTAGACAAAATACTTCCACTATGTGAGTTATTTGAAATATCTGCTAATGAATTATTAGGAAGTGCAAATAGTCTTGATAAAAATATATTGCATCAAAGTAGCGATATTAATGAAGCCAATGTTAAGAATAAAAAAGCGTTTGGTATTAGTTTTGGAGTATTAATGTACTTTGTAGCTATTGTATGGATGGTTGTTTCAATTCCTTATTTTCAATTTGATCCAGTCCTAGCAACAGGAATATTTTTACTTATTTGTGGGTTAGCAACATTTTTTATTATTTATGTTTGTATCCGTTATGGCAAAAAAGTTGCCTCCTCTGATAGCAAACATGAAAAAAAGAATCAATTAGCTGAAACTATAAAAAGTTTATTAGGTGGAATTTTCTGTTTAGTTTATTTGGGAATAAGCTTTTACACATTTGCATGGCATGTTACATGGGTAATGTGGGTTATCTATGGATTAGTCTGTGAAATAATTGATTTATTATTTAAACTAGGAGGAAATGATAATGAAGAATAATAGTTTAATAATCGCGCTTATTATTGTCTTAGGCATAATAGTTTTAGCGTTAAGCGTATTCTTAGTATTTGCTTTATCAAATACTAATATAACAAACAGCTTTAATTGGAGTAAAACAGAGTATCAAAATGTAATATATAATAAGACATATGAAAATGTATTTTCTAATATAAATATTAACTCTGATGCGGCTAACATATTTATTAAGAATAGTACTACATCAGAAACTAAGGTTATAATTAACGGTAAAGAAGAAAACTTAGCTATAAGCGATCAAGATACTTTAGATATTAAACTTAGTGAACAAAAAATTAAATGGTTTATATTTAATTACAAAACTGCAAGAATTGAAATATATTTACCAGAGGATTATTCTGGAGAAATTAACATAAATAATAAATATGGTGATATTGAAATTGAGGATTTTGTTAATGCCAATATAACAATTAAATCAGCATATGGAGATACAAATGTTGATCGTGCTAAAGAGTTAAATGTTGAGTCTTCAGCTGGAGATATTAAAGTAAACGAAGTAGAGAGAATAACTGCTGATAATAATTTGGGAGATATTAAAATATCTTTAGTTAAGGCTTACTTAGATATTAACGCTGATTGTGGAGACATCAAAATAGATGAAGTTAATTTAACAGAAAACTCGCAAATTAAAGATAGTTTAGGTTCAATTAAAATTCGTCATACAAATGACATTCGCATTGATGCCAGAACTGATTTAGGAGACTCTAAAATTTATGATAACAACTATAAATCGGATATTGTTCTAATTATTAAAAATAGTTGTGGTGACATAAAAGTTAACAATTAAAAAAGAAAGTACTTATTTATTTATTTACTTTCTTTTATTATGGACTCTAATGCCAATACAATCATATTGTTTAAACTGCTCTCACGCATCTCTGGAGTTATCGTTGTAGTTGGTTCAAACTTAGAATCGACTACTGTTGATAGCATTGTTGCTTCCTTTCCCTCACATCTAGCTATATGCATAAGTCCAAACCCTTCCATCTCAATCGATGTAAGTTCATTTTTTATTGGACAATTATCAATTATATGATCAATAGGCTCATAAGGATCAAAGCTATCACTTGTTAAAGTAGGACCAATCTTAACTTCAATACCTAATTCCTTTGATGTATGTAAAATATTTTTGTTAAGTTCATAAGATGATTCAATAAAACGATCATAATATTTTCCCCAATGGTATGCAAAAGCTGACTCAGAATAAGCTCCCGTTGAAAGGCAAACATCTAAAATCTTAATATCCTTGCTAAATGCCCCTGAAGATCCAACACGAATAATTTTTTCTACATCATAGAAGTGAAACAATTCATACGCATATATTCCGACAGAAGGACACCCCATGCCATGACCCATGACTGTCACCAATGTATCTTTATAAAACCCTGTAAAAGCATACATATTGCGCACTTGATTAACTAATTTTGCATCAGTCAAAAAATTTTCAGCAATATATTGAGCTCTTAGAGGATCGCCTGGAAGAATAACTAATTTTGCAATATTCTCTTTTTCTGTAACCAAATGTAATGGTTCCATACTATCACCCTATACTAATAATAGCATACATATGTTATAATAACATTATAAAAAAAAGTATTTGACGCATAATAAAAACTGAGGTGTAAATATGATATATAAATTACATAAGAATGGCTCTTTTAATATCCATACCATTAAAACAGATCGCTTTAAATCTCTAAAAATGGAGATTGTTTTTCGCAATAACTTAAATAAAGATAATGTTGCCAAACGAACTTTATTATTTGAACTTTTAACAGAGAACTCCCTTAATTATAAAACTAAGCGCGATTTAATTTTAAAAGAAGAAGAACTCTATAATGCCTATGTTTATTCTGTAACATCTAAATTAGGAAGTATGGTATTATCATCGATGTGTATTGATTTTCTAAATCCTAAATTTACAGAAGATAACTATTTAGAAGAGGCAATTAAATTGCCATTTGAACTTATTTTTAAACCAAACGCTAAAGAAGGGGAATTTGATCCAGATACTTTAAACGTCATCAAAAAACGCATGGAAGCAGAAATAAAGACATCTTTTGAAAATGCCAAAACTTATGCTTTAGAGCGTGCCTTAAAAAACATGGATGAAGAATCACTAACCAGTGTTAACATAATGGGAACTCTTAATGACCTTGAAGCAATAACTCCAACTAACTTATATGAAGAGTACAATAATATTTTAAATCACGATTATGTTGATGTCTTTATTATCGGCGATTTTGATGAAGACAAGGTAATCGATTTAATCAATAAATATGCTACATTTAAAACAATAAAAAATCATGAATTAAATCTATTTATTGATAATAAGACTCGCAGTAAAGTAAAAGAGCGTACTGAGAAAAAAGATAATTATCAAACTCAATTAGTTTACATTTATAACACTACGAATCTAACACCTTATGAACGTAAATACAGCATGCAAATATTCAATATGATATTAGGTGGAGGATCCCTAGAGACTAAATTATATCAAAATTTACGTGATAAAAATTCCTTATGCTACAATGTTCAAAGTATCTATAACAAATACGATAACATTCTAATTATATTTACTTCTATTGATAAAGATAATATATCTAAAGCTAAAAAGCTAATTGAATCATCCGTTAAAGAAATGCACAAGAATATCTCAGAAGAGGAACTTAGTCGTGCCATAAGTTCTTGTATATCATCTATTAATCTATCTTTAGATGACGAAGGACGTATAATCGATAATTATTTATTTAACTATATGGCTGAATTAGATCCAATAGATACGCGCTTAGAAGAATATAAAAAAGTGTCACTAAAAGATCTTAAAGGATTATCTAGTAAAATAAAGCTGAACTCAATATATATTTTGGAAGGAGAAAACCATGGAGAAGATTAATATAAGTGGAACTAGTGAAGAGATTATAACTGATGTAATGGCTAATGGCTTAAGAGTATTCTTACTTCCTAACAATAAAGTTAAAAACTTCTATATAACATTCTCTACAAAGTTTGGCTCGACATCTACTGAATTTCGCAAGGAGAATGCCAAAAAGAACATAAAAATTCCAAATGGCGTAGCACATTTTTTAGAGCATTTAACTTTTAAAATGGAACATGGAGAAGATGCTTCTGATTATTTTGCTTCTCTAGGTTCTAGTGCTAATGCTTATACATGTTTTAATGTTACTTGTTATGAAGTATTTGGCTATGATAAATTTAAAGAAAATTTAAATACTTTATTGGATTTTGTTCAAACACCTTGTTACGATAATGAAATGGTCCAAAATGAAAAAGGTATTATCTGCGAAGAAATAAAGATGTATGATGATCAAGTTGAAACGGAGTTAGTGTTTGGCTTATTCCGCAATCTTCTTCACAAAAGTCATGAAAAATACGCCGTATCCGGAACGATAAAAGATGTTAAATCAACTAAACTTATTGACATTGAAAACGCCTATAATACTTTTTATCATCCATCAAATATGTTCGTAATAATAACAGGAAACTTTAATCCTGAAGAAGCTTTAGCTATTATTTCCGAAAATCAAAATAAAAAAGAGTTTGCTCCTTCATTTAAAATTGTTGAAAGTAAAGAAAAGGAAATTAATAAAGTTGTAACGGAGTATGAGGAGTTATCTCGTAATGTCGAAATGGAAAAAGTTAATATTGGTTTAAAAATACCATTATCTTCATTTTCCAGTTTAAAACTCGATGATGCGCTTCTCCGTGTCTATATTAATTTAATTACTAATTCGATGTTTGGACGTTCGAGTAAAATTCAGGATCGTTTAATTAGTGGAAATATTATTACCGATGGTATATATTTAAATAGAACATATTTAGATAAGCATTTACTAGTAACTATTATGGCAGAAACGCCATATCCTAAAAGATTCGTATCAATCATCCAAGAGAGTATTGCCAACATAGATATTGAAGAAGAAGATTTAGAAAGAAAAAAACGTGTTGCAATTAGTAATTTAATTAGAAGTTTTGATGATATTGAAACCACTAGTAATTTAATTCAAAGTGATATTTTAGATTATGATGAAATAAATCCAAATCTATATGATATCTACAATAGCCTAGACATCAAACTAGCAAAGAAAATAGCTAAGCTATTGCGAACTACTAATACATCAACTTTAGTTATTAATAAAAAAGAAAAATAGGGGATAACATGAATATATTCCTTTTTTCATGATGTAAATTAATATTTTTTCCCTTCTTAAAAGTAAATAGCGAACTCATCGTTAATAAATAAGTAGGAGGTGAAAAAATGAATGATTTTCACGATAAAAAAGTGATTATTATCGTAGCTATAATTTTGGCTTTATTACTAATTGCTGGCTTTTTTGGCATCAGAAAAAATTTAAGTTATGATAGTAAAGTGTATGCATCTAAAGAAAACGAAGTATGCGAATTAACTACCACGGAAGAAATACCCCATGAATTTTATGTCGACATCAAAGGAGCAGTTAAAAAACCAGGTGTTTATAAGGTAAGTGAAAAAAATATTGTTAAAGATGTTATCGATATGGCTGGCGGTTTAAAAAGTACAGCAGTAACATCTAATATTAATTTATCTAAAAAGGTAACAAGTGAAATGGTTATATATGTCTATACTAAAAGTGAATTAACAACAGCTAAGACTACTAAAATAATCAGTGATGAAAAAATACTTATCACTACTGAGCCTGTGAAAGATGAGTCTAATTCCGATCAAAATACTCGTAAGTTAATTAATATTAATGTTGCTTCTAAAACCGAACTAATGACGATTCCCAACATTGGTGAAAGTAAGGCAGACTCTATAATTATCTATCGAACAGAAAATAAATTTAACAAAATAGAAGATATTATGAATGTCAGCGGTATAGGAGAAAGTGTATTTGCTAAGATTAAAGAGTTTATTACAGTATAATTATATTTATGCAGTTCTTATATTTGTTGCTTTGCTAACCGCCTATGTAAGAATAAACCTTCCCATTAGGAGTCAATACTCTCTTGATACAAAAGAATTTACTGGCGTCTTAATTGACAAAAAAATTGATGGAGACAAATTTACTTTTACTATTAATGGAAAAGAGAAAATAAGGTGTACATATTATATTCAAGATGAACAAGAAAAACATTATTTAGAGAATTTAGACTTGGGAATTACCATTAAATTGCTAGGCCAATTATCAAAACCACCTAACAACACGATACCTAATGCTTTTAATTATAAAAAATATTTGCATAGTAAAAAAATAAATTACACTTTGGCTGTTGAAAAATACCAAGTTATAAACAATAAAACAAGCACTTTATATACCCTAAAAAATTTCTTGATAAGCCACATCAATAAATATAAATCTTCAAATTATTTATTGACATTTATTATAGGCAATAAAGATCAAATAAGTGATGAGGTTATGGGACACTATCAAAGTTTAGGTGTATCTCATATTTTTGCCATATCGGGAATGCATGTATCCATGTTATCGGGAATAATACTATTTATCTTAAAAAAAATAAAATTAAAAGATACCTTATGCTATATTATTGTCATCGTAATCATGTTATTTTATCTATTCATAACTAATTACCAAGCAAGTATTTTAAGAACAGTTGGCTTATTTATTCTCTCCTGTTTTAATCGCGAGTTTGATTTAAACATTTCTATTAAGAATATTCTCATATTAGATATTGCCATTCTATTGTTTTTAAATCCTTCATTTTTAATCGATATTGGCTTCTTGTATTCATGCATCGTATCATACTCACTTATCACCTATAGCAGATTAATTAAAGGTAACTATATCGCCAAAACACTTAAAGTATCTTTAATAGCATTTCTCTTTAGTTTGCCAATAACCATCGTTACTAATTATGAATTCAACGTTTTAAGTGTAATAGATAACTTATTTGTCGTGCCGATAGTTAGTGCACTTTTATATCCATTGAGTTTGTTAACAATAATATTTCCATTTTTAGATGAAGTTTTATTTGTTTTAATTAACTTATTTGAAAATATATCTAAGTATTTACCCATGCTTAATATCATAATTCCTAAATTTCATCCTGTATTTATTATTCTCTACTATATTTTATTGTTGTTGTTTTTTAATACGTATCAGAAAAAATTTATAATAATGATTATATTAATGTTTTTTTGCATCAAATACGTTAATTACTTTGATCCATCTATGACTGTTTACTATTTAGATGTCGGGCAGGGAGATTCAGTAATAATAAAATATAAAAACAAATGTGTCATGATCGACACGGGCGGAACCCTAAGCTATAAAAAAGAAAATTGGCAACAGAAAAAAGCGTATAATCTAACCGATAATACACTTAAATTTCTAAAAAGTATTGGCATATATGATATTGATTATTTAATACTTACTCACGGGGATTTTGATCACTTAGGAGAGAGTTCGAACATCGTCAATAACTATAAAGTTAGAAATGTCCTTTTTAACAAAGGAGAATATAATTCTCTAGAAAATAAACTCATATATACTCTGAATAACAAGAACATTAAATATTATAATGATGTTGCAAATATAAATATAGATGCCTATTCTTTGCAACTATTAGATACTCAGCTATATGATAATGAAAATGATAATTCCATAGTTTTGTATTTAAAGTATTATAACTGGCAATTTCTATTTATGGGCGATGCTGGAAAAGAAAGAGAAGAGGCTATCATAGCTAAATACAATATAAATAATATTGACTTTTTGAAAGTTGGACATCATGGATCAAATACTTCTTCGTCTAAAACCTTTATTTCTAAAATTAATCCGCGTTATAGCATCATATCGGTCGGAAAAAATAATCGATATAAGCATCCAAATGATCAGGTTATCAAAACTCTATCAAATTCACAAATATATAGAACTGACGAAGCTGGTAGTATAAAAATAAAGTTATATAAAAATAAATTTAGTATAAAAACCTTTTCTCCCTAGTCACAAATATTCAAGTATCGACATAAGATATATTGTACGTTATATAACGTTTATATAGATTAGGAAAACATGCATGCTTTCCTTTTTTATTCTATAAAATAAATTTTGTACCAAACTAGAAAACAATAAATCGCCCATATTAGCTTGTAGTTAGCCTTTTGGCCTTTATAATAATTATTAAGTAATTTTAAGATTTTTTTCTGATCAAAAAATTTTGAAGTATAATCCTCTTGAAAAACTCTCTTAATATTCTCATAAAACATATCATCAAACAGCCACTCTTTAAGTGGGAGTGGAAAACCTAATTTTTTCTTTTTATATGCATCACTTGGAATAACCATTTCAGCTGCATCCCTAAATAATATTTTAGTTTTACCCTGACTAACTTTTTGGGTTTCCTTCAAGCTTTTTGCTATTTCATATACTTTATCATCTAGAAATGGAGTACGCGCTTCTAAACCAAATATCATGCAATTTCTATCCATAGCCGGAAGAAAGTTATGGCCCAAGTAAAAGTTAAAATCAATAGCTTGGCGCTTTTCTAAATCACTTTTATCATGATACAACTCATAAGTATTTTTAGTTATACTACTTGTACTAACTTGATTATCTAGTATAACTAATTTCTTAGCTTCTTCATCACGACATATTCGTCCTAAACCAATGTAATACTCATCTAGCTTCTTTCCACGTCGATATATGAAGTTTAGGCCGCGCAAGTCGCCAAAACGACTTACCGCTTTAGAGGCTAGTTTTCTGATTTTAAAGGGGATTTTATCATACCAAGCACAATTTAAATCATCTAAATACGAAAGATAACCTGCAAATAACTCATCAGCACCTTCGCCACTTAAAACCACCTTAACGTCCTTACTTGCTAAATGTGCTAGAAAGTATACGCCAATAGAAGAAGGATCGGCTAATGGTTCATCCATATAATAAAGAAACTTTGGTACAACATCAAAATAGTCCTTTTTTGTTATAATTAAACTCTTATTCTCTTTGTTTAAAATATTAGCTAAATTTTTAGCTTCATTAATCTCACTGAAGTTAGTTTCATTATATCCAACAGTATAAGTTGTAGAGATATTAGCACAAGAAGCAATATAGCTTGAATCAACTCCACTAGATAAAAAAGAACCGACTTGGACATCACTTATCAAATGGTGATTTATTGAATCCTTTAAACACTTGTTAATCATTTCCTTTGTAATCTCTTTTTTATTACAGAACTCTAAAGTAAAATACTTATCTGTTTTAATATTCCCATCATGATAAATTAGGTAAGATCCTGCTTCTAAATTGTAAATACCCTTAAAGAATGTTTCGTTTCCTGCATTAAAGCCAAAGCACAAATAGGGAACCAGTATACTATCGTTTAATTCTTTTACAGTGTCCTCGTGGGCGAGCAAAGCCTTTATTTCCGATGCAAACATAAATGTGCCATTAAAAATAGAGTAGTAAAGAGGTTTAATTCCCGCTTTATCACGTGCCAGAAAAAGACTTTTATTCCTCTTATCCCAAATTGCAATAGCAAACATACCTCGTAAGTACTTAGGGATATTATATCCCCATTCCTCATACCCATGAATAATAACTTCAGTATCACTGTTGTTCACAAAAGTGTGGCCCTTTTTTATTAACTCCTGTTTTAACTCTAAATAATTATAGATCTCCCCATTAAAAATAATAATTAAATTACCATCCTCATTAAATTGAGGTTGAGTCCCTGATTCGATGTCAATAATAGCTAAGCGCACATGTCCTAAGGCTACTGAGTCATCAACATATTCTCCCTTGCCATCAGGACCGCGATGAGCAATTTTTGTCATCATTCTCTCTAAAGATTTTTCTTTATCATTTTTTGTATTTACAAATCCAACAATTCCACACATAATTTTTTCCTCCAATGTCAGTATAGACAAAAGTCAAAGTTAATACTTTAAGAATTATTTACAAAAATCTTAACATTTTCTTAAACTGCATCTTATTATCCGCAAACGTCACCAAAAAATGCTATAATTAAATACGAAAGAAGGTTTATTTTGTGAATATTCTTGTCCTTGATGATGAAATTGAAATTGCCGATTTAGTTGAGTTATATCTTCGCAACGAAGAATATAACGTTTACAAATGCTATACTTCCGAAAAAGCTCTAGATGTTTTAAAAACTAAAGAAATTGATTTAGCTATACTTGATGTCATGGTGGATGGAATTGATGGGTTTGAACTAGTAAAAATCATTCGTTCCCAAAATAAAACTTTTCCCATAATCATGTTGACTGCTAAGATTCAAGACCAAGATAAAATAAGAGGTTTATCGTTAGGAGCAGATGATTATATAACCAAGCCATTTAGTCCGCTCGAATTAATTGCTAGGGTTAAGGCGAGTTTACGACGTTATACTAAATACACATCAAATCATAAAGATGAAGAGATATACATTGATGGCTTAAGTATTGATGAAAATGCTCACAAGTGTTTCTTATACGAAAAAGAGATACAATTAACACCAATTGAATTTGACATCGTGTTATATTTAGCAGTTAACCGAGGAAGAGTAATTAGCTCAGAAGAACTATTTGAACAAGTTTGGAAAGACAAATACTTGGACAATAACAATACTGTAATGGTTCATATTAGAAGAATACGTGAAAAATTAAATGATGATTCTAAGCAACCAAAATTTATAAAGACTGTTTGGGGAGTAGGGTATAAAATTGACGAATAAAGAATTAAATAAATTAAAAAAATCAATAGCTTTTTCTGCAGTTATTGAAATTATGGGATTTTCCATTATTGGAATGATCGCCATCTGTTTTTTAGTTGATACAATACTTAATGAAATACTCGTTAGGTTAGCTATATCAATTAGTTATTCATTTTGGTATTATGCCATGACTAATAAGAGTATGATATTGCTATCCATGTATCCAGTTATCTTACTTATAACATCATTCTTTGTAATTACTCGTAAATTTCGTTACTTAAGTGATGTTGTAAGTAGTATAGATAAAATCATAAATACACCTGAGGAAAACATACAGCTATCTGCCAATCTAGCGATTATCGAAAATAAGTTAAATAAAATAAGATTAAATCTTATAAGAAGTCGCAGTAAAGCCAAAGAAGAAGAACTTAAGAAAAATGATTTGATCATGTATATGGCTCATGACTTAAAGACTCCACTTACTTCTGTAATTGGCTATTTAACCTTACTAGAAGAAGAGAAAAAAATGTCTAAAGATCTTCGCGATAAATACATTAAAATCGCATTAGAAAAATCACTTCGTTTAGAAGAATTAACTAATCAATTCTTTGAAATAACTCAATATAATCTTCATGATATGCCAATAAATCAAAATACAATTGATCTTTCTATTCTCCTTGATCAACTAGTAGAAGAAATGTATCCTATGACTAAAGATAAAAATCTAAAAATAGATGTTACCAAAGAAAATGAGATAATGTATAATGGAGATGGAACATTATTAGCTAGGGCATTTACTAACTTAATAAAAAACTCTATTAATTATTGTTATGCAAATACGCATATCAAAATATCTTTAAAGACTAAAGACAATGTAATTGTCTTTGAAATAAAAAATAAGGGGGATAAAATACCAGACTATAAACTAGCCAAAATATTTGAGAAATTCTATCGAATCAGTACATCGCGCAATAGTAAATCAGGGGGGGCTGGACTTGGACTATCAATCACGAAAGAAATAATTGAACGCCATAATGGAACTATTGAAGTAACTAACCCTAAAGATGATATAATATTTACTATTAAATTGCTAAAATAATGTTGATTTTTATTAGTATCCAGTATATAATTAACTAGTAAAGTTTTTACTTGGTCTGGAAAATCTCCGATTTTAGACTCGGTTTAAACATAAAAAGATTAATAGGAGGAACAAATAATGGCTGTAACTAAAGAAAGAAAAGCAGAATTAGTTAAAGAATTTGGTAAGAATGAAAATGATACTGGTGCTACAGAAGTACAAATCGCAATCTTAACTGAAGAGATTCGTGATCTAACTGAACACTTAAAGATTCATATTCATGATTATCATTCTAAAAGAGGATTAATGATGAAAGTTGGAAAAAGACGTAGTTTACTTGATTACTTAAAAGCAAATGATGTTAATTCTTATCGTACATTAATCGAAAAATTAAATATAAGAAAGTAGGCACTAATTTTTTAGTGTCTTTTCTTTTATATAATGGTAAAATAATAATAGACAAGCGAGGAAAATGAAGTAATGGAAAAAAAAGTATTTGAACTTAACTTTTATGGTCGAAAGTTAATTGTAGAACATGGGGAAATAGCTAAACAAGCACATGGTGCAGTTTTAGTTCGTTATGGAGATACAGTTGTTTTATCAACCGTTGTAGTTGGCAATAATGCTAATATTTTAAGTGACTTTTTCCCTTTAATGGTGTTATATCAAGAAAAATTGTATTCTGTAGGTAAAATACCAGGTGGATTTATTAAAAGAGAAGGTAGGCCAACGGATGCCGCAACTTTAGCAGCTCGCATGATTGATCGTCCAATGCGACCAATGTTCCCAGAAGATTTCCGAAATGAAGTACAAATTGTTAATACAGTTTTATCTGTTGATAACGATAATTCTCCTGAATTAGCTGCCATGTTTGGCTCATCTCTATGTACATGCATATCTAAGATTCCTTTTGATGGACCAATTGCTGGAGTTAAAGTTGGGCGTGTAGATGGCAAGTTCATTATTAATCCAACCCCAGCAGAATTAGAAATATCTGATATTGACTTAACCGTAGCTGGAACGAAAAAAGCCATTAATATGGTTGAAGCTGGTAGCAAGGAAGTATCTGAAAATGATATGCTTGATGCGCTTATGTTCGGACATGAGGCAGTTAAAGAACTATGTGAATTCCAAGAAAGAATTGCAGCTGATATCGGTGTAGAAAAAATGACTTATGAAAAACTAGAAATAGAAGATAGTCTACGCGATGAAGTAGCAAGTTTGGCAACAAAAGATCTTGATGCAGCACTACGCATTAAGGAAAAACTTGAAAAATACGCAGCAATTGATAAAGTAAAAGAGAATATTATAAATAAATATACTGAAGAAAATAGTAATCTCGATAAAGACGAATTAGAAATTCTAATTACTAAGATTAAACTTATTTTAGAGTCAATCGAATATGATATATTTAGATCAATTACCGTTGATGAGAAAAAGCGCAGTGATGGTCGTCGCATGGATGAGATTCGCCCACTAAGTACGGCTATTGACTTACTGCCAAGAACTCATGGCTCAGCACTATTTACTAGAGGAGAGACACAAGCTCTTGCTATAACAACTCTTGGTGCTCTAAATGAATATCAAGTTTTAGATGGCATTAGCTTAGAAGCTGAAAAACACTTCATGTTGCACTATAACTTTCCAGCATTTTCTGTTGGCGAAACTGGGCGATATGGGTCACCTGGACGTCGTGAAATCGGTCATGGAGCTTTGGGAGAACGTTGTTTAAAACAAGTTATGCCATCAGAAGAAGAATTTCCATACACAGTTCGTGTTGTTTCAGAAATTCTTGAATCAAACGGGTCTTCAAGTCAGGCAACTATCTGTGCTGGATGTATGGCACTTATGGCTGCCGGAGTTCCAATAAAAGCTCCAGTTGCTGGAATCGCTATGGGACTTATAACTAGCAAAGATGAGTCATCATATACAATACTAACCGATATTCAAGGTATGGAAGATCATTTAGGTGATATGGACTTTAAAGTCGGAGGAACAAAAAAGGGTATTTGTTCGTTACAGATGGATATTAAAATTAAAGGAATTACCAAGGAAATCCTAAGTGAAGCGCTTGAACAAGCTAAAAAAGCTCGTATGGAAATCCTTGAAGTTATGGAGTCCCAGATCAAAGAACCAAGAAGTGAAGTATCTGAATATGCACCTAAAACTAGCATATTTAAGATAAACCCTGATAAGATAAAAGAAGTTATAGGTAAAGGGGGCGAAACCATTACTAAAATCATTCTTGAAGCATCTAATGTTAAAACAGTTCAAGATATCAATGCTGTCAAAGTTGATTTAGCAGATGACGGAACAGTTACCATTTATCACACCAATAAAGATATCATAACTAAGACTGAGGAAATGATAAAATCGATTGCTCGTGAAGTTGAAACTGGTGTAAAATACAATGCCAAAGTAGTTAAAGTCGAAGAATTCGGGTGTTTTGTTGAACTTTGGCCAGGATGCGAAGGACTAGTTCACGTTTCGCAGCTAGCTCATGAACGTGTCGAAAAAACTAGTGATGTCGTTAAAGTTGGAGACGAAATCGTCGTTGTAAGTCAAGGCTATGACAATCGTGGCCGATTAAACTTATCGCGTAAAGAGGCTTTGCCAAAACAAAAAAAGAAAGAGGAAAAAAATGAGGAAACCAAATAAAGGCGATAAATATCGTCATTTCAAAGGAATAATTCTAACTGTTTTAGAAATAGCTAAACATTCGGAAACTTTAGAAGAAATGGTTGTTTATGAACATGATGGTGAAATTTGGGTAAGACCAATGGACTTGTTTTTATCTAAAGTTGATCATGATAAATACCCAGATATTAAACAAGAATATCGCTTTGAATTAATCGAAGAGGGAAATAACGACTAATATTTCTCTCTTTTTTTGTAAAGTAATTGCTATTTTTGTTAAATTATGGAAAACTTTTGCTAATTATGTTATATTAATACTAGAAAAAGGTAAAATAAAATAAAGGAGTGAAATTTCTATGAAAAAATTAATGGCAATTTTAGCAGCAATATCATTAGTAATACCTTTTGCTAATGCGAAAGCTGAAGAAGGCATTACTCAATGCTCTGTATCAGAATCATGCTTTGTATACACAGTTGGTGATGAGGTAAACTTCTATCGAAGCGAAGAAGAAAGAAAACAAGGAGGACAAAACGCTGGTATTACTTCTATAATTTTAGAAGATGAAGGTAAGGGTTCTCAATACGTAAAAGTTTTAGCTTTAGGTATGTATGGAACATCAACCCCATATTATGACTCAAAAGCTGAAAATACTCCAGCTTCTCTAATAAAGAAGAATCATATTGCTTATCTTGGATTAAAAGAACAATATTACTGGACTTCTGCTCGTCAAGATGCTGATGGTGCAATGGAACTTGAATATATTTCATTAAATGAATTAATTACTATTTTCGGTGCTAAAGATAATGGAAATGGGACATATACTATCGATGCTGATAAATGGGGAGAATTCTTCGTTAAATCTGCTATAGGTAAATATGGAAGCAAAGGTTTCTATACATCAACTTACGACACTGCAACTAATAAAGTATGGGCAGTAGAGTATACTCTTAATAGTACTAAAGATAAAATAACAGCTATGACTGTTAAACAAGTTAGTATGGTTGATGAAGGAGCATATGCTTACTTACCAGTAGTATCATTTGATAAATCATATGATTGTCACACTAGAGTTTCTATTGAAGAGATGGCATGTTATTCGTGTGATGATGATTATAAATGGTTAACAGTTGGTACTCAAGCTCCAACATGTACTCTTATCGAAGATATTAAATCTAAAGGAACATGTGTTAAGTCAGTTAAGACTGGAGTAGAAGACTATATCGTTGAGTTTGTTGCTGTTGCTTTAGTATGTGGAATTGCTTTAGTAGTAGTTAAACGTAAAGAATTATTTAGAGGTATCTAATAGTTAAGACCTAATAGGTCTTTTTCTTTTTGCCTTATTTCGACAAAAAACACTTGCTTTTAGTAATAAAATGATGTATGATTAATCAGTTGGAAAAAGGAGACCAAAATGAAAATAGAACATATTAAGGCTGCTCTTGAAGAAATAAGTGCTGAAGATGAGGCAACCTTAAACCATATAAAACAGGAATTACAGAATTGTGATGCCAAAATTAAAGAATTATTATTAAACTTAGATGAGGCTAGGGAACATCAGCAAAAGCTACTTAAAATAAACGAGCTTCGTAACGATAAGGGTAAAAAAGCCAAATTACTTAGAGGATTATTTCAAAAAGTAGGAGGGGTATTTCTTATCTGTGCTGGTATTTGTGCCCCAGGATCATTTGTATTAAGTGGTATAGCTATTCTTTTAGGATTATTAATTCTTTGTAATGGTGTACACATCTATAATCAAACTATTGGAAGTGTTATGCAAGGAAATATTGTTTCTAATTATATCAGATTACTACATGAAGTATTTCAAGATAAGAGTCTAATTTACCTTGAATTGATGGCAGCAAATGAGCTTAATAATAGTATTGCTCACGAAATATCGCAAAATGAACAAAATCGTAACTCATTAGTAAATGAAGCTGATAGCATAAAAGACGAACTTAGTAATATTGAGGGATATCAACTTGGGCTTACAACTTTAAATGATAAATATAAAATTCCCGAAGTATCTGATAATCTAGAAGTCGTTGGCTATGTTGAAAGTCGCAAAAAAAGACGCCTTTACCATGTTTAGGTGTTTTTTTATGTAAAGAGAGTGGAAAATTATTGACAATTGCAGCATGTCTTAATTAATGATATAATGAACCTTATAGAATAGAGGTTATTAGATGACATTAAAGTATAAAAAAGAAATCATCATTATAAGTATCTCCTTTTTATTGTGTCTATCAGTTTTTGCATATATAAAATGTTTTTTCTTTCATGATCGCAGTCTCAATGCTCCACTAAAAAATGTCATTGAATACTATCATGAAGAAGAGAATAAACCTAAATATAAAATGGCAACAACCAAAATTGTGCCAACAACAACATCCTTATTAACAACATCCTCTAATATACCTGATGAAGATATGCCATATATCGAGGAGATTACTGACTATCCTTATCGTAACCCTCCCGTTTTTGAGGATGATGGCTCTATCATTTATGAGGGAATGACTCTAACAGAATTAACTAATAAATTAAATAATCATTTAAAAGGTTACTTGATGAATACAGGCTATTTTTTTGCTAAATATACAAAAGATACGGGAATGGATCCATATTTAAGTGTATCAATTGTTTTACTGGAAACTGGCTGCAAATGGACATGTTCATTTTTGACTGTCGAGTGTAACAACATAGGTGGATTAAAGGGTGGAAAATCATGTAACAATGGTTCATACTCAAAATATGATACACTAGATGATGGTATAGCTGGGTATTTAAGCATAATTTATAATAATTACTATTTAAAGGGAATGGATACAGCCGATAAAATGGCCAGTACTTATGCTGAAAGCCCTACATGGGCATACAAGGTAAATAAATACATTGAAGAAATCCGCAATAGCTAAAATGCATATAATTGCATTTTTTTCTTTTTAAACTTAAAAAGTATGCTATAATTATTATAGTAGGTGATAATAATATGAAAACAGGAGTAATGGATAGTCGTTTAGAATTTCATGATTTACCTTTTTATGAAATAGAAGGTTTATGCAATGCAATCGTGAAAACAGCTATCGAAAAAAGTGAAAAATACAAAGAACTTTATGAAGAATACGAGAAAAAAGTCACGAGATTTTCTCCTGCTTTTGAATTTTGTATTCACGAATTAGGATGGATGTTATATGATCCATTTACTTTAGGAAATGATGAAGTATTATTTTCTAATGGAAAAAGATGCTATGTAGCTTCAATGAACTATATAACTCAACCAAATTTTGACCGTCATAATATTGATAATCCTAATGTTGGATATCCCGTTTTATATGATGAGACAATTGGTTATGACCCAAACATTGCTATTGAAAGTATAAAAGAAGGAATCGTTGATGAACAAGGTTATGTTGATAGTGGTTTTACAGAATCGCTTGAGACACTCGCAGAACTAGAAGTCATGTTTAAGCTAATGAAAGACAAAGAAGCATATGAGGAATATCTAGCATCAAGAGACATGTATGCTACTAAATTAGATTACATAACTAGTAAGGAAAACGTCATCTCAGCAAAAAAACTAGAAGATGGTTCCGTGACTATCGGTTATGTCTCTGAAAACAATGGTAAAGTAGAAGACTTCATCAATCGCTTAAAAGCTGAAGATAAACTAGCTGAATACATACCATTAGTAGCAAATCAAGATACAGCCCTTTTAAAGACAGCATAATGTCTTTTTTCTTTTGCTATAATTCGACAAAATGTTACAACATATTTGTTGCAAAAAAGTCTTTTTCTATGATACAATATCATTAGAATAGGGTGTTGCTCATGAGGAAGAAAAGTCTGCTATTTTTAAGTGTAATTCTTTTAGTAATTGGTTTTGCTAGTGTAGCAACAAATTTGATAATCAATAGCAATTTGAATGTTGGATATAATAATACATTCTTGGATGATGTCGTGTTTATAAAAACTAAGACGGAAGGTGAGTCTTCTATAAGTGAAGATGGAAAGACAATTACATACGATGCCAAGAAAATAAAGTGCAATAAATGAAGAAACAACATTAACATTTTGGGTTAAAAATAAAAATACTCAGTATGATGCAGATGTAACAATTAGTTGTAGTCTAAATGATAATTCAAGTGATTTATCCGATTTAGTAGATGTAACAATTGAGCCAGATAAATTTACATTAGTGTCTAATGAAGTTAAAATTGGAGAAGTAAAAGTAAAGTTAAAAAGTGTAGTAACAGAAGAAAAGTCTGGAACATTCACTTGTGAGTTAGTAGCAACACCAAGTGAAAGAGATGAAGCAGGTATAATAATTCCAAGTAATTTATATGAAGATGAGGTATTAAATGGAGCTAATCCAGTAATAGGGCCAGAGATGATTGCTGTAACAATAGCAGATGATGGAAAAGTAACATATGCTGATTCGGATAAAAAGTGGCATGATTATGAAAATAAAGAATGGGACAATGCGGTAATACTCGTTGATAATCCATCCAAGACTTACTATGTAGGTGATACAATACAAGAAAGTGATATTGAAGCATATTTTGTATGGATACCAAGATATAGATATAAGTTATTCCATGCTAATCAGGTAGATGGAACAACAACAAAGTTATCTGAGAGTATAGCCCGAGAAATCGAGATTGAGTTTGAGAGTAAAGATATACCAGTATCAACAGGAAGTCAAGATGGGGAATGGTTAACGCATCCAGCTTTCACTAATTTTGATGTGAATGGTATGTAGATAGGAAAGTTTGAA
>CATNCE010000025.1 GCA_950097225.1 uncultured Bacilli bacterium
GGATAATAATGTTTAAATTGTTTAAAAATTTTAATAAAAAAGATATTGTGATTATCGTTGTTTGTATTGTTTTAATCGTTTTTCAAGTATTTTTAGATTTACGATTACCAGATTATATGAGTGAGATTACTAGATTAATCCAAACGGAAGATAGTCAATTATCAGATGTAGTTATACAGGGAATCTACATGGTTTCTTGTGCATTTGGAAGTTTGGCTACTTCTTTTTGTGTTGGCTTTTTAGCATCACGTCTTTCAGCTAATTTTTCTAAAAATATTCGCAGGAGAGTTTTTAAGAAAGTTCAAGACTTTGGCATGGAAGAGATTAAAAAGTTTTCAACTAGTAGTTTAATAACCCGTACTACAAATGATGTTACTCAAGTTGAAATGCTTATTGCTATGGGGTTACAGATGTTATGTAAAGCACCAATTATGGCAGTATGGGCGATAATGAAGATTGTCAATAAGAGTATGGAGTGGAGTATATTAACAGCTGTTTGTGTATTAGTATTATTAATTACAATTGGAAGTTTAATGATCGTTGTTTTACCGAGATTTGAGCGTGTTCAAAAGTTGATTGATCATGTTAATGGAGTAACAAGAGAGAATTTAACAGGTATTCGTGTTATAAGAGCTTTTAATGCAGAGGCGTTTCAACAGGATAGATTTGAAAAAGTTAATAATGAATTAACTAATACGCAGTTATTCAATCAAAGATGTTTTGCTATTATGGATCCAATGATGAATATGATAATGCATGGTTTAACATTAGGAATATATTTTATTGGAGCATATTTGATAAACGATGCATTAATGTTTGATAAGATTAATCTCTTTAGTGATATGGTTGTATTTTCAAGTTATGGAATGCAAGTAATTATGTCGTTTTTGATGCTAGCTATGATATTTATGATTTGGCCAAGAGCTAAGGTTTCAGCATGTCGTATAAATGAAGTTTTGGATACGGATGAGAATATCAAAGATGGGGATTTTACAGGTAAGACCAAAGAGACGGGGACAATTGAATTTAAAGGTGTTTCTTTTAAATATCCTGATGCTGATGAGTATTTATTAAGAGATATTTCTTTTAAAGTAAATCAAGGGGAAACAATTGCATTTATTGGTTCAACTGGTTCAGGGAAGTCAACACTAATAAATTTGGTTCCAAGATTTTATGATGCTACAGATGGAGAAGTATTAGTCGATGGAGTTAATGTTAAAGAGTATAAATTAGAAGAGTTATATAATAAACTTGGATATGTTTCACAAAAAGCTGTTATGTTTACTGGGTCTGTTTTTGATAATGTTGCTTATGGAAATAGTAAGAAAAAGAAGAGTAAGGATGATATTCTTGAAGCAATTAATGTAGCTCAAGGTAGTGACTTTGTAAACAAGATGGAAAAGGGAGTTGACTCACACATTGCCTTTGGAGGAACTAATGTAAGTGGAGGACAAAAACAGCGTTTATCGATTGCTAGAGCGATAGCAAGAGAACCAGAAATATATATATTTGATGATTCTTTTTCGGCACTTGATTATAAAACGGATTCAGTTTTAAGAAAAGAATTAAAAAAACATACTAAAAATTCTACTAGTATGATAGTTGCTCAAAGAATTGGAACAATTATGAATGCGGATAAAATTGTCGTTTTAGATAAGGGAATATGTGTAGGAATGGGAACTCATAAAGAGTTGTTAAAAAATTGTGATGTCTATAAAGAAATTGCTTTATCACAATTGTCAGAGGAGGAGTTAAATAATGCCTAGAATGCATAGGAATGGGATGGAAAAATCTCGTGATTTTAAAGGCTCAATGCTTCGTTTAATCAATAGTTTGAATAGATGGCGTTATTTACTTTTAGTAGCTTTAGTTTTGGCGGCTGTAAGTGCTATATTATCAATTATTTCGCCTAATATTTTGTCAGATTTAACTGATACTATTACTAGTGGTATTGAGCCGAGAACAGAGAATATTGAGTTAATTTCTAATTCTATTGTGGAGTCTTTAACAGAAGATAATTTAAAGAATAAAGTAAAAGAGATCATGGTTGATCCAAATATAAGTGATGATGAAAAGAAGAAATTAAGTGATATATTTAAAGGCTTGTCTACGGAAAGTGATATTGAAAAAAGATTTGCATTTTTTGAGATGAGCGATGAGATTTTAATTAGATTTTTTAATAATATTAACTTCGAGGGTGTAGATATATCACCTAAGGATCAATTTGCATTTTTAAGAATAATGGGGACTGTTGATGATTTTGAGAATACAACAGAAATGTTAAAGAAGTTTGATGAGTTGCCTGAGTCAATTTACTCTGTTGTTAAACCAAAAATGGATTTAGACAGAGTAAAAAGCATAGGTTTTACTTTAATAATTATATATTGTATTAGTGCTTTGTTTGGTTTTATTGAGTCATTTACTCTAGCCACAGTATCTAATAATTTTGCTAGGAAGCTACGTAGTAATATTTCCTATAAGATTAATGCTTTACCTTTAAAGTATTTTGATACACATGAAACGGGTAATGTATTATCAATTGTTACTAATGATGTTGATACAATTGGAATGCAAATGAATCAAAGTATTTCTACATTAGTAACAGGGTTAACTTTATTTTGTGGATCTTTGCTTATGATGTTTATTACTAATTATGTAATGGCTTTAACGGCAATAATTGCATCTGTATTTGGTTTTATCTTGATGTTTATTATATTAGGTAAATCACAAAAATATTTTAACCAAAGACAAGTTGAATTAGGAAATATGAATGGTTATATTGAAGAAATTTATAGTGGTGCTAATGTCGTTAAAACTTATAATGGAACAACAAAAGCTATAAGTGATTTTGATGAGCTTAACGAAAAGTTATACTATTGTAATCGTAAGAGTGCTTTTTTATCGGGATTAATGCAACCAATTATGGCATTTGTTGGTAATTTTGGTTATGTAGCAGTTTGTATATGTGGTGCTCTTCTTGTAATGAATGATAAGATAACTTTTGGTGTAATTGTTGCCTTCATGATTTATATACGTATGTTTACTAATCCGCTTTCACAAATTGCACAAGCTATGGCTAATTTACAAGCTACAGCAGCGGCATCAGAACGTGTTTTTGATTTCCTTGATGAAGAAGAGATGCTAAATGAAGATGGTATAAAAGAAGTACTTGATAAGAATAAGGTAAAAGGCAATATCGAATTTAAGAATGTTAAATTTGGTTATGATAAAGATCGTATTATTATAAATGATTTTAGTGCTTCTGCTAAGAGTGGGAAAAAGATCGCGATTGTTGGTCCGACAGGGGCTGGGAAGACTACTATGGTTAATCTTTTAATGAAGTTTTATGAGATTAATGATGGAGATATCTTAATTGATGGAGTATCAACTAAGAAGCTATCGAGAAATAATATTCATCGTTTGTTTATAATGGTTTTACAGGATACGTGGTTGTTTGAAGGCTCAATAAGAGATAATATTAAGTTTAATAAAGAAAATGTTACTGATGAGCAAATATGGGATGCTTTAAGGACTGTTGGAGTAGATCATTTTGTTAAAACATTACCTGGTGGGTTAGATGCTCAGATACAAGATAATGATTCGATTAGTCAAGGACAAAAGCAATTACTCACTATTGCGCGTGGTATGATTGAGGATGCGCCATTCTTGATTTTGGATGAGGCAACTTCAAATGTTGATACAAGAACTGAGGAATTAGTTCAAAAAGCTATGGATAAACTTACAGAAGGCAGAACGTCATTTATTATTGCGCATCGTCTTTCAACTATTAAAAATGCTGATACTATATTAGTTATGAAAGATGGTAATATTATTGAGATGGGTAGTCATAATGAGTTAATGAAAAAAGATGGCTTCTATGCTGATTTGTATAACTCCCAATTTAAGAAATAATTAAAAGGTTTTCACTTTAGGTGGAAATCTTTTTTTGACAAAATATTTATTGTTAGAAAATGTTTATTTGTGATACAATACTAACAGAATAGGGTGTTGATCATGGGGAAGAAAAGCTTACTAGTTTTAAGTATATTGTTGCTTGTAATTGGTTTTGCTAGTGTAGCAACTAATCTAGTGATAAATAATACTCTGAATATAGGTTTTAATAATATATTCTTAGATGATGTTGTGTTCATAAAAACTGAAACTGACGGAACTGCAAGTATAGATGAAGATGGAAAAACAATTACCTATGATGCAAAGAAGATAAGTGCGATAGATGAAGAAACAATGTTAACCTTCTGGGTTAAAAATAAGAATACTCAGTATGATGCTAATGTAACCATCAATTGTGGTCTAAATGATAATTCAAGTAACTTAGTCAACTTAGTAGATGTAACAATAAATCCAAGTAGTTTTTCATTAGCAAGTAATGAAGTCAAAATTGGAGAAGTAAAAGTAAAGTTAAAAAGCGTAGTAACAGAGGAGAAAACTGGAACCTTCACTTGTGAGTTAGTAGCAACGCCAAGTGAAAGAGAAGAGACCGGTGTAATAACACCTGATAATTTATATGAGGATAGTGTAATAAATGGAGCTAGACCTGAGTTATCAAAAGAGCTGATTCCAATAACTTTAGATAATACAGGGGTGGTAACATATGCTAATACGAACGAGAAATGGTATGATTATGCCAATAAAGAATGGGCTAATGCGGTAATATTGGTTGATAGTCCAAGTAAAAACTATAATGTAGGAGATGTTATTTCTGAATCAGATATAGAATCATACTTCGTATGGATACCAAGATATAGATATAAGTTATTCCATGCTAATCAAGCTGATGGAACAACCACAAAGTTACCCGAAAGTATAGCCCAAGAAATCGAGATTGAGTTTGAGAGTAAAGATACACAATCATCAAATGGAAGTAAGGATGGAGAATGGTTAACACATCCAGCTTTTACAAACTTTGATGCAAATGGCATATGGGTAGGTAAATTTGAAACCGGATATAAAGGTTCAACTAGTACAACAACAGCAGAAGTAAGTTCAAGTGATCCAACAAAAATTCAAGTAAAACCAAATGTGCATTCATGGCGTTCAAATTCAGTAAGTAATTTTTTCAAAGCCATGTATAACTATAATCGTGGGTTAGATTCGCATATGATGAAAAATACTGAATGGGGAGCAGTAGCTTATCTATCACATTCTAAATATGGAATAAATACAGAAGTAAGAATAAATAATCATTCAAATTATATAACAGGATATGCAGCAAATACTAATGATGCTTCTGGTAGTACAACTAATAACCAGCCATATGATACAGAAGTAGGATATCTTGCATCAACCACTGGAAATATAACAGGGGTATATGACATGTCAGGTGGAGCATATGAATATGTAGCTGGATATATAGATGGAAAAGTAGGGAGTAGTGGATTAACATTAACTGAAATAAGAGAAACATATAGTAAATATATAGATGTATATGCAAGTAATTCAGCAGTAACAGCATATAGTAGACGAATATTAGGAGATGCAACAGGAGAGATGGGATCGTTCTATAGTGATGGAAATAATCGAAATAACTGGTATAATGATTATTCATATTTTGTGGAGTCTTCTAGTTCTTGGTTCTATCGCGGCGGCTATTACGATTATGGTTCCTCTGCAGGGCAGTTCTGCTTTAGTAGACCCGCTGGTGGGGCTGTCAGCTATAGCAGCGTCAGCGCTCGCCTTGTCTTAGCTCCTAAGTAATTTAATGAAAACACTAAACAAGATAACTAAGATTATTATTAAGGTTCAGTTATCTTGTTTTTTTGTGAAGTAATATAATTCTTTTTGGGTAATATATATGTAGGAGATATGTATGAAATTACTTGAAGATAAAAATAGAGAGCTTTTAGAGATTACTATAAGTATTGTTATTAAATTATATTTAAAAGGTCTTAGTGAGAGAGAAATTGCCGATGCTTGTTATTTATCTGTTGATAGAGTGAGGCAAATAATTGATTTGTATAAAAAGACAAAGAAAAAAGATTCTTGCGAATCTTTATTTGTTTAACATGTTATTAACGTATCTGTTGTATTGTTCTTTTAATTTGTCATCTTCAAAAGCTATTTCATGTTTTTTTCTTAACTCAACTAAAGCTTTGATTTCCATTGTTTCATCATCTTCAATTAGTTTGTTTCCTAATTTTTCTTTGATTGAGTCAGTAAGATTTTCAAGTGTATCTTTTTCTTTTTCATCAAGCTTTAAGATTACATGATAACCATATGTTGTTTTAACAGGACTTTTTGAATATTCTCCTTTTTTTAGTGCAAATGCTGCATTAGAGAATGCTTCAACCATGTCATCTTTGTTGAAATAGTCTAAATCTTGGTAAGTAACAGATGAGTCACTTTCATATTTTTTGAAAGCTTCTTCTGCTGAAGTTCCATTTTTTATATCTTCTTGAATAGCCTTAATAATGTTTTCTGCTTTTTCTTTTGCTTCATTGTCACTTGTTGTATCAGATTTAGCAGGTTTTACAAGAACGTGAACACAGTGAATGTCACCAACAGCTTCGTCTTTGTAATAGTCTTTAACTTGCTTTTCAGTTATTTGATTCTTGGCATAGTCAATTACTGCAAATTCAGTAAGTATAGTTAATTTTTGTTGATCTAATAATGGATCAATCGAATCAAATCCTGCACTAGCTAAAGCTTGGTTAAATGCTACTTGATCGAAAGCACCATCTGCATTAACATAGTTAGACTTTAAAGTTGCTTCATAAGATTTAATTCTGTCATCTAATTCCTTCATTTTATCAGAATTATCTTTGTATTCTTCATTAAGAATTTTTAAATCAACTTTGTCCATTAAAATTGTTAAAGCATATTTGTCTTTAAATTCGCGCCAAATATCATCAACACTGTACATTGTCCCATCTTTAAATTTTAAAATTGTTTCTTCACCATTACTTAGTTTTGGAACTTTACCACATCCAGTTAATAAACTAAGTGTAATTAGACATACTATTAATTTCTTTTTCATGTTATCCTCCCTTACATCTAGTAATTATATCATGACAATAAAAAAAATAATAGTAAATCATGCACAAAAGTATTAAATTTGCCATACAATAAAGTGAGTAATGAAAAGGAGGGAAAATATAATATGAATAAGTGTGGAAATAATGTTTCAAGTGCTGCATTCATCTTAGTGTTATTTATATTATTAATTATTATAGTAGGGGCTTTTATTTAATTTAGGAGGTGACTCATATGAATTGCTGTAAATCCCAATCCTTAAATAATACTAATAATACATATGGTAATACTTTCTTTATAATTTTAGTATTATTTATTCTGCTTGCAATTATTGTTAGTTCAATATATGCATACTAAGAGGCTTATGTCCTCTTTTTATTTTGCTTTATGGTATAATATAAAAAAAGGTGATTATTGTGAAAAAAATAATTAAAGTTATTTTAGCAACATTGATGCTTGCATTAAATATATATTTAGTTGTAGTAGTTACTAATTTAGATGTGTTGCCAAGTAAATATTATTGGATGTTTATTGGTGTTCTAATTTTATTAAATGTGGTAGCTAATGCGTGTTTATTTGTCAAAAAGCTATGGCCAAAAGTAATAACCGTAATTTGTTATGTTATTATGGGCTTTATATCATTTATGGGAATTAATTATGGTGTTGATACTTTGCAGTTTTTCAACAAGGCTTTTAATAACAATGATGTAGAAGTTACTACTTATCAACTTATTGTTTTAGATAGTTCTTTAGCACAGAGTATTGAAGATTTAGATAAGAAAAGAATTGGTTATTTAAGTAGTGATACTAATAAAGATAAAGTATTGGATGAAGTGCATAAGAAAGTAGAGTTTGATGGGTATGATTATGTTGATATTTATGAACTTTATGATGACTTCATTCGAAGTAAAGTTGATGCTGTTGTTTTAGATCTTGCATTTATTGAAATGTTGGAAGAGGAGATGTCAACAGTATATGATTGTATAGATAAGTGTAGTTTTAAGGATGATTATCGCGTTCTTTATAGTTTTAATATTGAAACTAAGAAGGAAATGTCTAATAAGAATGATAAGTTAGAACCTTTTAACCTATACATATCTGGGTCTGATTCACGTAGTAATAAGATTCAGAATAATAGCCGTAGTGATGTTAATATGGTTTTAACGATTAATCCTGTTTCTAAAACGGTTCTTATGACTTCAATACCAAGAGATTATTATGTCTATATACATGGCAAGACGACAATGAAAGATAAGCTTACGCATGCGGGGATTTATGGGTTAGATGTTTCGCGTCAAACCGTTGAGGATTTATTTGATGTTGATATTGCTTATTCAATTAAAGTTGGAATGTCTTCCGTTAAGGAAATGGTTGATTTAGTAGGAGGAATTGATGTATATTCAGATACTTCTTTTACTAGTTCACATATTCCATCTTGGCATATAAAAAAGGGTATGGTACACATGAATGGGGAGCAAGCTTTAGCTTATTCAAGAGAAAGATATGCTTATGCCTCGGGAGATCGCCATCGAATTTTAAATCAACAACAAGTATTAGAAGCAACACTAAAAAAAGTCATTAGCGATAAAACAATATTGACTAAGTATGATAAATTATTAGATTCATTAGCAAATAGTTATAGAACAGATATTCCATCGTCAATAATAAAAGAATTAGTAAAGCGTCAACTAGATGATATGTCAGGTTGGGAATTTATAACTAATTCTGTTAGTGGAAGTGATGCATCAAGTCCAACATATACAGCTCCTAATTCTAAGAGATATGTAATGATTCCTTATGAAGATGATGTAAAAAATGCTCATGATAAAATAGTAGAAGTTTTAAATAGGAAGTAATAAGAGAATATTACTTCTTTTTTAATAGTTGATATTATTTAAATATGTGAGGGACTATGCAAAAGGGTGGATTAAAAAGTGATAAGGTGAGTGTTGTTATACCAGCTTATAATACTGCTAAATTTATTAAAAATACTTTAAATAGTGTTATTAGTCAAACTTATTCTAATTTAGAGATAATTGTCATTGATGATGCTAGTACTGATGATACACTTAATGTTATAAAGAGTTTTAAAGACAAGCGAATTGTTTTATTAAAAAATAAGGTAAATTTAGGAGTAAGTGATACTAGGAATAGAGGAATACGGAAAGCAACAGGGAGGTTTTTGTGTTTTTTAGATTCTGATGATATTTGGGATAAGATGAAAGTGGAAAGACAAGTAGCTAGTATGAAGGAAAGCAAGGCAGATATAAGTTGTACAGATTATTATTTTTGTAGTAGTAAGGGAGAAGTTAAGAGTTATGTTAAGGTTCCATCTTTGATAAGCTATGAATATGCCTTAAAGAATACGACAATATTTATTTCAACTGTGATGATTGATTTAGACAAAGTAGACAGGGAAGATGTGCATATGCTACCTTATACGATTGCTCAGGATACTTTGTTATTTTGGGGACTTTTGAAAAAATATGATGTCATTCATGGATTTAACGGTATTCCAAGTAAATATATTAGGAGGAAAGGTTCTCTTTCAGCTAATAAAATTAAAGCAGTCATTGGTTCATTTAGGGCATATTACAAGATTTGCCGTTTAGAAAAAAATTAAAGTATTTTTTATATTATTTGATTAATGCAGTTAGAAGAAGAGTGTAGGTTATGAGTATTGAGTTTCTTTTAAGTACGATGAATTTAAAACTAGAAGATTTAGATAAAATGAATATTAAGTGTTCTTGTATTGTCATAAATCAATCTGGGTATGTTGGGTATCGTGAGTATAAAAATTTTAAAATATATGATACAGATGATGTGGGAATTGCTAAGAGTAGAAATATGGCGCTTTTTAAATCTCAGGCTGATATAATAGTTTTTTGTGATAATGATTGTGTTTACGAAGATGATGTTGAAAAGTCTATACTAATGGAATATTCATATAATAAAAAGGCTGATTTAATTATTTTTAATGCTCATAATTTAAGTAGGAAAATGAAGGATAATGATCTTGTTAGGCGAGTAAGATTTTATAATTATCAAAGATATGGAACTTATAGAATATCAGCTAAGAGAAATTCCATTTTAAAAGCTAATATTAGTTTTAATTTATTATTTGGAAATTCACATTTTTCCCATGGAGAAGATACACTTTTTTTAAATGATTGCTTAAAGAATAGATTAAAAATTTATACATCGAAGATATTTTTATGTACAGTAAGTGATGATAATTCTACTTGGTTTAAGGGATATGATACCAAATTTTTTATTTCCAAGGGAGCATTGTTTAAGGCCATTTCTAAGCACTTTTGTTTTTTGTTGTGTTTGCAATATTTGATAAGACATAAAGAAGTATTAAAACAAAATAAGTATAGTTTTAGCTATACTTATAAGAAAATGTTACAAGGTGCAAAACAGTTTAATGATATTTCTTAAAGTGAAGTGTGTTTAAAATTATCTTGTAGAGGAACTTTGAAGTTATGAGACTTCGTAGTTGAATCTTTTTGATATTAGGTATAAGGCTATTGTTTAAATAGCTTTTTTTGTTGTTCTTGATAATTTTTATTAATTTATTTAATGTATCAGGATCTTCTTTTTTATCAATAAGCAGATTTATAATGGTGAGATAGGTACTAAATTCATAGCAATTGATGGCTTCATTTAAGTCTTTTCTTAAGATAAAATATGCTTTTATTTCATCAATACTTTTTAAAACATCTAGTCTTTTTTTTGAATAAGTATTTGTTATACTATTATTTCTTTGTACGTAGTAATATAGTTTATCGTTAATTAAAGATATTCGTTTAGATTTTGCAAATAGTTTATAAGTTACGAAGTTATCTTCGTGAATCATACTCTTAGGAAAAGTTATATTATTTTTAGTAAATAACTCTTTTCTATAGAGTTTGTTCCATACCATGATTTCTAAGTTTTTTTGTATCAAAAAAATATCTTTTAGAGCTTCTGTAGATGTGTATATTTGATTTTGGCATTCTTTTTTTATAGTGAGGGAACCTTGATAGTTTTCATAATAAAAGTTACAAACTGATATGTCGGCTTTATGCTTAGTTAGATCGTTATATAGTTTTTCGATGTAATTAGGAGAGATGTAATCGTCTCTGTCAATAAAACAGATGTATTTTCCTTTTGACTTTGCTATACCGTCATTTCTAGCTGCAGATAAGCCTTCATTATTTTTGTTTAAAATGATTATTCGATTATCTAGTTTTTGATATTTTTGGCATATTTTAAGAGAAGTATCTGTTGAGCCATCGTTAATGAGAATAATATCGATATTAGTGTAAGTTTGGGTAATTATTTGAAGTCTATTTAGAAAAATGTATTACTTCAAATAATATTAAAGTAAATCATTTGTGATGATGAATATAGTTAACTTTAAAGAAAAGACAATAATTATTGGTAGTTTAATACTTTTACTTGTAATAGGTTTTGCTGCTGTTACAACAACATTATTAATAAATGGCAATGCGCGTATCGGAGAAAATAGTGATGACTTTAAAATTTATTTTAGCAGGGTTGTTGATAGTAATGGAGGCGAAGATGGGCTAATTACTAATGAAGAGAGGACCAGGATAAATTTTGATGTTAGGCTTGTAAATGTTGGAGAGACTTACAGATTATTGTATGAGATAACTAATAGTTCGAGAAATTATGATGGTAATTTTGAACTCGTATATCGAGGAGATAAAAGTGAATATTATACGATAAAGAATGAGATAGATAATTCAATACCTTTGAAAGCTCAAGAGAAAAGGATGGGTATGATTACCATCGAATTAGTAAAAGGATATGTTGGAGAAGAAGACTTAGATCTTGATATATCATATGAGCTAGTATTTTCTCCTATAGAGAGAGATCATTTGGCAGTCGTTGTAGAACCTATTAAAATTGCAACAGGGCATTGTTCTAATAAAGATTGTGAAGAGGATGATTATAGGCAAAAGAGTGTTTGGGGCAAGTGGAATTATAAACTTAGTCTTGATTTGGTAGAGAAAATAGTAATAAAAGATACAAACGATGTGCCAAGTGATGTAATAGACTCTTGGGATGCATCTGCATCAGGGAACGGAAGTATAATGGGATATGCTTTGGATGAAGATAATAGTGGTTTAGTCGAGCTTTATCTAAGGCAAAATGGTGGAGTTGTAGCAAATGAGAATTCAAGTTGGTTATTTGGAGGTTTTAAGGAATTAACAACTATTGAAGGCTTAGAAAATTTAGATACAAGTAATGTCGTTGACATGAGTAATATGTTTTGTGATTGTAGTAATTTAACAAGTTTGGACTTAAGTAACTTTGATACAAGTAATGTTACTGATATGAGTTTTATGTTTCGTGATTGTAGAAATTTAATAAGTTTAGACTTAAGTAGTTTTGATACAAGTAATGTTACTGATATGAGTGGGATGTTTAGATCTTTATCTGATAGTGCAAAAATTTTAGTAAAAGATGAGAAAACTCAGCAATGGATATTGGCATTAGATAGTAATAATAGACCAAGTGCTTGGACAACCGAAAATGTTATAGTAGCAACATAGTATAGACTGATTTGTCAGTCTTTTTCTCTTTAGTGGGTGATAGTTTGAATAGAAAATGGGAAAATATAATAGAAGTAGTTATTGCGGTGTTTTTGATTATCTATATTGGATATAGTTTGAGTGTGGTAGCTAAGCTGGCCTATGATTTTGAGACTTTAAAGAACTATGAAATTATGAGTTTATGTATTTCTCTAATACCGCTTATCTTGAGTTTAGTGTTAGCCTTAAAAAGAAAGTCTTATCGAAGATTAGATTTTTTGTTGGTAGTTATTATTATTTCTGGAGTTTTAATTTCGTATATTTGTTCTGTAGATAAGAGTATTTCATTATTTGGGCGTATTTATAGGTGTGAAGGTTTAGTTTTTTTGCTGGCATATTATTTTTATTATTTGGCTTCTAGGGAAATTACTAATGGTAAATTGCGAGGAGCTATAGTTTTAATGTTTCTCGTTGTTGTTTTTGCTAATGTTGGCTATGCAGTACTACAGATGTTTTCCTCACTTGCGCATAAATTTAATATAGACGTAGTTTTGATGTTTAAAGATGCAACTGGTTTGGTTGGTAATCCTAATTTCTTGAGTACAATTGTGGTATTTGGATTATTTGTCATTTTGGGATATTATCTGTTTTCTAAAAAGTATGGAATCCTGATACTTGGGTATTTTGGGAGTATGATTTGTTTTTATGTTTTATTATTGGCAGGTTCATTAAGCGGAATAGTGGCTTTTATTAGTACTATGTTTCTCATGTTAATATTTGGTGTAATTTATTTTTTCTGGAAAAATAAGGATAGATATGAGGGAATTTTTTTCTTGATAAAGTTTTTGGCTTTTATTCCGGCGATTATAATGTGTTTTATCGTGGCAGAAAGACTTAATGATAATCATGTAAGAAGTGATCTTTTGGGAATGTTTATGGAAGTTACGGATGGGCTACCAGAAGAGGCTGGAACAAATCGCATATACATATGGAAAAATACGATAGCTATTTTGCCTAAATATATTTTAACAGGAAGTGGGATAGATACCTTTAAAGAGGCTTTTTTAGATGAATACTTAGTTATTGAGAGTATTGATGCCGTTGTCGATAAAGCGCATAATGAATATTTGCAAATTGCTCTTACAGAGGGAGTTATTCCCTTATTAGGATATATTGGGTTAATCTTTTATACATTAGTAAGGTTTATAAGACATTTTAGAAAAGAGACGTTAATGGTCACGGATATAGCTTTGGTATTTGCTATTTTGGCGTATTTAACACAGGCTATTTTTAATATTCGCGTTATTCAAATAGCACCTTTGTTTTTTATATTATTTGGTTTAGTAAATTATAAAGATTATTCTGTATGAAAAATATTATTTAGTTCACACTATTAATGGTGATATTATGGCAAGAGTTTTAATGATAGTTGGATCAAGAAGAGAAGGAAATTGTTATCATTTAATGAAACGTATTAGTGATGGTCTATCAAGAGAAAGAATAAGTACTGATGTTATTATTCCTGGTAATCAAAAAATATATTTGTGTACTGGGTGTATGGATTGTGATAGAAATGGCGTATGTGATTTTAATGATGCTATGCAGTCTAATATTGATAAAATAAATAATAGTGAAGTATTAATTTTTATAACGCCAACGAGATGGAATACCATGTCAGGAGATTTAAAAATATTTATTGATAGATTAAATCCTTTGTATAGTGTTAAAAAATTAAAGGATAAAAAGGTTATAGCATTAGTTGTCGGTTCTAAAAAACATACCGAGTATTCAACTGATGGAGCTTTAACTTCACTTGGATCTTTTGTTGAAAGTGCAGAAGCAAAATTAATTTATGAAAATCAGTTTGATAATTGCCTTGATTTTACAGATATATTAGGACAAGAAGAGAAAATAAATGAGGTTATTAAAGATATTGTCAAATGTATAGGGTAATAAGATGCTTATTACTTTTTTTGTGCTATAATTGGGTAGGTGATATTATGGCATCTTCAATAATTCATATGGCAGTTGCTAAAAAGGTTAATGAAGTTTTAAAATTAGATAATGAAAAACATTTTTTATTTGGATCAATTGCGCCTGATATAGCTAAAATGGTTGGTTTAAGACGTAGTGTTAGTCATTTTATATCGAGTAGTGATAATACTAGTATTCCAGGTGCAGAAAAGTTTTATCTAAAGTATAAAGAGTATTTGAATAATGCGTATGAACTTGGGTATTATGTTCATCTTTTAACTGATGTATTGTGGTTTAAAGAATTTATGCCTAATTTTGCTCAAGAGACATATTTGATTAGTCAAACGGGAGAGAAATTGAAGTTTGATGAGAGGGAATTAAAAGAAATAATATATAATGATTATACTAATTTAAACAGTGATGTATTAGCTTATTATAATTTTGATTTATCGCTTTTTTATGAAGAGTTTGATTTTCCATGCAATCACATTGAAGAAGTTCCATCAAAGTATTTTCCTGATGTTATTGATAAGTTGGGAGCTATCGCTCAGAATATAAATAATGGAGTTTATATTTTGAAGATTGAGAGAATTATTCATTTTATTGAATATGCGACTATTTATTGTCTCGATGAACTAAAAAAGAAGGGTTTAATTTAGTTGTTTTATGTTTTATAATTGTATTAGTGATTTTTTATGGAAAAGTTAAGTGAACAGTTAATTAGAAGTATTTCAAGTAAGAAAAATGAACCGGATTGGATGCGGGATTTTCGTTTGCAAGCTTATCATAAATTTTTAGAACTTGATAATCCAGATTTTGGGCCAGAGCTAGATATTGATTTTAGTAGTATTAATTATTATAAAAAGGTTGGCAATAATGAGACGGAGTGGAAAAATGTTGCTTGCGATATTCGCGATAAATTTAAGTCTTTAGGAGTAATTGATGCTGAAGACAAGCATTTAAGTGGTGTAACTAATCAATATGAAAGTGAAGTAATATATCATAAGGGCAAGGATGAATTAAAGGAAAAGGGAGTTGTTTTTTTAGCGACTGATGATGCTTTAAAACAATATCCGGAATTGTTTTTAGAATATTTTAATAATCTTGTTAAGTATGATGAGAATAAATATACGGCTTTAAATGGGGCTTTATGGAGTGGAGGGTCATTTATTTATATTCCACCATATACTAAGCTTGATAGACCATTACAAAGTTATTTTCGCATTGATTCAGTTGCTTTAGGACAGTTTGAAAGAACAATTATTATTGTGGATGAAGGGGCAGAGCTTTCTTATATAGAAGGTTGTACAGCAGAGAGTCATTCAGCTAATTCACTTCATGCTGGAGTTGTAGAAATTTATGTTAAAAAAGGTGCTAAGTGTAAATATTCGACGATTCAAAATTGGAGTAAGGACGTTTATAATTTGGTGACAAAAAGATCTATAGTTTATGAAAACGGATTAATGGAATGGGTTGATGGCAATGTTGGATCTAAGGTTACTATGAAATATCCATCTTGTATTTTAGTTGGAGATAATGCCATTGGAAACTCCATATCTATTGCTTATGCTAAGTTAGGGCAAGTAATAGATGCGGGAGCTAAGATGATTCATATTGGGAAAAATACTAAGAGTAAGATTATTTCAAAATCTATTGCTTGTGGTGGAGGTACGGCTAATTATCGTGGATTAACTAAGATTTGTGAGGAAGCTACAAATGCTTTTGCAATGGTTAAATGTGATACGATAATGTTAGATGATATTTCTTCAAGTGATACGATACCAACTAATATAGTTTTAAATAATAGATCTACTTTGGAGCATGAAGCAACTGTATCTAAAATTAATGAAGAGAAGCTTTTTTATTTAATGATGAAGGGGATTGATGAAAATCATGCTAAAGAGTTGTTAATTATGGGCTTTATTGATGATTTTAAAAAGGAATTACCATTAGAATATGCTGTTGAGTTGAATCGTTTGTTGAAAGAAATTTAATTTTAGTAATAAAAAAATTGATAATATGCAAAACAATTTAATTTGCATATTTTTTTATGTTAATATGAATTATTGGTAGATAAAATAGGACAAATTTATAAGAAAACTGTACTACAATTTATGATTTTTTGACTTTTGCTTTCTTAGTAATAGTTATGATAAGGTGAATTTGGAAAGGAGGAAAGAAATGCATAACTTAGTCTATTTAATTGGAAGACTTACAGAGGATCCAGACATCAAAGTCTATGAAGATGGAAAGAGTATGTTGACAATTAATTTAGCAGTACAAAGAAGTTTTAAAAATGAGAATGGGATTTATGATGTTGATTTTATTCGTTGCATTCTTTGGAATGGTATTGCTAGTCATACTAGTGAATATTGTAAAAAAGGTGATTTAGTTGGCGTTAAAGGTCGCATTCAAACGAGAAGTTATGAAGACAAAGAAGAAAAGAAGTACATTACAGAAGTCATTGTCGATAAGGTTTCTTTTTTAGCAAGTAAACGCGAAAACAAAGAGGAAGCTAATATTCAAGAAGAAGTAATAGATGATGATGAAAGTTAAAGTCTGAATAGACGAACACCCCTATAAAATTAAATTATTATATTGCTCATTAGGAAAGGATACATTTGTGTCCTTTTTACTTATAGTATATCTGTTGTTTTTATTGTTAAGTCGCGTCAAGAATGTATTACTTTTTTGGTTATTACTTGAATGTTTTAAGAAAAAGATGATTTAATTAAGATAGATATAAACTAGCTTGTAGTAGTTTTTTATTGGGGGATATTATTTTTGAAAAAATTTAAAAGTAGGAGATAAATTGTGTATAAAATAAAAAGAGTTGTAAGTAGTTTTATGAAAAGAAATAAAAAGAGTTTGATGAATCTTGTTTGTACTTCTTTGCTCGCTTGTGGCTTAGCATCAGCTGTTAAATCTTGTGAATTAAAGATATATGATGATTTAAATGAAAAAAAGATAACATCTGTTGAAGATAATGTAAAAGAGTATGTTTATGATATTGAAGAGTCGTATAAAGATGATTTTTTAGTTGCTGTAGGTAGTTTAGAAGAAGAAGGCAAGTACAGATTTTGTGATAGAGTTCTTTATGATGAAGAGGATAATGTTGTCGATTTAAATGGCAATTCTAAATATTTGTATTTTAAGGGAACTAATGTAAGTAAGGAGTCTTTAGACATTATGAATTTGCAAGATGCAAAAACGGAGGTTCTTTTCTTTAGTTCGAGTTCACTTACTGATGATTGCATTTCAAGTTTTCCGTCAACTTTAAAGGTTTTATCTTTGAAAAAATGTAATTTCTTGACTGACTTGAGTTCTTTACCTAAGTATTGTCCTAATCTAGAGTATTTATATTTGGATGGTACTACTATTGATAGTTTGGATTTTATTTATGAGCTACCTAAATTAAAGAAATTAAAAGCTTTGGAGACTTTATGTGTAACAGAGGAGTTACTTGAATACTTAGATAAGATGGGAATAAGTACTAATGTATCCTATGCAGATATTGAACTTCAAAATGAATTAAAAAGTATTGTAAATAATATCGTATCGGAAAGCATGAGTGATGAAGAGAAAGTTAAGGCAGTTTGTGGATATGTATTAAATCGTTTAGAGTATGATATAGAAGTAATGGCGGAAAGTAATAGTAATCCTATTTCCTTTGCTTTTTCTTCTGGTAAGGGAGTATGCATTTCTTTTGCTCATTTAACTAATGCTCTTTTAGAGCTAGCAGGTATTGAGAGTTATTGTGTCGATAATATGTATCATATATGGAATCTTTTGAAGATTGATGATAAATATTATTATATTGATACATCATTTATGCGTTCTAGTGATATCTTGTTAAATTGGTTTTTGGAAAAATTTAATATTGGGGCTAGTTATATGGTTGATCCTTTGATTTCTAATTGTAATTCAATTACACCAATAGATAGCAATTTAACTATTTTGCCAGAGCAGATTAAAAATGATGTGTTGAGCTTGCAAAGTAGTACGCATAAATATAGTTATTCGTTAAGTAATTTAAGTATGTTTGAATTATACTTGTTGCGATTATTAATTATTGCTTATGCAGGAGGGCAAACTCTTATTTGTTCAAAGGAAATATTAGATAATCAAAAAAAATTAATACTTTCTTAGGAAAATATCTCTGTATATATGATATAATTAATTAAGGTGATAATAGTGGAAATAATAAAAGCGATTTTATTTGGTATTGTTGAGGGAATAACGGAGTGGTTACCTATTTCTTCAACAGGGCACATGATTTTACTTGATGAATTTATTTCATTGGGAGTAAGTGATGAATTTTATAAGTTATTTGAAGTAGTAATACAACTAGGAGCTATTTTGGCCGTTGTTATAATGTACTTTAAGACTATTTTTCCATGGGGATTTGGGAAGACTAAGACGGATACGCTTGCTACTTTTAATCTTTGGGGAAAAATATTAGTTGCTTGTGTTCCAGCTGCGGTAATTGGAATTCTGTTTGATGATTGGTTGGATGAGCATTTATATACACCAGTAGTAGTTGCTTTAATGTTGATTATTTATGGAATTATTTTTCTTATTATTGAAAGAAAAGAGATGCGCAAGTGTTCTTGTGAAGATTTAAAAGATATTACTTATAAACAAGCTTTAGGAGTCGGAGCTTTTCAATTGCTTTCATTGGTTCCAGGAACTAGTCGAAGTGGAGCAACGATAATTGGGGGGCTTGCACTAGGACTTAAAAGAAGTGTAGCAGCTGAATTTACTTTCTTTTTGGCAATACCAGTTATGGCTGGAGCGTCTTTATTAAAATTATTGAAGTATATATTGAAAGTTGGTTTTGTTTTTGAAACAACAGAACTTGTTATTTTAGGAGTTGGATCTTTAGTTGCCTTTATCGTAAGTATACTTGTTATAAAGTTCTTAATGGCATATATTCGCAAACATGATTTTAAGATCTTTGGATATTATAGAATTGTTCTAGGAATATTGGTGTTATTGTATTTCTTTTTATTAAAGTAGAGGTTAAATTATGGATAGATTAAGATTTAAGGCAACAGTTTATTTTGTATTTTTATTAGTTAGTTTAGTTATAAATGGAATAATGTTGTTCATGTTAATGAATGAAGATATGAAAGAGTGTGTTGATGTAGTAAATGATCCTGAACACCAAATTGTTGAGCAGATAGCCGATAGTGTTTATAAGGCTGCTTATAATTACATTAATGGAGAAGAAAGTTTTGTAAAAACGACAAGTTTTGTTCAACCAGAACTTCCTAATCAATCTTGTGTTTTAGTAGATTTTACAGATAGTGCAAACTATTTTACTAAAAAAGCTATTAATGATTTACAAGATGGTCTAGTTATTAATGGAGATAATTATTATGATTGTACTAATAATTTAGATAAAATCAGAATTAAGAGTTTATTTGGTACGACGAATCAAGGAATACGTATTTTAAAATATGTAGTTGCTGATGATAATACTATTGTCGTTGAGGGAAATATTCCAGCTGATATGTTTTCATTTTATTTAATATTGAAAAAAGAAAATGGACGTTGGTTGATAGATTCTTTTGAATAGGATGTCTTTAATAAGGCATTTTTTTATGATGAAATGTTACACCAGACCAATTGTGCTTGAGACACTTTCGTGTTAAACTAGATATAGAATAGGATGCATACTTATGAAGAAGAAAGGTTTGTTTATTTTAAGTATAATGTTTTTAGTAATTGGTTTTGCAAGTGTAGCAACTAATCTAATAATCAATAGCAATTTGAATATTGGATACAATAACACATTTTTAGATGAGATCGTGTTTATAAAATCAAAAACTGAAGGTGAATCTTCTATAAGTGAAGATGGGAAAACGATTATCTATAATGCTAAGAAGATAAGTACAATAAATGAAGAAACAAATCTAACATTTTGGGTAAAGAATAAGAATACTCAGTATGATGCAGATGTAACCATTAATTGTAGTCTAAATGATAATTCAAGTACCTTATCTGATTTAGTAGATGTGATAATAGAACCAGATAAATTTACTCTGGCATCTAATGAAGTTAAAGTTGGAGAAGTAAAAGTAAAGTTAAAAAGTGTTGTAACAGAGGAAAAGTTTGGAATGTTCACCTGTGAGTTAGTAGCAACGCCAATCGAGAGAGAAGAAGCAGGTGTAATAACTGATACATGTATAGATGATCTAAATGGAGCTGACCCGGTAATAAGTGGAGAGTTAATACCAGTCGAGTTATCAAATAATGGCGAAGTAACATATTCGAATCGAGGAGATTCTTGGTATAACTATTGTGAACAAAAATGGGCCAATGCTGTAATACTAGTTGATAACCCAGCCAAGAATTACAATGTAGGTGACACTATCCAAGAAAGTGATATTGAATCATACTTTGTATGGATACCAAGATATCGAT
>CATNCE010000026.1 GCA_950097225.1 uncultured Bacilli bacterium
CTAAAAGGGATAAGAAAGTTTTATAAGAATAATAGAATATATTGTATATTAATGATTATTTCAATGTTTTGTATTATTTTGATGGGATCAAGCGTAATATTTTATTTTGTTAATCAATCACGTACTAGTCCTTATGGAAATCGTCTTGATGATATTGCTAACCATGATTTGGGAACTACTCTTGATGATTTAAAACAGTTCTATAGTGAGCAAACTGGAGTTTTAAATGTTAAAGATGTTCGCTTACAGGGAAAGACAATATATATTTCTGTAGAAGTAGAAGAGAATATGAAAAACGAAGAAATACAAAATATTGCAACTTCTAGTTTAGCTAAAATAAGTGATGATAATAAAAATTATTATTCATTGCAGTTTATATTTACAAGAAATAATTTAAATGCTTACTCTGGTAGTAAAGGACCTAATAGTCCGACTATTACTTGGGCAAAATTTAGTTATGACAACGAGACTACAACAACCACAACAACTGCTAAGAAATAGGTGTAGTTATGAAAAAAAAGAGAAATTTAGTAATTGTCGCAGTCAGCTTTGTAATAATATCTTGTTTAATTGGATTCTTTGTCTATAATGCTCTTGTTGATAAGAATGCTCTTTCTATTAGTGAAAAAAAATGGTTAGATAATAATAATTCTAATATAGTAAGTGTAGCTGTACCAAATGATATTCCTGTTTTTGGACAAACGGGAGAGGGAGTTTTCTTTGATTTTATTGAATATTTTAAAAAGAATACAGGTTTAAAAATTAATAATAATATGGTTTCATATTTGTCGGTTAATGAAGGATATAGTTTTTCTATTACTAATAATTATGAAAGAGACTCGTTGTTACTATATAAAGATCACTTCGTTTTAGTTAGTAAAAATACAGGTGTAGTAAATGATACTTCTATAATTCCTGAGTTAGGCGTTGGGGTTGCTGCTAGTACAGTTGAACAAGTAAAAAATTATTTTGGTGTTATGGCTGATAAATTTAAAAGTTATAATAGCTATGAAGCTATAACTACTGATTTAGCTAATGGTAATATCTATTATGCTTTAGTTCCTTTAAATGAATATAAAGAGGAACTAGTTGGAAATAATATTAATGTATTATCACATATATCTGATTTAAATAAATATTATTATTTTAAATTGGGAAATAATGATGTGTTGAATGGAATATTTACTAAACAATTTAATAAATATAAAGAAAAAGAATATGATAAAGCTTATAATAAAAATGATTATAAATTATTTATTGATTGCTTGAATATAAGTGAGGCTGAGGCTGATACTCTTACTAATAAAGTATATCGTTATGGATTTGCTGAGCATCGTCCTTATGAAGTATTAGCAAGTAGTCAGTATGGAGGAATTACTGCTCAATACTTACAAAAATTTTCAGATTTTTCTAATGTTGAGTTTACTTATAAAAAGTATAAAACAGCATCTGAACTTGCAAGTGCTGCTATTAATAATAAAATAGATTTATATTATAACTATTATGATATTATGACTAATTATATTGATTGTGGAGCATTAAAAGGAATAAACTTCTATGTTGTTGCTGATAATTCAATAGATTTAAGTATGTCTAATATAAATGGTCTTGCTAATCGTGATGTTTATGTATTAAAGAATTCATATATATTTAATTATATAAAGAATATAGAAGGTATTAATATTACTACTTATGAAAGAAGTAGTGATTTAAAATCAATAGTTAAAAAACCAGGTATTATATTAGTAGATGAATATAAGTATGATTATTATATAAGTAAAGTTGCTGATAATTATTCAGTAAGATATAAAGGAGTTGTTGAAGATAGTAATTATGTCTTCCGTTATGCTAATGCTACAGATCCTTTTTATAAATTATTTAGTGCTTATACAAAGACTATTGATCCATCAGATTTATTAAGAAATGGAGTTACTACTTATAATCAAGTTGAGCGAAGTGGACAAATAGTTGGTAATATTGCTAAAAGTATATTACTCCTAGTTGTCTTAGCTATTTGTGCTTATATAATAATTCAAAAGAAGAAAAAGACTGTTAAATTGAATACTAAGGTAAAAAAAGAAGATAGGCTAAAATATATAGATTTACTTACTTCTTTAAAGAATCGTAATTATTATAATGAGAAGTTATCAGTATGGAATAAGAATACAATTTATCCACAGGCTTGTATAGTTATGGATATTAATAAAGTAAAAAAATTAAATGATACTTTAGGACATGAAGAGGGAGACAAACAAATACAAGCAGTTGCTAATATATTGATAAAAACACAATTAGATAATTCAGAAGTTATGCGTACTGATGGAAATGAATTTTTAGTTTATTTGATTGGATATTCAGAAAAGCAAATTTTAACTTATATGAAGAAGTTAGTAAAAGAGTTTAAGAAGTTGCCTTATGAGACAGGTGTTGCTATGGGATTTAGTATGATAGAAGATGATACTAAATTAGTAGAAGATGCGTTTAATGAGGCTAGTATATTGATGCGTCAAAATAAAGAACTTGAGGATGATTCTGGTGAGAGAGATTAATGATTTAACTAGGAAAACACAGGAAAGTTTAATAAGTTATTTAAAAAAAATAATTGAGATTATTAAAAAACCAGAGATGGGAGTGTTACCTGGACAAATTGCTTTTTCTCTTTTACTTAGTATAGTTCCTATTATTACATTAATTGGTTATGCGGTATCGATTTTTGGAATAGATATAGATTATATTATAAATGTATTAAATGATGTAATACCTGGGGGAGCTAGTTCTTTGATACCAGTTTTAAATGGTAGAACTATAGATATAGGTTTAACATTGATGTTAATATGGATGTTTTATTTGGCAAGTAATGGGTGTAATTCAATAATTATAATAAGTAATCAAATATATGGTATTAATAAGAGTAATTATATTAAACGAAGAATAAAAGCTATATTTATGACAATTGCTATTATGTTGATTTTCATACTTATATTAGCATTCCAAGTATTTGGCGATAAGTTGATTGGTTTCTTTTCGTTTTTAAAGTTTTATGATAAATTGTATATGGCGTTTAAGATCTTAAAGGGACCGATTATTTGGGTTATAATGTTTATTTTCTTAAGAACATTTTATGAAGTTGCTCCTGATAGAGTAAGGAAGAAAACACATATAAATACAGGGACAATATTTACTTCTATAGGGTGGATAATTGTTACATACATATATAAATATATTGCTTTAAGTAATACTAGTTATAATTTATTTTATGGAGCTTTATCTAACATTGCATTTTTAATGATTTGGTTGTATGCTATGGGCTTTGTTTTTGTTATTGGGCTTTGTTTAAATTATGGTGAGGAACAAATGCAGATAACTATGGATAAGACGGGCGCTGTCAAAGTAATTGGAAATAAATAGGGAAAAGTATTAATAATAAAAAATCATTATAAGAACTTTAGAATATATCTAAAGTTTTTGTTTTGCTACAACACATGTGGTGTAGGTATATTGTCATAAAATGTCGATTGTGGTAACATTTCTTTAGAATAGGAAAGAGTAATATGAGTAGAAGAAATGTAAGTATATTAATAATCGTGTTAGTCTTAACAGTAGGATTTGCAGGAATAGCAACTAATTTGGTGATAAATTCAAGTTTAAATGTTGGATATAATAATACATTTTTGGATGATGTCGTGTTCATAAAAACTAAGACGGAAGGTACTGCACAAATAAGTGAAGATGGAAAAACAATTACCTATGATGCTAAGAAAATAAGTAGTATTGGAGAAGAAACTAGTTTGGTTTTCTTTGTTAAGAATAAAAATACTCAATATGATGCCGATGTAACAATTAATTGTGGATTGAATGAAGCATCAAGTACGTTAAATAGTCTTGTTAATGTATCTGTAAATCCAAGTAGTTTTACACTAGTAAGTAATGAGTTTAAAACTGGAGAGGTAAAGATTACTTTAAATGGAGTAGTAACAGAGGAAACAACTGGGGTGTTCACATGTGAGTTAGTGGCAACTCCAAGTGAGAGAGACGAACCTGGTATAATAACAGAAGATAATATATGTGTAGAGGATTTAAATGGAGCTGATCCTATAATAAATGGTGAGTTAATTCCAGTAAAGTTAGATGATAGTGGAGTAGTAACATATTCAGATCAAGGATATGATTGGTATAATTATTGTGATAAGAAATGGGCCAATGCAGTAATACTAGTTGATAGTCCAAGTAAGCAATATAATGTAGGTGACACTATCCAAGAAAGTGATATTGAGTCATATTTCGTATGGATACCGAGATATAGATATAAGTTATTCCATGCCAATCAAGCTGATGGTTATGAAAATAAATTATCTGAGAGTATAGCACAGGAAATCGAGATTGAGTTTGAGAATAAAGACACTCCAGCATCTGCTGGAAGTCAAGATGGCGAATGGTTAACCCATCCTGCCTTCATAAATTTTGATGTCAATGGTATATGGGTAGGTAAATTTGAAACAGGATATAAAGGAGCAACAAGTGTATCTTCTGCTCAAGTAAGTTCATCCGATCCAACCAAAATCCAAGTGAAGCCAAATGTATATAGTTGGCGTAGTAATTCGGTAGGTAATTTCTTCAAGGCCATGTATAATTATAATCGCGGACTTGATTCGCATATGATGAAAAATACTGAATGGGGAGCAGTAGCTTATCTATCACATTCAAGATATGGAATAAACACAGAAGTAAGAATAAATAATAATTCCAATTTTTTAACTGGATACGCAGCTAATACCAAAGATACAGGTTCAAGTGCAACAGCAAACCAGCCTTATAATACAGAAACAGGATATCTAGCATCAACTACTGGTAATATAACAGGAGTATATGACATGTCAGGTGGGGCTTGGGAGTATGTAGCTGGATACCGAGATGGAACAATAGGAGGTAGTGGACTAACATTAGATGAAATAAGAAATACATATAGTAAATATATAGATGTATATGCAAGTGATTCATCAACAACAACATATAGTAGACGAATACTAGGAGATGCAACAGGAGAGATGGGACCATTTTATTCATCAGGAAATTATCGAAATAACTGGTATGATGATTATTCGAACTTTGTGGAGTCTTCGTACCCTTGGTTCTCTCGCGGCGGCTATTGCAACCTTGGCTCCTATGCAGGCCAGTTCAGCTTCAATAGCTACACTGGTGGTGCCGGCAGCGGCAACAGCGCTCGCCTCGTTTTGTTAGGATAAATTTTCGCATGTAAATTTATCTTGATGTAATAGTGTGTTGTTATAATTAGAATGTTATGAATGATAAAACGTTTTATTGTGAGTTAAAAACGTTTGACTTTGAATAGTATTAGTTATAAAATAGCATTAGTGATGCAGTGATTATATATATAGTAGTTATATAAAGTATTTTAGAGAAGGGATATCGTTGGCTGAAAGTATCCTGAATTAATTTATGTAATGAAGTTCAAATATAGGAGTAACACACGTTAATCGCGTTAGAGATTTTTAAGTGCATGTTTAGTCATGAAATAAGGTGGTACCACGGGTTTGTCCGTCCTTATATTCATGGCTTTTTTTGTTAGAAAGAGGGATTATTATGGAAGAGAAAGCTAAAGAGATTAAAGAGGCATTATTATCTGAAATAGAGATGGTTAAAGTTAGTCAAGATTTGGTACAAATAAAAGCTAAGTATCTTGGTAAATCTGGACGCATAACAGAGTTAACTAAGAACATGAAGGATTTGACGGTTGATGAGAGAAAGAGTGTTGGAATTATTTCTAATACTTTAAAGGAAGAAGCTACAGCAATAATAGATGCAAAACAGCAAGAGTTAGAATTGGCAATTTTAAATGATAAGCTTAGTAATGAAGTTATTGACATAAGTTTGCCAGCTACTAGAGTACCTGAGGGAGCACCTAATATTTTAGAGAAAGTAATTGAAGAGGTTGAAAGTGTTTTTATGTCAATGGGCTATGATGTAGTCGATGGACCCGAGGTAGAAGAGGATCATTTTAACTTTGAACTTTTGAATATTCCAAAAGGGCATGCGGCAAGAGACGCACAAGATACATTCTATATTGAGGGCGATGAGATGTTACTTCGTAGTCAAACTTCGCCTGTTCAAGCTAGAACTATGCTTAAGGGTGAGGGACGTGTTCCGATAAGAATGATCTGTCCAGGGAAAACTTATCGAAGAGATGATGATGATGCTACTCACTCACATCAATTTATGCAAATTGAAGGTTTGTTGGTTGATAAGGATATTAGCTTGTGTGACTTAAAAGGAACTTTTGATACGATCGCTAAAGAACTATTTGGACCAGATTGTGTAACACGTTTTCGTCCATCATATTATCAATTTACTGAGCCAAGTGTTGAGACGGATATTTCATGTTTTGCATGTCATGGTAAAGGATGCTCTCTTTGCAAAAATACTGGATGGATTACGATTAGTGGAGCAGGGATGGTGCATCCAAATGTTTTAAAAAATTGTGGATATGATCCAGCTGTTTGGAGTGGATTTGCTTTTGGATTTGGGGCAGAAAGATGTGCAATGCTTAAATATGGTATTAATGATATTAGAACATTTTATAATACAGATTTACGAAGTGTTAAAAATTTTGATAGGGAGGAGAGATAATTTATGATAAGTATGAATTGGGTAAAAGACTACGTTGATCTTAATGGAGAAGATTTAAATGAGTTGGCTGTTAAGGTTACGCGTGGAGGATTAAATGTTGAATCGGTTATAACTAATCACATTAATAACTTGGTAATTGGTGAAGTTGTTAAATGTGTTGATCATCCGGATTCCGATCACTTGCATGTTTGTGATGTAAATGTTGGTAGTGAAGTTTTGCAAATAGTTTGTGGAGCAGCTAATGTTCGTACAGGGATTAAAGTTATAGTTGCTCTTCCTGGGGCTGTTTTGCCAGGTAATTTTGAAATAAAGCAAGGAAAAATTCGTGGTGTTTCATCTAATGGAATGATATGTGCTAAGTTTGAGCTAGGATTAGAAGAGAAAACGGATGAGACTTATGCAGCTGGTATTACAGAACTTGGGAATGATGCAAAAGTTGGAGAGAATCCTTTAGAATATTTGGGATTAGATGATACAATTTATGATTTAGATAATCATAAACGCCGTAATAATGATGTATATTATCACATTGGTTTTGCTTATGAAGTAGCAACAGTATTAAGTAAGAAAGTAACTTTGCCAGATGATGATTATAAAGAAATAAGTGATAGTATAAAAACACATTTTAGTTTGGATGTTCAAACGGAAAAGTGTCCGTTTTATATGGCTAAGATGGTTAAGAATATTAAAGTAGGTGAATCTCCTGATTTTATTAAAAAGAGATTAACATCAGCAGGTATGCGACCAATTAATAATGTTGTCGATATTTCTAATTATGTTATGCTTGAATATGGGCAACCAATGCACTTTTTTGACTATGATAAATTAGGGGAGAAGATTGTTGTAAGAGATGCTTTAGCTGATGAAGAGATTGTTACTTTAGATGGAAAGAATCGCAAGTTAGTAGAAAATGATATCGTTATTACAGATGGCAATAAGGCTGTATGTATTGCAGGTGTAATGGGTGGAGAGAATACCGAGGTTGATGAACAGACAAAAACAATTTTAATTGAGTCGGCTATATTTGATGCTGTTTCTATTCGTAATACAGCATCAAGATTAGACTTAAAGAGTGAAGCTTCTATTCGTTATGGTAAGGGATTAAATTATGAGTATACAATAAAAGCTATTAATCGGGCTTGTCATTTATTAGAAAAATATGCATCAGGGGAAGTATTAGCAGATAGTATTACTCATGATAAAGTTGATAAAACTTCTAAGACAGTTGATTTTGTAGCAGATGATATTAATAAAATGTTAGGTATTGTCATAAGTGATGATGATGTAAAACTTGAATTAGAGAGGTTAGATTTTGAATATAGTTATGATAATGGGAAATTTCATGTAGTTATTCCAAGAAGAAGATTAGATATTGATCCAAATATAAACGATATAGCTGAAGAGATTGGAAGATTTTATGGTTATGAAAATTTAGTTTCTACACTTCCAAGAGTGCCAATTAGAAGAGGTGTTTATGCTCCAGATGTTAAGATTCGTAAATCTATATCTAAGAGATTGAGAAGTCTTGGTTTAAATGAGTGTAAAACTTATACGTTAACTAGTCCAGAGATGGCTGAAACATTTAAATATGATGGTATGACTTCAATAGTTTTACCTAATCCAATGAGTGTCGATAAATCGGTTATTAGAACAAGTATATTGCCATCTCTTTTGCTTACTTATGATTATAATAAGGCACATAAAGTATCAGATATTTTAATTTATGAGATATCTAAAACTTATAATAGTGATTATAGTGAAGTGCAAAAAGTAGCCATTTTAATGAAAGGGAACTATATTTTAAATAGTTTTAATAATACAAGTGTAAGTGTTGATTTTTATTTAATAAAGGGAATAGTTGAAGACTTACTTGATTATTTAGGATTTAAGAATCGTTATACATTTGTTAGTTCTTCTGATGTAAGTGAGTTACATCCAGGTATTTCGGCAAAAATTTTATTAGATCGTAAAGAAATAGGTATTATTGGAAAAATTCATCCTAAGTTAAAAGGAGAAGATATATTTGTCTGTGAGTTAAATATTAATGCGCTTATGAGCGATGTAAAACCTATTAAATATAAAGAGGCCAATAAGTATCCAGAAATGGTAAAAGACGTTGCTTTTATCCTGGATAATAATATTACTAATGCGGAAGTTGTAGCTGTTATTAATAAAAGTGGAGGTAGATTATTAAAAGATGTTCAAGTCTTTGATGTTTATAAGATGAAAGAGGAAGATAAGAAGTCGGTTGCTTATAAATTAACTTTTGTTGATGAGACGAGAACACTTACTGATACTGAGGTTATGGAATTGTTTAATAAAATAATTGATGATGTAACAAGTAAATTAAATGCCAAATTAAGAGGATAATTTAACTAATTATCCTTTTATTTGATATAATAGGGTTGTAAGATGGAGGTCTTAATTATGGAGAGAATACAATCAAAGGAAGAAAAAATATTAAGTATTATTGATGAAGAGGTATTGAATAGAAGTGTTAAGATTCCACATGGAGATCATGTTTTATTTCGTGAGTATTTAATTAAGGAGGTTATTCCTTATCTACCAGATAATGTAGAATCTGTTTATTTGAAGAATGGTTTAAGAGTAAGTCTTAAAGAGTTTATTGAAGAATCTGTTCTTTATACTTGTCAGACTAAATATAATGGGGAATTTATGCGTTTTGCAGCTAATGATACTATTGGTTTGGTTAAAGAAAAAGAGAAAGTAGTTGAATCGGATGTTCAGGCTAAGTTAGATGAAAAAGGGGAGATATATGCGTTCTGTGAGAATTATGATCTGGGACGTCCTTTATATTGTGTTCAAATAAATGGTCACAAAGTTACTTTAAGTTATAAAGATGGTAATTTTGTAAAAGTTATGAGTGCTGATGAAGAAAAAGAATTTTTGAAAAGAATTCACGATATTGATTATGATTTATTTTATACTATTCAAGAGAAAAGCGAAGTATTTAAAAGATTTGTTAGAGGGCTTGTTGATACGTATTTGGAAGTGGATGCTAAAGACGAAATAGATGCAGCTGTTGATGCAGAAATAGCAAGCCTTAATAATCTAATAGAGGGATATAATGCTTTTGGTAAAAAAGAGAGTTTTGATTCACGAGTTATGCCTGCTTTTGATCCAGATTATTGTGTCAATATTATTGTAGGTAAGGGGAGGTTATTCTATTCGGAATTTACTGCTGATGCAGATTCTGTTATGACGTATTTTAATTTTAAAGAGAAAGTGGAATATTTAATTTCTGAGTATTTAGAGGAAAAATTAAATAAAATATTTTTAGATTACATGGCGTATGTTAATGCTAAAGTTGGAGCAAAAGAAGAAGTTGTTTTAGATGAAGAATTTATTTCGAATAGTATTAGCCCTATGTTTTCGGATTTAAGTACGTCTTTAGAAAAAATATTTGTTAATCCAACTGGGAAGACGGATATATCAGCTAGTCAGACATATATTGATATTAGTATAAATCAACTAAAAGATTATGTAAGTGATTATGAAAGAAAGGTTAATGAGGCCGTTATTTGTGAACTTGATGCTATGGGAGTAAGACATAAATTCTCAGAGGAACAAGGTGTTTCTAGAGCTATGTAAATATAAACTAAGAAAATTCTTAGTTTTTTTTATAAATAAGAAGTAAAGATAAAATGGGGCGTGTATAAGAATAGTAGAAAGGCTAACTATTAAAATATTAATACCTGCAGTATATGATTTTATCTTCAAAGCTATCATGTTAAATCCAGATAATTTAGATTATTTGAAGACCATTATAAATGAGATAACTAAAATACCTATGGATGATTTAGATGATATGCAAGTATTGAAGTATGAACATATTATTAGTGGAAAGAATGCAAAGTGATATAAGTGTTGGAAGCAGATATATTAATATTGAAGCCAATAAGGATTATTATAAGGGAGTATTTACAAACAATAAGACATACACATATCAGATAGGATCAAAGTTGTATAATAAGAATGAAGGATATGCGAAAGAAAAAAGTGTAATCCAGATCAATTTTGATAATTTCTATTGATATATGAATTTGTGATGATGGAGCAGACAACTCATGAAATACATAAAGAGATAAACTATAGTATATATCATGTGTGTCTTCCATATATAAAAGATGAGTGTTATGATAAAGACGTAAGAGAGCTAAGTAAGTTTGAGAGATATTGTTTAATGTTAATAGCAGAGACAACCGAATATACAAAAAAGTTAGTTGGGGATGATGAAGTAATGAAGAAAGTAGGAAAGAGATTAGAACAACTAAGTGAAGACGAAAATATAATAGGTTTATATGATGCAGAAGAGGAAGCAAGAAAAGTAGAATTAACAAAGTTAGAGAATGCTAAAGAAAAAGGAATAGAACAAGGAAAAAAAGAGATAATAAATCGATTAAGTGGGAAGAATTATTCTTTAGAAGAGATAGCTGATATCGTATTAATACCAATAGATGAAGTGAAGAGAATGCTTGAAGAAGAATAATCTTGAAAGATTATATTCTTATGTAAAATTTGTGTAGATAATGATAAAAAATGCAATACAAACACTTGTACAAAAAAAAAAAAAAATGCTATATTACTAATAGGGCAGTCCGCCCATTAGGAGGGATTATAATTATGAAAAGAAAATATATTGTTATAGGTTTATTCATAGGTTTGTTCTTTGGAAGTATCATAGGAGCGGGAGCAGCCACTTTGTGTAATGCTAAGGATATTTTATATAGTCCATCTGATGAAGCCTGGGATATCGATACAGTAGATGATGCATTAAATGATTTATATAATGCATGTGTATTAGGAGAGAAGCCAGGAGATGGAACTGGAGGCTCAGGAGGTTGGAGTGATGGATCTGGAGCAAGTGTTCCAGTAATAAATGTCGATTTAGTTCCTGTACTAATTGCTAATAATGGAGTAGTAACGAAAGCAAATACAAGTGAAAAATGGTATGATTATAATAATAAAGAATGGGCTAATTCTGTAATACTAATTGATAACCCATCAAAAGCTTATAGTGTAGGTGACACTATCCAAGAAAGTGATATTGAGTCATATTTCGTATGGATACCGAGATATAGATATAAGTTATTCCATGCCAATCAAGCTGATGGTTATGAAAATAAATTATCAGAAAGTATAGCTCAGGAAATTGAGATTGAGTTTGAGAGTAAGGATACACCAGTATCAAATGGAACACAAGATGGAGAATGGTTAACGCATCCCGCATTCACAAATTTTGATGTAAATGGGATATGGGTAGGTAAATTTGAAACAGGATATAAGGGATCTACTGATAAGTCATCTGCTCAAGTAAGTTCAAGTGATCCAACAAAAATACAGGTTAAGCCAAATGTAAATTCGTGGCGTTCAAATACAGTAGGTAATTTCTTCAAAGCCATGTATAATTATAATCGTGAATTAAATTCACATATGATGAAGAATACTGAGTGGGGAGCAGTAGCATATTTATCTCACTCTAAATATGGAATAAACACAGAAGTAGGAATAAATAATAATTCCAATTTTTTAACAGGATATGCAGCAAATACAAAAGATGCAAGTTCAAGTACAACTAATAACCAGCCATACAATACAGAAACAGGATATCTAGCATCAACCACTGGTAACATAACAGGAGTATATGATATGTCTGGAGGGGCTTGGGAATATGTTGCAGGATACCGAGATGGAACAGTAGGAAGTAGTGGACTAACATTAGATGAAATAAGAGAAACATATAGTAAATATATAGATGTATATGCAAGTAATAGTGCAGTAACAACATATGGTAAAAGAATACTAGGAGATGCAACAGGAGAGATGGGACCATTTTATTATTCTAGTGGATATTATCGAAATAACTGGTATGATGATTATTCGTACTTTGTGGAGTCTTCTAGCCCTTGGTTCAATCGCGGCGGCAGTTACGGCTATGGCTCCTATGCAGGCCAGTTCTACTTCTATAGGGCCACTGGTGGTGCCTACAGCGGCGGCAGCGCTCGCCTCGTTTTGTTAGGATAAATTTGTGCATGTAATTCTATTTAAGACAAGAAATTGTCTTTTTTTATTGTGCGAACAATTGTTTTTTGATATACTTAGTAGGAAGTAGTAAAGGATGGTTAATATGGATTATAAGAGTACTTTGAATGAGCAACAACTAGAGGCGGTTAATCATATTGATGGTCCTTGTTTGGTTATGGCTGGAGCTGGGTCAGGTAAAACTAAAGTGTTAACTAGTAGAATTATTAATTTAATTGAAAGTGGTGTTAGAGATTATAATATTCTAGCAATAACTTTTACTAATAAGGCTGCTAAGGAAATGCGAGATCGTGTTAATAATATGTATGGAGATGTTTATTCCTTTATTGGGACGTTTCACTCTTTTGGTTTAAAAGTTATAAGAGAGAATTATCGTGAATGTGGGCTTGATAAAAATTTTACTATAATAGATGGAGATGATTCTTTAGCTATTATAAAGAAAATTTTGAAAAACAATAATATCGATCCTAAAAAGTTTAGTCCATATGCAATTCGTAATAAAGTTTCTTTTATTAAAAATGAAATGGTAAGTGATGCGGTTCTTGAAAGAACATTTAATACACCTTTTGATTCACTCTGTGTGGATGTTTATCATAAGTATCAGGAAAAGTTAAAAGAGAGCAATGTTATTGATTTTGATGATTTGCTTTCGAAGCCTGTTGAATTGTTTATGGAACGGGATGATATTTTAGATAAGTATCAAGATCATTATCAATATATTTTAGTTGATGAGTATCAAGATACTAATCCTGTTCAATATAAGTTATGTAAATTATTAGCCTCTAAGTTGCGTAATGTTTTTGTGGTTGGGGATATGAATCAAAGTATATATGCCTTTAGGCAAGCTGACTATAAAAATATTATCAATTTTGAAAATGATTATCCGGAGTGTGTTTCGATAAAATTAGAAGAAAACTATAGAAGTACAAATAATATATTAAATGCAGCTAATTGTGTTATACGAAATAATACACAAAGGAAAGACTTAAAACTTTGGAGTGAAAATGGGGACGGAGTAAAGGTCCGTTATATGCGCAGTTATGATGAAAAACATGAAGTTACACTTGTTTTAAGTGAAATTGAGAAATTGTTACAATCGGGTTATAAACGAAGTGATATTGCCATATTATATAGAACTAATGGACAAAGTCGTGTATTTGAAGAGGGACTTTTAAATAAGGGTATTCCATGTAAGGTTGTAGGAGGATATTATTTTTATAATCGTAAAGAGATCAAAGACTTAATTGCATATTTAAGGTTGATTTATAATCCTCATGATGGTGTAAGTTTAACAAGAATTATTAATGTACCTAAAAGAGGAATAGGTACTTCGGCAATATCTAATCTTGAAAATCTAGCTTTAATTAATGGAAATAGCATGTATGATAATTTGGGAACAAAAAAAGAGCTGGAGTTCAAAGCTATTATTGAAGAGTTAAGAAATGATGCTGATAATTCTAGTCTTACTGATTTAATTGATAAAATATTGGTTAAGTCAGGACTAAAAGATGAGCTTACGGCTGATATGAGTTTAGATAATGAGTTAAGATTAGATAACTTGATGGAGTTTAAATCAATTACTTCTAATTTTGAAGAACGTGAGGGAAACGTTTCGCTGGGGGACTTCTTAGAAGAGATCAGTTTGATTGCCGATATTTCTCAACATAAAGAAGATGGAGAAGAAGTAACTTTGATGACTATTCATTCAGCAAAAGGGCTTGAGTTTACGATTGTATTCTTGGTAGGAATGGAAGAGGGAATATTTCCACATTCGAACTCTATTATAGAAAGTGATGGCCTTGAAGAAGAAAGAAGACTTTGCTATGTTGGAATAACGCGAGCTAAGGAACAATTATTTTTGACTAATGCAAAGAGAAGAATGCTTTATGGAAAAGATACTATGAATCCTCCATCAAGATTTATTAAAGAAATTGATGATGAACTAATTGAGAGATGTGATACTATTAAGGATGAAGAAAAAATCGAAGTTAAAAGCATGTATGTCGAAGGAAGCAATGATGACATTAAACAAGGAGATACAATTGAACACGAGACTTTGGGATTGGGAATTGTCATTAAGGTTGATGGCAGTTTGATAGATGTTGCTTTTAAAAGTGGTGTTAAAAAACTTATGAAAAATCACAAGAGTATAAAGAAAGTATAGTTTTTAATTAACTTAATTTAACCCAGTTTTATAAGAGTTAAAAAATATATTTTAGATGAGGATTAATTTTAGTCATCATTTTTTTGTTTTTCGTGATATACTTATTTTAATTGTGAGAGGTGAATTATGAAAGAGAAAACATTAGTAATACTAGCGGCTGGAATGGGCAGTCGTTTTGGAGGAATGAAACAAATTGAACCAGTTGGACCTAATGGAGAATTTATAATTGATTATTCAATTTATTCAGCTATTAGATATGGATTTAACAAGTTAGTTTTTGTTATAAAAGAAGAAAACTATGATGTATTTAAAGAGACAATTGGATCACGTGTTGAAGATAAGATTAAGGTAGAATATGCTTTTCAGAGACTTGCAGATATTCCAGAAGGTTTTAGTATACCAGATGGTAGAGTAAAACCATGGGGAACAGCTCATGCTGTATATGCAGCAAGAGAATATATCAATGGTAATTTTGGAGTAATAACTGCTGATGATTTTTATGGTGATGATGCTTTTAAAGTTTTATCTGAAGGGCTTGATAATACAGATTCATATATTATTCCTGGATATGCACTTGGAGATACTTTAAGTGTTAATGGTGCTGTAAAAAGAGGAGTTATTGTTCATGAAGATGGAATTGTTAAATCTATAATTGAGAGTTCTTGTGAAAAAGATGGTGATAAAGTTAAGTGTAGACCACTTGATGTTACTAAAGAAGAATTCAGTGTTGAATTAGATAATCCTGTATCTTTATTGATGAATGGATTTACTCCAGATATATTAGATTCAATAGGTAATGATATGGAAAATGCATTTTCTCATAATCAAAGTAATTTGTTAGATTATGAAATGCTTTTACCAGATATTATGGATGAAGATATAGCTAAAGGAAAAGTTATAAAAGTAGTTAATACTTCAGCACATTGGATGGGAATGACTTATAAAGAAGATAAGGAAGAATTACAGAACTTTATTTTGAGTGAAATTGATAAGGGTGTTTATCCAAATAATTTGTGGAATTAAAATAAGTTTTATTGAGTGATAGTTTGATAAACGAGATTGTTTTCTCGTTTTTTTAGTGAGTAATATTTATATTTTTGGTATACTAATATTAGGTGATAAAATGGACAGATATAATGAACTTGTAGAACTTATTACAAAAGCTAATTATGAATATCATGTTTTAGATAATGCTACTACATTGACTGATGAAGAGTATGATAATTATTTAAGAGAATTATATAAAATAGAAAGTGAACATCCAGATTGGATAAGAAATGATTCACCAACTCATAAGATTGGAGGAATCATATTAGATAAATTTGATAAAGTTACACATAATATTCCGATGATGAGTTTGGCCGATGTTTTTAATGAAGATGAAATAAGAGAATTTGATGAGAGAATTCGTAAGGAGGGAATTAATCCTAGTTATGTATGTGAGTTAAAAATTGATGGTTTGTCAGTTTCGCTTAAATATGAAAAGGGTATTTTAGTTTCTGGAGCAACAAGAGGAGATGGTTATGTTGGAGAAGATATTACTCATAATGTAAAAACTATTAAGCAAGTTCCTCTTAAATTGAATCAAGAAATTGATATCGAAGTTCGGGGAGAAATATATATTAGTAAAAAAACTTTAGAAGAATTAAATAAGGAACGTCAAGAAAAGGGCGAGCCACTTTTAAAAAATTGTCGTAATACGGCTGCTGGGTCAGTTCGTCAATTGGATTCTAAAGTAGCTGCTAAAAGAAATTTGGAGGTATGGATTTATCACTTGCCTGATCCAGAAGATTATGGGATAAAGACACATCATGAAGCATTAGAATTTATGAAGGATTTGGGATTTAGAACTAATCCTAATAATAGGCTTGTTAATTCGATTGATGAGGTTGTGGAGTTTATCGAGGGAATGAATCATTTACGTGATGATTTACCTTATGATATTGATGGAGTTGTTATTAAGCTTGATGATTTACATGACCATGAGATTATGGGAAATACTATTCGTTATCCAAAATGGGCATGTGCATATAAATTTCCAGCACAGATTGTTCAAACTAAATTAAATGATATAAAGTTTACTGTAGGAAGAACAGGGCAAGTAACTCCTAATGCAATATTAGAGCCGGTAATGGTTATGGGGTCTTTAGTATCTAAGGCTACTTTGCATAATGAAGAGTATTGTATTACTAAAGATATTCGTATTGGAGATACGGTTAGAATAATAAAAGCGGGAGATGTTATTCCCCGTGTTGATAGTGTAGTTATGGATGATCGTTCTAGTAATTCGTTACCTTTTTCTTTTACGAAAGAGTGTCCGATGTGTGGTAGTAAGCTTGTAAAAAAAGATGCGGCATATTATTGTAAAAATGATAATTGTCAAAAGAAGGATATTGAGTCTTTAATTCACTTTGCAGCTAGAGATACTATGAACATTATTGGTTTGGGAGATGCAATAATCGAAGATTTCTTTAACTTGGGTTATATAAAAAAGATATCAGATATATATCGTTTGGGTGATTATGTTGATGAATTAAAACTATTAGAAGGTTTTGGAGAAAAATCGATTAATAATTTATTAGATAGTATTTCTCTTAGTAAAAATAATTCTTTAGATCGTTTATTGTTTGCTTTAGGTATTAGATATGTTGGAAAGAAAACTGGGAAAATATTAGCTAAAGAGTTTAAGACGATGGATAATTTAATGAGAGCAGATTATGAAACTTTAAAAAATATTTATGACATAGGAGAAGTTATTGCTCAAAGTGTAGTTGATTATTTTAGTAATGAAAAGAATATTTGTTTAATAAATGAACTTAAAGAAATTGGAATGAATATGGAATATCTTGGTAGTGAGGTAACAGAAGAAACTATATTCTCTGGAAAAACTTTTGTTTTGACAGGAACTTTAGATACAATTACGAGGGATGAAGCTAAAGAAAAAATTGAATCTTTAGGTGGAAATTGCAGTGGTTCAGTTTCTAAGAAAACTAATGTTGTAATAGCAGGACATGATGCAGGCTCTAAGTTAACTCGGGCTCAGGAATTAGGAATAGAGATTTGGGATGAAGACAGATTTATAAAGGAGATTGAATCGTTTTTTAATTAATTATATTAATTTGTTAATTTTAGGGGGAATGGTTGTTTATGGAAAGTATTGATGACTTTGGTAAGCATTTTTTAGAGGAGACTAATTTACTTTTTAAGCCAAATGTTGCTTTAGTTATTGGGTATGGTTCTCGAGAAAATAAAACTAGTAATCACAATAGTGATTATGATGTATTAGTTGTGCTTTCAAATAATTTTCGTTGTCGAGCTGCTATTATGGTTGATGGAGTACATGTCGATATACATGTTTTGACAATTGATGATGTTCTTTATAAGTTAGAACATGATATAAGAGTAGGTAATGTTTATTTAAAATCAGTTCTTTTAAATGGTAGAGTACTTTATGATTCCGTTGGTTTGTATGAAGAATTTTTAAGTCATTTGGATGATGAAAAAAAGTATAATAGGAAGATGGATGCTGCGTATGTTTCTTCTTTTTCATCTAAATTTGATGAATTTGTTAATAGCGGTAATAATGATGATGTTCTTTATTATTCAGCTCTTGAAGTTTTTAGGAGACTTGTGCATGTTAATATGAAGGCGTCTAATGTATCGGAGCTTAAAGTATATAAGTTGTATACTGATTTAGAACTAGCTAAAAAGTATTATAGTCTAACTATGCCTAGTGAAGAGTTTATTCAAGATTACTTGTATAGTTTAGAAATAGTAAATTATAAAAATAGAGTTGATCGTTTGAGATATTTGCTTTTGAAATATCTACCACTATTGAATTTAAAACTATATTATTATCATTTTGATATAATCAATCCAGGACTTAAAATGGTGTCTTTAAATAATTTGGTTTGTAAGGTTGAGGAGTTACTCATTAGTGCGAATCCTTATGGTGTGCCACTTTATTTTTTAGCGCTTAGTGATTTAAAAGAGTTTATTAGCTTGGTAGATGAAGTTAAAAATAATGAGTGGGAAACTTTGTATGAAAGTGCTAAGCATGCCAAGAGCGTTGATGATAAAATAAAGTGTTTAGAAGACTTATTTGCAGTTGTTGATTCTATTTATAAGATTGATTATGACAATTTTATTTTAAGGTATTAATGAAAGTTTAATTTAAAGGCTTTCGTTTTTTTCTTGTGACAAAAATCTACACCAAATTAATTGTACTTGAGACATTTCCGTGTTAAACTAGATATAGAATAGGAAAGAGTAATATGAGTAGAAGAAATGTAAGTATATTAATAATCGTGTTAGTCTTAACAGTAGGTTTTGCTGGGATAGCAACTAATTTGGTGATAAATTCAAGTTTAAATGTTGGATATAATAATACATTCTTGGATGATGTCGTGTTTATAAAAACAAAAACTGAGGGAAATGCTAGTATAAGTGAAGATGGAAAAACAATTACATATGATGCTAAGAAAATAAGTAGTATTGGAGAAGAAACTAGTTTAGTCTTCTTTGTAAAGAATAGAAATACTCAATATGATGCCGATGTAACAATTAATTGTGGATTGAATGAAGCATCAAGTACGTTAAATGATCTTGTTAACATATCAGTAAGTCCAAGTAGTTTTATACTAGTAAGTAATGAGTTTAAAACTGGAGAAGTAAAGGTTACTTTAAATGGAGTGGTAACAGAGGAAACAACTGGAACATTCACCTGTGAGTTAGTGGCAACTCCAAGTGAGAGAGAAGTGCCAGGTATAATAACAGAGGATTTATATGAAGATGAGAGTATGAGTGGAACAGACCCATTAATAAGTAAAGATTTAGTTCCTGTGTTGATAGCAAGTGATGGAGTAGTAACGAAAGCAAATACAAGTGAAAAATGGTATGACTATAATAACAAAGAATGGGCCAATGCAGTAATACTAGTTGATAACCCAAGTCAAACTTATAATGTAGGTGATACCATGCAAGAAAGTGATATTGAGTCATATTTCGTATGGATACCAAGGTATAGATATAAGTTATTCCATGCCAATCAAGCTGATGGAATAACATCAAAGTTATCTGAGAGTATTGCTCAGACAATTGAGATTGAGTTTGAGAGTAAAGATACACCCGTGTCAAATGGAAGTAAAGATGGAGAATGGTTAACGCATCCCGCATTCACAAATTTCGATGTAAATGGTATATGGGTAGGTAAATTTGAAACAGGATATAAAGGAGCAACTGATAATTCTTCGGCTCAAATAAGTTCAAGTGATCCAACCAAAATACAAGTAAAACCAAATGTGTATTCATGGCGAAATAACTCAGTAGGTAATTTCTTTAAAGCCATGTATAATTATAATCGCGAACTTGATTCGCATATGATGAAAAATACCGAATGGGGAGCAGTAGCATATCTATCTCACTCTAAATATGGAATAAACACAGAAGTAAGAATAAATAATAATTCCAATTTTTTAACTGGATATGCAGCTAATACCAAAGATGCAGGTTCAAGTACAACAGCAAACCAGCCATACAATACAGAAACAGGATATCTAGCATCAACTACTGGTAACATAACAGGAGTATATGACATGTCTGGTGGAGCATGGGAATATGTAGCAGGATACCGAGATGGAACAATAGGAAGTAGTGGACTAACATTAGACGAAATAAGAAATACCTATAGTAAATATATAGATGTATATGCAAGTAATAGTGCAGTAACAACATATAGTAAGCGTATATTAGGAGATGCCACAGGAGAAATGGGACCATTTTATTATTCTAGTGGATATTATCGAAATAACT
>CATNCE010000027.1 GCA_950097225.1 uncultured Bacilli bacterium
TCCTAAAGATTTAGCTAATGCTGTTGTTGATAAGTTATTTACTATTTTCTTTTTAATGTAAGCAAGTGATACTAATAATATAGAGATTAGTGATACTCCTAATATGAAATAATAAGTTTGATTTATTTTGTGTTGTTCGGTTTTATCATAATAAGCTTTATCATTTGTTGTGTAATCTCTAGCTCTGAACTCCTCAATGACTTTGGGTTTATTTTCTATAGAATCTACTGTAACAAGAAAGCCAGCAATATAATCTTTTTCTCCATTTGCCGTTTTTATAATTTCTTCTAATTGTTTCCCCGGAAGATAACATGTCGCATAATGGCGATCATATTCTTCTGCATCATAAAGACCAATTATTTTAAACTCGTGATCTTGATTTTGATCTATTAAAGAATTACTCTTTTCATCATAGACTTTGACTGAGTGTATACCTTTTAAGGTTTTTCCTAATAGTTTATCTCCATCTATTAGGTCTTTTTCTTTAGGGTATTCCATATATGAACTTGGATAAAACTTATTTGGACAAATTATTACATCTTTATCGTCTATGTTAAAGCTTTCTCCTTTTATAACTTTTGGTGATACCCCTTCTGTTCCATAATGCACCCAAATTTCTTTTCCTTTAATGTCTCCTACTTTTATATCATGTAGTATAGTATAATCATAATCATTGCTATGAATATCAATGACATGTGGGATTTTCCTTAATTCATCTATTTTAAAGTCATATGAATAGTCATGAAAGAATATCATAGATTCATCATAGCCAGGAGCTACCATTAGTTGTTGCATTTCTTTTACATGGTCCAGAACCCATTCTTTTGAATAATTGCGCATGTGTTGAAACATCAATATACAAAGTAATAATAAAGAACATAGTGACATCATTATAATGTAATAAATATTCTTCTTATCTCTTATGTTTCTTTTATATATAAATTTTATGTGTGGTAATATTTCTTTCATTTATACCTCTACTACAAAATACTTTTCTTTTCTGATTAAAGCGTACAATGTTTATTAAAAATTGTCACGCCGGAATTTCCGGCATTAGCTTTTCACATAAAAAAACAATGATTTTTTTCTCATTGTTTAAAGTATTTATTATAGTATTCATTAAAAAATCTTGTATATATTTCTTGGTCATCAATTTCATTTACGAGACTTGGATATATATGTTCATGCGAACCTATTTCATCTTTATAAAAATATAATCTATTAGTATTAATAATATATTCATAGTTATTGATATATCCATCATATTCTTCGTGTACTGCGAAAACTCCAACAGTTGATACAAACGACATACTCACATTATAATCGCCTCTATTCTCACGATAAGTATAAGTATATTCTTCTCTTTCAAATTCTTGCAATATTTTATCTGGTATTATTATATCCTCTATTGATGAGGGATTTCTCTCCTCTGATATTGGTTTTATTTTTTCAAAGAATATTTTTTTATTCTCGTATTGTTTTATAATATTTAAATCGATGTTTTCCTTGCCATTTTCATATTCTATCTCAATATAAAATGAACATTCTCCATTAGTTATTTTTCGATAGTTAAAATATTCATTGTAGTTGTAAAGATCTGTGATATAAAAGTAGCTATCTTCTACTGATTGAATTAATTTTTCGCCGTGTGAATCTTTGTAGTTTAGAGTAATCATATTAATCATTTGATTGTTTTTAGGTTCAATACTTACACTTAGATAACTTCTTTCTTTTGATAAAATTAATAGGCCTTCACTAGTATAAAAATTATCACTTTCTCCTAGTATCTTGTAAACTTTAATAGAATTATAGGAATTAAAAAAATAGTACAATAAGAAGATGAGTATGAATATTACGATTATGATAAGTGTTAACTTGAGTCCTTTTATCCTAGCTGATTTAATTATGTTTTTGTTAATGTTATTAATTATTGCGTTCGTTTTATCGATGTCATTTTTATCTACTATTTGGCCAGAATATATGTCTAGTACTGACACATTAAATATTTCGGAAAAGTCTGTTATTTTATCAATGCTTGGTTCAGTTTTACATAACTCTATATCGGATATGGTTTGCCTACTTAAGTGCATCATTTCGGCTAGCTCTTCTTGAGTTAAATTATTTCTTTTTCGAAGCTTCTTTATGAACTCCCCTATTTTTTTATTATCCATGTTATTTACTCTTTCTAAAGCAACCATTTTTTTACTAGAATTATTTTGTAATCCACGTAATTAATTACCAGCTATAGTATAGCATGGATGATTATAAACATAAAGTTAACTAGTAAAAAATAAAAAATACTAGTCATTCAGACTAGCATTAGTTAAATATTTTTGCTATTTTTAATTATTTCTAATAATGTATCTATTATGTTGGTAATGCGAATATTTTGAGATTCTTCTTCATTACGCAGTTTAAGTTCTACTTCTCCATTTATTAAATGTTTACCGATAGTAATGCGAATAGGTATTCCAATTAAATCCATATCGTTAAATTTAACTCCTGGACGCTCATCACGATCATCTAAAATCGCTTCTATTCCGTTATCATAGAGATCACTATATAGTTTATTAGCATAAGTGCAAGCATTTTCATCTTTGGGATTTATTAAAACTATTGCAACTTGGTAAGGAGCTAATTCCATTGGAAGAAGCATACCATCCTCATCATGATGTTGTTCAACACAAGCAGCTAAGATACGACCAATTCCAATACCATAGCTTCCCATGACAACGGGATGTTCTTGATTATTATTATCTAAGTATGTTAGTCCAAGATGTTTAGAATATTTAGTACCTAGTTTAAACAAGTTTCCTATCTCTATTCCTTTTTTAAAGTATAGTTTTCCCGAACAATTTGGGCATACGTCTCCCTCAACTACATTAGATATGTCAGCGGCAATGTCATATTTAAAGTCAGTGATATTGGCATTTTTGTAATGATATCCAGTTTTATTGGCACCAATTATAAAGTTCTTCATTTGTAGGATCTCTTCATCGATAATTATCTTGGCATTTAAATCAATTGGTCCAGTAAAACCAGGGACAGCATTAGAAGTTGCAATTAATTCATCATTAGCAAAAGCGATTTCTGAAACGTTTAATAGGCTGCAGACTTTCGCCTCGTTTAGTTCGCGATCTCCACGAATGAAGAATACAACTAATTCTCCATTAACGCTCATAAGCATTGCTTTTACTGTCTTTGATGTACTCACATTAAGATAACTGGCTACATCTTCTATAGACTCCTGATTTGGTGTTTCCACTAGTTCTAATTTCTGTTCGTCTTCTTTGTCAGGAATAATAGTATGAGTTGCCACTTCCATGTTAGATGCATACTTACAAGTATCACACAATACAAGAGTATCTTCTCCAATGTCAGTTACTGCTTGGTACTCCTCAGATAGACTTCCCCCCATAGCTCCTGTATTTGCTCTAACTATTTTATAATCAATTTGGCAACGATCAAATATGTTATTGTATGCGTGATACATCTTCATGTAAGATTCATCTAAAGATTCAGGAGTGGCATCAAAAGAATAAGCATCTTTCATGATGAATTCTTTGACGCGAATTAGTCCATAACGAGGACGTGCTTCATCTCGGAATTTATCGGCAATTTGATATAAAGTAAATGGCAAATCCTTGTAACTACGGACCATGTTCCTAGCAGCTATTGCAAATAATTCTTCATGTGTAGGTCCTAAAACCATTTCATGATTAGCGCGATCAGTCAAATGAAACATTGAATTTCCAAAAGCTTCAATGCGCCCACAAGTTTCATAAACTTCGCTTGGGATTAAAGAAGGCATTAAGACTTCCTCTGCTCCCGCATTGTCCATTTCCTCTTTGACGATATTTTTTATTTTATTTAAAATACGCAAGCCAAGAGGCATAAACATGTAAACGCCAGCGCTTGTCTTTTTTATCATTCCACTTCTAGCAAGTAGGTTGCCAGAAATAGAATCCTCGTCTTTAACATCTTCTCTTAAAGTGTAAAAGTAACTATTTTTTAATTTCATGATTGTATCTCCTTTTTAAATAAAAAAGGATCGTACTAAAGTGAGTGTTTATAACACGGTACCATCCTTTTATTATCTTACTTTTTTATAACGGGTTTACTCCCGGAAATGTTTGCATTTCTCTTAGAGGTAGGAATTATTATTAACTAATAATCTAGTTTCCACTGTCCTAGAATCACTTTGTATTGTTCTTATAATAACGTTTGTCCTCGTCTTTGAGTTAACTAGATAATACTATTATATTCGTGGTTTGTCAATATTGTGATATGTTATTTTAGTGTAAAGAGCAGTTATTTTTATGTTTTTCTTTTTAGAAGATATTATTATTTTGATATACTTATTTTAGGGTGGAAAGTAGAAGGAGTGTATCATGAATATTAATGATAATATTAACGATGCAACGAATAATATGGGAAGTGTACCTAATTTAGGGATGAATCCTAATGGCGGAGCAACATTCGCACAGGAAGTAAAAACAGAGAATGCTCAACCTAAAGATGAAGATAAGAAGGAAATAATCGAGGAACACGATATAGTTATTGAAGACGATGATAACTTTCAATTTAATTTGGATATAGCCGAGGTTTCAGATGTAGCAGGAGTACTGTCCCCTCAACAAGAAACACAAAATAGTGCTAAGCAGGTCGAATTGGGCACTGAACAATCCGGTAATATTACTTTCTAATAGGATTAGACATGGGTTTAATCCTTTTTTTAAGAAAAAAACAGAAGTAGTTTCTGTTTAACGAGTTAAAGTTGATTTATTAATATTATTTTTGATAATGTAATCTTCAAATGTCTCAGAAACAACGTCAAGTAATACATAACTTGAATCTTTTACTCCTACGACCAACCTTTCTTCTAACCCTTGTAAATTATCATTTATTTCCGAGTATGACATATCTGGTGTTATATACTTATCAATATAAAGTTTTGTTACATATTCATATAAATCTTTGTATTCTTCACGATCAACTTCAAAGTCAATGCGATTATATTCTTTCCATTGAAATTCAATTATTTCCTCGATTACACTAGCTTCTATACCATTTGGGTTAATTTCATTAAGTTGGCGTTCGAATTCGTATACATTATGGCTTACACTATCTTCAAGATTGTAATCCATGCACTCAACTAGAATTCTAACAATGTTAGTTGTAATAGGATATCCCATATTTTCTTTTAAATCATCTGGATAGTCGTCATTATAAGGAGCTGTCGTAAATATTACATCCAAAGCTTCTTTCAAATATTTTCCGCGACCTGCGTCATTAAAATAATATTTTATATCGTACCCATCATAATTAATGCGAAGATGATTAAATAAATGCCCTAGTTCATGGCGGAATATTAAGCGGGATTTAGGATCGTTTAAGTCAATATTGTTAGCTAAAACCATTGTATTATTTGTTATATCATAAAATGCTACGCTTCCACTCATGATAAAATCAACATTATCCTGAACTTTTATATCAAATTTTAAAGTGCTTATATTATGATAATACAAACGATTATCTAGATTTGGATAATAATTGTTCATTGTCTCTGTAAATTCATTTATGAAATCTAAATACTCTTTTGGAATATTTTTATTGTTATTGGTTACTTCCTTTACATCGTCTACGGTATAATTATCAACTTTAAAAATATCTTTAAAATATTTATTGTTGTATAAAGTAATCATTTTTGAAGATTCTAGCAGCTCAAAATCATCGGTTTCATAAAAGCCATATGGATCATGGTACTCTGAATCAGTACTGTTTGCGATTTTATTGTTTGATTCAGTCTCTTTATTTCCATTAGATATATCTTTAGCTTCAATATTTTTTTCTGATGTAATTTGGTAACTAGAATTATGGTAATATTCATCGTAAGCGTATGCGACTGGCGTATCATTATAATTGCATCCTGTTAGCGTAGCTAAAACTAGCATAGATGTTATCATGACAGTTCTAGTAGCTCCGTTTATTTTTTCTTTTATATATGGCATAAATTTATATTTTCGATGTTTCGAATCGTCAAAAAAAGCCAGTGTATCAAAGCTGTCTTCCATAAAGAAGCGTACTAGCGAACTAAATTCACGAACTGTAGGAAACTCATATTGACCTTTTTCATTTATTTTTAAGAATGCAATTTTATTGCGTCTTGCTTTAAACATTTGATAGTATTCATTATTAAATTTAAATTTGGCAATGCGTGTAAATTCAATTTTTTGCATAATATCACCCTATTTTCATGATAACAAATATTTTTTAATATTACCTTATTTTTCAATGAAAAAAGCGTACAGTGTACACTTTTATTTTTTATCATTTTGTTGTTTATTATTTTTTTTGAACTCTTCCTTTTTTTTACGATTTGCTTCGCGTTCAGCTTTTACTTGTCGATCAAACTCTTCAGGATCAAAATGGTAACTCTTTGAAACTTCCTTAACTTCGAATTCCATTCCACCAAATAATGGTGATTCATTTTTAGTTTCTTTTTTCCCTTCTGCATAGTCCTTAACTTCTTTTACACTAATATTTATTACTGGATTTTCATCTAATTCAATATCAGATTTGTTAGCATTGTTTTCGTATTTATTTACTTTCTTTATATCCATGTCAATTTCTGGATTCTTATCTAACTTTATATCACTTATTCCCGCTACTTCTTTCACATCGATATTTATTACTGGATTTTCATCCAAGCGTAGTCCTCCATGATTAGTACCTAATTTAGTGCCATTTGATCTTTCAACAGACTGAACTTCTTTCACATCGATATTTATTACTGGATTATGGTCAATTCTTATATCATTGTTACCTGTTACCTCTTTTACATCAATGGAAATTTTTGGATTCTCAGATAACTTTATATCTTTTAAATTGTGTACTTCTTTCACATTGATGTCTATCATTGGATTCTCATCTAAAACAATATCCTGATCAGTTAATTGTACCAAAGAAGACACGCTGCTTACATTGATATCAATTTTAGGATTTTCTGATAGAAATACGTCGCCGTTTTCAAACTTTTCATTTAAAGGCTTCACCTCTACATTATTATCTTCTTCCAAGAAAGCGTTTTGTTTATCATCGTCGCAAAATCTATCAAGAATCATACTTATATCGTATTCATCAATAGAGCTATCTTTTATGCACTTTACTAATTCGTTAACGTCTTTCCCGAATTTTAAGCAACCCTGTAAAATCACTTTATAATATAAAAGAATTAAGGCTATACGTCCCTTTTCTTCTTCATCGCTAGCTTTCTTTGCCAATACTTTTGCATTATCGCTAAGCTCTTTAATCAATTTTGCTATCTTATTATTCGATATATCAAAAAATTCAATCATCACATTCACCCTTTATTATATAAGAATTATATCAAAGAAGATTAAAAATGTAAATCGTATTATATAATTATTAAAAAAAAAGAAACTATTGTTCCTTTTAGAAGTTTAAATTAGTGAATTGTGCTGCTTCTTGAGCTTTTAGGTCAGCTTTTGCTTCGGCATAACAAGTATTAATAACTTGTGCTGAGGCAACTACTAATCCCCCACACCCTTCACCAGAATAGATACCATTATTTTTCCCAATTGCTGTTGAAAATCCTCTGTAGATTTTCATAAGTGCATTCGAATCGTCTCCACCCTTGCAATGGAATTTTTCTTCACAATCATTCAATTCGTCGCATAAAGCATTTAAATCTTTTACTAAGGCAACGATTGATTCTTGTGCTCCTGTTTCACAATATCTTATAACCTCTTCAATATCATATTCTATTGATCCGTTCATCTCGCATATTCCTTTCTATAATTATCCTTGATAAATATCAATCTCTCTAACTGTATTTAAGATTTTTACAGCTTCTGTAGATTTACTTTCCTTGTTCATTTGAATGTAATCTAATACTTGTTCACATGCTGCGATCATTTCTTTATTCTTTGTTATCAAATCTTGTTTTTTCTCTTCGAATGTTGTAACTATAAAGTCTATTTGAGTGGCAGTACCTGTATTTTCGCCCATTTTTTCTTTTAATGTTCTTAAAGCTGCTATAATTCCATCTATATCTTGACAACATTTTCTTACACAATTATTAACAGCAGTAAATTCATTCCCAGCATTTTCTTTTACAACAAAAAACCAATAATTTGTTTTTGGTGACCATCCTTGAACATTGCCAGGGTAGCATACTTCATATCCCATAATTAATTTTCCTCTTTTCTTTAATTTATAACGAACTCTTTCTATGTTCTATGGTTATTATATTTTAATATTTTTTTAAAGTAAATACATTTTTACACAAATGGTCATTTTTTTACATTAATAGTATGTTAATTTACTGCCATTGGCTATATCTGTGTTTTTAATTAATTCATTTTTATCATAGACTTGCCCTGTTTTTTTGTTGACAAGGATACTCGTTTCTTTTCCAACGAATGAACTTGATATATTTTCCTGAATTATTTTATCAAGCATCTTACAGACATAATCAATGGTTTTATTAATGGGGATGTTGATATCAAGAGATGTACTTAAAATAGGGAAAGCTACTTCGCATATTATTTTATGATTCATCTATTCATCACTCTCCTCTTCATCTCCCTCAAATTGTAAAACTTGAGATAATTTAGCCTTTCCGCGTTCGACAATATAGCCTTCACGGTCCAATAACGCATCTTTTACTTTAATATCCTTTGTATTGATTTCTATGCTCATTTGACTATCGGCAGTATTAGATATACATACACCATTTGCCTCTATAAACAATTGAAGAATAGATTTCTCGCGTTGAATATCTTTAAAGTCGCTGGCTATGTCGACTAGTAGAAAGTCAAATAGTCCTAGTTCGCGAGCGGTTGCAAATGCTTGATTAAACGAGTTAACAATGTTTTGAGCAACTAACTTATATACTTGAGATGCGCAATAAAATACTAGCAAAGATCGAGATGGCGCTTTATACTCTGATTTATTTTCTAATTTATCGAATATTTCTTTTTGACCATTTATGTAGATTAATAGATTATTTATCGTATTTTCAATTTCGGCGTTTTCGACATAAGTGAGCTTTTTAAAGCGCTCTATTTTAAACGTATCTTCTGGATCAAATAAATATACTTTTGTTCCTTTTTCTGCTGCAATATCAAGTTGACCATTCATTACACGCATGTAATTGCGAATTTGTCCTTTTTTAGAACCTAAAACTAGCGTGCCTTGATTCTTTTGCAAATCGAAGTATACTGGTCCAATGGTAGCTTTGGCATAGCCCATACATATATTTTTGATATTTATTGCATCTTTATTTAATACATCCATGTTAATTGCATGAGGAATTAATGGTACACTAGGAACTCTATTCTTATATGCTTCACTTAACTTTTGACAAACGTATTTAACTGATTGTTGCATTTTCTCTTCAGTGCAAATACTTGCAGTTTGAAATTCAAATATATTGTCATTTATCTCTATTAAGCCACGTCCTTTTAAGTCTTTTGGATTTATTCCTCTGGCTTTTGATCCAAATATTCCTTCGTAATCTGATGGAGCATGCTTTAATGCTAAACGTTTAAAGGAACTTATAACTTTACTCTTATGAACGCTTGTCTCTATAGCTGTTTCAACAAAAACGACTCCGTATTTGGCTGACTCTATAATTGTGCCTTCAATATCTTCAAATATGTCACTGTAATTATCTTTTACATAGGCAATGTCGTTGATGACAACGATCATTAGGCTGTCCTTTGATTCACTATATTTTATGTAACTCTCGTAATTTCCCCCATGATCGCGGTATCGAGCACGACGATCTTTTATTTCTTTTTTGACAAAGCGATTAAGATTTTCAAATTTTACCTTATCGCTAGTGTAGATAATATCTCCAACTTGTGGGGCGTTTTCAAACATTCCCAAAGTTTCTGCACCAAAGTCACAAATGTAAATTGCAGCCTCTTGTGGTGTATAGTTAGTAATGATTGAATAAATCATTGATTGTAATAGTTTTTCTTTCCCAGATCCTGACTGCCCAGAGATATAAACATTAGCGGCATTTAAATCGAGCTGCAGTATTGATTGTAGTTGTTGGCTCGGATCATCGTATTCTCCGATGATTGGCGCTATTTGGAAAGGTGTTCTTGTATAGTTGTATTTACTTTTTATATTGTCTACATATATCATTTCGGGCATAGCATCTAACCATAATTTTCGAGCATTGAGATTTTGCTTTTTAGCTAGGTCCGATAAATACATAATAATGTTTAAAAGTTCTTCACCATGAACATTAGTTGTATCACTAGTATCTGGTTCAATATAATCAACTGTGTTAATAACTTCTCCTGTGCGATCAAGAACATCAAGCGAGGTATCAATTTTTTTCTTTATTATGCTAGTTGGCTTGTATTTTGCTCCAGCATAAGCAGATTGTCCTAAACCAAAGAACTCATTTAAGCCAACTTGAAAATAGAATGCTCCTGTTTGTTTTAAGAAGGCGGCGTCATCACACTTTATCATATCAACAGAATCCTGTTTATCCTGAACTCGCAAACAAACTTTGAAACGTGAGTTAGACCACATTTGTTGATCAACAACTCCTGCTGGCTTTTGAGTTGCTAGGATTAAGTGAATCCCAAGAGAACGACCAATTCGAGCAATTGATACTAATTGATCAAGAAATTCTGGTTCTTGTGATTTTAGTTCAGCAAACTCATCGCTGATAAGAAACAGGTGAGATAATGGCTCATCTAGCATTCCCTTGCGATAGTATTGTTGATACTTATAGATATTCATTGAACTATCATTTAATTTTTCACGAGCTTCGTTAAACATCCTCTGGCGACGTTTGGATTCAGCTTCCAGTGAGGCTAGACTACGTCTTATTTCAGATTTGTCTAAGTTAGTTATAGTTCCGATCAGGTGCGGCAAGCTTATTCCTGTTTCTTTATTTTCAAAAGATCCAGCTAAGCCTCCACCTTTATAGTCGATTAAAACAAATTGAACTTCCAATGGGGAAAAATTAACACATAAAGATAGTATGTAAGTAATAATCCACTCTGATTTTCCAGATCCAGTTGTTCCAGCTACTAAACCATGAGGACCGTATGCTTTTTCATGAATATCCATGTTAAATAAGTCCCCGTTTTGATCAATTCCCACTGGAACAGATAAGCTTACAACTGGGTTATTAGTAGTCCAGCGATCTGCTGAGTTAAATTGCTCAACATTTCCAACACCATACATTTCCATAAAACCAATTGATTTCGGTAACTCGTGTTTTTCTTTCGGCACTTTAACATAAATATTGGCGATTTTTTGAACACAATCTTCAACACTTACAGTTCGATTTAAATCAGCTTTAAATTGTTTTTGCTCACCAATATTTAATTCATTTCCAAACATTCCTGATATATCTTCGGTTATATTCATAAATGTCGTACATTGATTCGGTAAGTTAGTGATGCGATCATTCTTTATAATCATAGAAAAACCAATATTTTCTTTCATATCAAGAATTTTATTTATAACATCAAGATGGCGACAAGAAGAAATATCATCGGTAATTATCAAATAATAGCAACCAAATTTTTTGTAAGCTGTTAAGTCAACTTCTGTTTTATTTTGAGTGTTTTTGCCGTCTGGATTTAAAAACTCCTCTCGTTCATTAATGACACTTTCAAGATAGCTTGCTACTTTTTTCTTTTCGTCAACTGAGGCGGCTATGAAACGACGGCTGTGCGGATTGTCCCAACAATGTGGCAAAAATTTAACGAAATTCCAATCATTAGCGTGCTGTTCATTGGTTAAGATAATAATTTTAAGCTCACTATAAATGTGAAACGTCATTAGCTGTAAAATAATACTTTCAAAAAATGACTGGAGAATTCCATAATTTCCGACAATTGCCGAAATACGATTGTTCAAAAAAGAAAAATTTAGAGGTGCTTCTTCTACATAATTGAACTTTTTAATTAACTCTCTTACTTCATCTTTTAAGATATCATCTTTAACAGAGAAATCTTGTTCGTCATAGTCGATTTTTATATCTGGTTTAACATACCCGATCCCAACTCTTATCGTTAAGAAATCATCATCATCAATGGTTCTTTCCCAAAGATTGCGTTTGCGTTGGTAGATAATTTGTTGGCATTGTTCTAGAGTAACATTATTTTCTAGCAAGATTTGTTTTTGATCAGAAATAAGTTCACTAATTTCCTTTTCTTTTTTTTGTAAATAATTACGATAGCTTCGAATTCTAATTAACTCTTTACGTTTAATATTTCTTTTATTCCAACGTCTAGTGACACTTGGCCAGAAAAGAGAACTTACCATGGTTACAGTAGTTAAAACTAGATTAGGCATTGCGGCAGAAATAGTTTGAACTCCACTTGCTACATTAGTTAGAGTAGAAAACATCCCAATTGTAGATGAAAGCATCATTGTTAATTGAGGTCCTACAGTTAGTATAGAAGGTTGCACTTGTTGTTCTTGACTTTCCGGAGGCGGAGTCAGTTTTATGGTTTGATGAGTTACTGAAGTTTTAAAGCGTGGGGAGCGCATGAATTGTTCGTTGGATGCAAAGACTTCACATTCAGTTTGTAAAGAAAATGAGTTTGACTTTATTTCTTGCGGCAGAACGTTTCTTTGCTCAAAAACGTCAGGCTTAATCGTTAGAGAATTAACCTTAACCGAGTTCATTAAAACAATAAAATCACATAAACAAACTATTTTTAAGCCATACATGTATATCAAATCGCCATGGTTTAGTCGTTTGCGACGAGCTAGTCGATCATCAACAAAAATGTAACTATTTTCAGCACATTCAATGTACCAGCGTTCTTTTTCATGAGTTATGGTTGCGTGCAATGGATTAATTAGACTGGTTTGATAACATATGTCGCAAGCTGCATCGCTACCAAGTGTTAACTTTTGTTTCGTTGGTTTTATCTCAATAATGTTGGTCTCAATCGTTGGAGAGGCTACCAATACAGATGTGGTGCCGTCAATTACGTTTTTGATGAAAAATTGTGAATAATCCTCAACTTTGCTTTGAGTAACTTGATTTCCATTGTAATTTAAAACATAATCTTGATTTGGGTAAATAACCCAATTGTCATTTTCTGCGGCTATGTTTCCAAGGGTCATACCAAAATTGTCTTTAATTAGATAATTTCCTTCAACATTTTCTGGAAGTATAAGCTTGAAAATTTTGTTGTTTTTTACACCCACTATTATCACAATAAGCACCCTCTATTTTGCTTTCATTATATCATCAAATTATATACTAAACAATAATTTATTGATTTATCTATTCTCTTTTTATATAATTTATTTATGATATATGGAGTGTACTATGGAAATATTGTATGGCGCTTGTGTTTTTTTATTTTTTTATACTATTTTTTGCAGTATAGTTAGCATCGTATCTCTTTGGAAGATTTTTGAAAAAGAAGGGATTCCTTCTTACTATAGCCTTATCCCTTTTCTAAACATTTATAAATATTTTCAAATATGCAAACTTCCGTTTTGGACGATCTTTGTTCCTCTTGTAAATGTTGTAACTCTCTATTGTTCTAGTTTTGTTATAACAAGAAAATATCGATTAAAAAAATGGCAATCTATTTTAGCAATTTTATTTCCATTTGTTTTTTTACCTTATATAGCATTTTCGGATAAGAAAAATATTGATAACGTCTATTCCAATTTGTATTTGCGAAATTCTGGTGATTTGGAAAAATTAGAGAAAAGTCTTGAAAGCAACAATAATTACGAAATTAATGATGCCATCCCAAAAACGAGTTTTTCTAATGAACAAAATATTTCGGACATTATTATCGATTCTGTCGAAAGTTCTATTATGTTTGATGAATTCGTTTATGATGATGTTAAGGAGATTGTCGAACAAGATGATGTTCATATCGACAACAACGTATCCAATGATGTATTCTATGAATTAGATGACGAGGTAGAAATCGATAATCTTTCCCTTGAAAATGTAGACAAATTTGAAGACAACATAAAAAAGGAATCTTCAGTGGATAAAAGTATACAAGCCGATATTAAGGAGTATCAGGAACAGAGTGCTTCACAGGAAGCTATAGCTTTCGGGGGCGAAAAAAGAATTGAAAACATAGTTTCTGTCGAATCAAAAAATGACGATTTGACTTGCCCTAGATGTGGATCGAGTTTAGTTGGCGCCAATGGCTTTTGTCCTGGATGCGGAATTAAGATGTAGAAAGGCTATTAAAGTGGCCTTTTTTGCATATTTATTAAGTTTAGCACATACATTTTAGTATACATCTTATTGAAATGTGTTGCATTTTATTGAATTTATGATATAATGAATAAGTAATTTGAAATGTGCATTTTATGTGAAATGCGCTCATAGCTCAATTGGATAGAGCGTTAGACTACGGATCTAAAGGTTAGGGGTTCGACTCCCTTTGGGCGCACCATATTAAATCGAGAAGTAGCACAGCTTGGTAGTGCACCTGGTTTGGGACCAGGGGGTCGCAGGTTCGAATCCTGTCTTCTCGACCAGTAAGTATTTAAAAAGAATCGGTATGGTTCTTTTTTTCATATTTTAAGGGCTTCCCCCCTTATTTTTTTTATTTTAATATCTTTAAGAAATAAATTTACGTAACAAAAAAAACAATATTATAAAGACTTAATTTACATATCAGTATAGGTAATTTGTTTTTTGGGCACATTATACAATTATAAGTGTGCTTTTTAAAATCCCTTATTTTTTAACTATAATATTTTTTATTATATAGTTGATTTATATCCTTTTCTAAGATTTCATATGCTGTTCCACGATCGTGAGTTGTCCCCTTTCTTTTTCCACTACGGAATATTCCAATATGAAACGTTACAAAAATAATATTTTTTTCTAATAGTTCTATGAACGTTTCAAAATCTTTAAGTGTATATAGTTCTAAGCGATAATAATAGTAATGCATTTTTCCATTTATTACACGTCTCTTAACCCTTATCAACGCCAATTTCTTTAGCTTATTATATAACCTCGTTTTTAACATATCAAATGTCCAATACACTGATTTTTCAATTACTTCAAGACTTCTGTTTAATACAACTAAATAAACTTTACCATCCGTATGATCGATTTTTAAAGTGAACAAAACTCCAGAGTTAACAGCTTTTAATCTGGCATTATATACCGATATTTGAAGATTTTTTTCTGATGGAATATATTTATCTTTGTACCCATATTTTTCTTTTAACCTCTTTATCTCATTTTCGTTTTCACCTAATGGAGTACAGTTAAACAATGTTATGTTTCCTTTGCAAAAGTCCAATTTCGTTTTAATCTCTATATCGTGATAATCAGGCATCGATATGTTGTCGGCTTTTTTACCCAAAAGTTCTTCAAAAGTTCTTCCCGCAGCGGAAGCTCCTACTCCCTTGGATTCTATATATTCTTTGCTTTTGATGTATATAAATTTTTTTATTAATTCTTTTGTATTTTCATCCATATTTTCTTTCTCTTTCTTTTTTTAGTTATATACTAAAACATATTTAAGTTGAAAACTTTGTCAAAAAAGGACAAGAAAATTCTTTTTCTTTTGATTCGTAAAAAATATTGTATCCTAATTTTGAAAAAAGTTGTTTTTTGTTCAACTTTTCAGAAGTTTTGTGTTATAATTTATATAGGTGATAAAATGAGCAGAGGGTGTATATACAACATAGATTTTAAAACCAACAACAACGAAATGATTTCTGTCTCATCTGACTACTTTGATCACTTTTTTATAGCTAATTTAAATGAAAATGGTGATGAAATAAATTATCTTTCAAAAAAAGGATCGGAAGCTCTTGTTGCTAATTTTTTTATGATACGAATATATAATGAATTAAACGAAATTTCAGAAAATATATATACTAGACTTTTAAAGAGAAAAGATGTTGTTAGCATAATAATATCTTTTACAAATGGTAGAAAACAAGAATTTGAGATAGTAAAAAAACGTATAGCGTCAAATGGTACTATGATAAATAAGTTTGAGGATATTTTTGAATTTGATGATTCATTTGGAATAGTTATCACTGACAAAAATTTAAAATATAAAAAAGAATTATTTGTGTAAATTTCTATTGTGATAGATGCGAGGTGTTTTCCTCGTTTTTTTCACCTAAATGTATAGTTGTAAACCTTATTTTTACCATTAAACAAAATAAAAAATAGCGTAGCACTAGTTAAATGATTCAAAGCAATTTTGAGAGTATCAACTAAAAAAACAACGTATTACGTTGTTTATATGATATAGATGGTGTCCCGTTGGGAATTCGAATCCCAGACCCTCTGATTAAAAGTCAGATGCTCTACCGGCTGAGCTAACGGAACATTAATTAAACAAATAAATTTGGTTGCCTCAGATGGATTCGAACCATCGGAATGTCAGAGTCAAAGTCTGATGCCTTACCACTTGGCTATGAGGCAATATAACATAAGTGGTGGAGAGTCATGGATTTGAACCATGGAACCCGAAGGAACAGATTTACAGTCTGCCGCGTTTGACCACTTCGCTAACTCTCCATTTTTAAGTGGTGCCGACAGAGGGAATCGAACCCCCAACCTACTGATTACAAGTCAGTTGCGCTACCAATTACGCTATGTCGGCATGAAAAATGGTGGGCGATGTAGGACTCGAACCTACGACCCCCTGCTTGTAAGGCAGGTGCTCTAACCAACTGAGCTAATCGCCCAAAACACAAGTGTTTTGGTCTCTTAAAAATGGTGCCCGAGGCCGGACTTGAACCGGCACGGGCTTTAACACCCGCAGGATTTTAAGTCCTGTGCGTCTACCTATTCCGCCACTCGGGCGGGCACCAAGTACACGTCTTCTTTTCTTAAGACTACTCTAATATAACCTATATTTACTTCTAAATCAATACTTTTTTATTAAAATATCTATTATTCTAATAAAAAAACCACATGCGTAGTAAACAATATGGTGGCTCCAACGGGAATTGAACCAGTGACACAAGGATTTTCAGTCCTCTGCTCTACCGACTGAGCTATGGAGCCGGGTAAAATGGCGGTCCGTACGGGATTCGAACCCGTGGTCTTCTGCGTGACAGGCAGACGTCATAGGCCTCTAGACTAACGGACCATACAATGGTTGCGGGAGAAGGATTTGAACCTGCGACCTTCGGGTTATGAGCCCGACGAGCTACCTAACTGCTCTATCCCGCGATAACTAATTTAAATGGCGGAGAAAGAGGGATTCGAACCCCCGCGCCGGTTACCCGACCTCCTGGTTTTCAAGACCAGTCCCTTCAGCCGGACTTGGGTATTTCTCCGTATTCCTTCAAGGAACAAATTGATTATAACATAGTAGATTTTAATATGTCAATATTTTTTGACGTTTTTTATATTTCGTTGTGTTTTTCTTCATTTTGATGCATACTACTATACTTATCTTCAATCCATTTTGGCAAGCGTTGCTTTAAAGGACTGAATCCTCGAACAGATTCCTTTACTTTGCGATTCTCATCAATGCGATAATTCAAATCCTTTACTGATAATATGCACTTTTTTGTCTCTTCGTCTATTTCTTTTATTTCTACGTAAATGACTTCTCCTAATCGCGCATAATTGTTTATATCTTTGACAAATCTCTCAGTAATTTCCGAAATATGAATTAATCCGCTATAATTATATTCTAATTTTACGAAGATTCCGTAGGATTCAACCCCCGTTACTTCTCCTTTCACAACACTTCCGACTTTAAAGTCTTCCATAATTGCACCTCGTCATAATTATATCAAAAATACACACTATTGTATAGTGTAACTGGTAGTTATTATAAATCATTGCTATTCACGACCTAATTATCTACTAGATTTCAACTTTTTTTATATTTCATATAAAATTTATTAACATGGATTTAATATTAATGCTATAATTTTGTTTAGGTGATATCATGAAAAATATATCTGATAGTAATGTTAGCAAAAAGGCAACAAAAGCTACCGAGGCTACATCTATAATCGAATTAATAGAGCAATTGCGTCCATACCTAAATAGTGATGGTGGAGACATAGAATTTATTAAATACGAAGAACAATATGTTTATGTAAAACTATTGGGTGTATGTGCTGAATGTGCTTTCCAAGATTTCACAATTCAGGATAACTTATATGAAGCTATTAAAGAAATTGCTCCAGAATGTAAAGGAATTATAAATGTGGAATTATAGTTATCTACTCAACCAAGCTATATTTATAGTTTGGTTTTTTTGTGAAATAGCCATCATCTCTCTTAAAAACAATTCATATTCTTTTCGTTTTCGCAAATATTTTTCCAGACATTCGCTCTTTTCTGCATTTATTAAGTCAAAATAGTAATTTGGATATAGCAATCGTGAAAAAAAGTATAATAATTCCTTATCATTAAGTTCATATTTATATATGAGTTCTAAAGTTTCTTCAATAGTTATTTGCTGTTCAAAAAATTTAGATTTTACATACTCAGCTAAATCTCGCGGTATGTAATCAATTGTTAATTCTGTTGGATCATTGTAAGTCAAATCATAATTAGGATATCTAATACGATAATGACTTACTACTACTCTTGCATTTCCATTCATTTTTTTTGCTCGTTCGTTTAATGCTATCGCATTTTCGGCCATTCCTATGTAATAATTCAGATAATCTATTTTTTCCCAATCTCTTGTCTCCATGGTTATTAATTGTTTAATATAATATTCAATATTATTACTCCAAACTTCTGTATAATCACGTGGTTGATCTCCCGATGCTAAAAATACAAACTCATTACTCCTTAAAAAGCTTGGAGCTTTTACTTCAAATAATGTATATGATTTGCCATTGTACTCAAAGTAATACTTACTATCCTTAGTAATAACGGGCTTATAAAATTCATTTGGGATATTATAGATTAATCCTAATATGCGATTAAAATTTTCCGAATCCTTAATATATCTAGCAATGTATAGCATCTCATTTGCTTCTATAATGATTGCATCTTTTCGCTCTTGATAGTTAGTTATATTTAAATTGTAGTAGTATCTGATTATGTTTTCCATATTACATTATATTGCTTCTTATGTTTTTTAACACAAAAAAAGAGTTTTCTATATTGAATTTTTTTAATTCAAAAATAGTCTTAACTCATTTTTATTTATTTAATCCGAAAGCATCGGGGCCGACTACGATCGCTGAGTCATTTGCCATCTCAGGCGTTGTCCCTGCTGGCATAACTACAGGTTCAGAACTTATAGGTGGTAATTGCTCATTTATATTTGTCTGTTGCGGTTGATTTTGCATTTGTCCCATATCAGAAATTGATATTGTTGGAACATTTTCAACCCCCAAGCTAGCCGATGAAATATTTCCTTGTTCAGTTTGGTATTTTGGAATTTGACTTAATTCTCCCGCATTTGTATTAATATCTGGTTGAGAAAAAGCAACTTCATTTTGAGTGAGGTCTGGTAGCGATTGGTTATTTTCTGTGTTCATAAGGGATGAAGGGGAAGCGTCAATCATTCCAGCGCTAGTTATTTCAGCATTGTTTATTAATTCAGCGCCCTGTATTTGTATTGTAGCATTCGAGTTTATTGGCTGATTTATTGACATTTCTGGCTGAATAATATTGGCGTTTTCCTCATTATATTCAGAAGATTGAGGCATAAATGGAATATTTTCAGCTGAAATGGTTTCTTGATTGGCAAATTCATCCTTTGGCTTTGTTTCTGATAATAAAGCACTTTCCTCTGTTAAATGATCTTTTACTAACTCTGGTTGGTCTGCCAAAGCTATTCCTTGATTAACATCGTAATTTGACTGAGGATTGGAAGCTATATTAGTATTTCCTTTACTTTGAATATATTTTCTTAATTCATCTAATATTTTCTTTGCATCGTCAAATTTTTGCTTAGTTGATAATTCTGTTATTGTGTTATTCATGTTAATCTTCCTTTCTTCTATTCATGATTTTTTTCTTCTTGTTCAATATACTCCTGGATAATATTGATAGCTTTAAGAGCATCTTCGTCGCTTATTAATTTTTGAGACATTATACTATTTGGTGATTTTATAATATTTAGTTCCCCTGAGCTTGTTTGAATTTCAGGAACGCTTTGAACTGATGCTGGCATTGGCGCAGGTGTTATTCCTTCACTTTGAACTGGCCCTGGCATTGACGCAGGTGTTATTCCTTCACTTTGAACTGGCCCTGGCATTGGCTCAGGTGTTATTCCTTTACTTTGAACTGACTCCAGTATTGGCGCAGGTGTTATTCCCTCACTTTGAACTGGCCCTGGCATTGGCACAGGTGTTATTCCTGCACTTTGAGCGGAAGTTAGTGTTGAAT
>CATNCE010000028.1 GCA_950097225.1 uncultured Bacilli bacterium
CAACATCATCTAAGAATGTATTATTATATCCAACTTTTAAACTAGCATTTATCACCAAGTTAGTTGCTATTCCTGCAAATCCTATTGTTAAAACTAACACGATTATCAATATACTTACATTTTTCTTCTTCATAATTAATCGTCCCTATTCTATATCTAGTTTAACACGAGAGCATTTCAAATACAATTAATTTAGTGTAATATTTCTCCACTAAAAAAGGATACTTTCATACCCTATTTCTTAACCTGACATTTAGGACAAAAATACGTCCCACGTCCTCCTACTCGAGTCTTTTCAATGACTGAACCACATATCTTGCAACTCTCTTTATCCTTAGTATGAACCATTAATTCATTTTGATAATTACCATAGACACCCAAAGAAGAAGTATAACTTCTAATAGTTGTTCCTCCCAACTCCGTTGCTTTCGTTATAATTCTTTTAGCAGATTTAACTATATTATCAGCATCTTCAATAGTAAGCATTTTCCCTAAAGTTTCTGGATGAACATTAGACGCAAACAAAACCTCGTCCACATAAATGTTCCCAAGTCCATTAATAATCGTCTGATCCAATAGCAAAGTCTTAATAGGAATATTTTTATTCTTTATATTTTCATAAACATATTCTTTATTTAAACTTTTATGATCAGGCTCGATTCCCAATTTAGATATCTCTTCTGTTCTATATATTTCCTCTGTGTTGCATAAACGCATACGTCCAAACTTCCTCGTATCATGATAACGCAAATCACTTCCATCATCTAAATGAAAGATAATATGTTCGTGTTTGGTTAATGCATCATCACTAGGCTTAATAAAATACTTCCCTTCCATTCGCAAATGAGAAAGAATCGTAACATCCCCAAGTATCAAAAAAAGCCATTTCCCATAATTATCAATTGATGTAAATTCTTTATCAATTACCTGTCTTTTAAATTCATCGATATCCCCATCAATAATCTTACTATATGGCATATCTAAACCTATAATTTTTCTTCCAACAATCCTCTTATTTAACGTTTTTGCAACAGTTCTTACCTCAGCTATCTCTGGCATACTAATCACCCTTCCTATATTATACAACGGATAATTAATAACTCAAGAGATACTAACAAATTTACGCTTTAACAATAACATTTTCTTCTGTCCACGCAGAAGGACGTGATCTAAAGTCCAAATTTAAAATCCTCGCCTTAATCTTCTCATTCTTTACAATAACATTTGATACAAAAGACATATTATATAAAAAGCCATCTAACTTTACATCATCTCTAAAATCAAATGAACTTATATCTAAATTCTTTAATAACAAACACTTCGAAAACATTGAAAACATATCAACAACATTACTTGTATCAAAATTAATTAAGCTAAGATTTTCTAGTGTTTTGCATCCATAAAACATATTCATCATATTAGTTACATTACTTGTATTAAAGTTGTCAACATCTATTGAAATAAGCGCATCAGCATTCATAAACATATTAGCCATATTCGTAACTTTTGAAGTATCAAAATTTTCTAATCCATTTATTTTAGATATAGTTGAATTAAGCAATGAATCAGTAATTATTCCGCGTAAAAGTGGATTATTCCCCTGATTTACTTGACTCAACATTCCTCCAAAAGAAAACATAGCTTGCATATTAGTTACATTACTTGTATCAAAATTACTGACATCTAAACTTTCTAACAAAAAACATCTTTCAAACATATTACTCATGTCAACGACATTTGAGGTATCAAAATATTCAAAACCTTCTATACTTTTTAACCTAATGAATCCAGAAAATAAATAACTACTATTCCAATTAGCTATAACGCCATTGGCGCTTTGAATATACAAAGAATATGTTAATTTTTCTTCATTTTCTAGAACAACACTTCCATTTTCTACTAAATAAGCCATTACACTTCCATCTTGCAAAGTGGAAACATCAAATGTCATATCAGTTGAAGCTTCATGAAAAGAAAACTCGTTTTCAAAGACAACTTTTGTTATATACTCTTTATAATTCCAAAATGCCCCTCTTGTATCATAAGTATCAATAAATTCTGGCGTCATCAATACCCTCGATTGATCATTTGGATTAACATATTCTTCTCCCAATGACTCTCGTTCAACAGGTGTTGCTTCTAACATACATTTTAAATCTAAATCTTCATCCTCTAATACCTGTTTTGTAAGCTTAATCGTTATATTTCCTCGTTTACTCTCTCCTGCTCCTATTATCATATTTCTAGGATCATATCCTATACTTAAATAATCTTTGATATTTATCTCGTCTGTTCCATTTAACTTACAACTTATTACTACTTCTGCATCATAATTTCTCGACGTATTTGTTGCCTCATACTCAAACATTGATACTTCCACAGTTGATATCATTTTTTTCGTTTCAAATGTTATACTTTGTTTATCGCCGCTTATTAATGATAAATTTCTATGATTGTCTAACACTGCATCAGTAAATATTACTTTAAAATCATCATTAAAAGCTAAATTTAATGTGTTTGTCAATATAAGTGTTCCCGTTATACTGGCAAATCCAATCGTAAACAATAACACCAATAAAAAAATTACTTTTCTTTTCCCCATACAAAGACCTCTATTCTAAGATCATTTTATCATAAAAAGGGCCTTATTAACAACACATATATCGTCAAAAAAAGTGATTGTTTTTAACATCACCTTTTACTTAGTCTCATATAAATCTATTCCAAAATCATGACTTACCTTAAGCGGAGTTGAAAGTTTCACCGTTGACTCCATAATCGTCGAAACAATATCTGATACCTTCTCTTTTTCCTCTTCTAAAACATCAAATATTAATTCATCATGCACTTGTAAAATCATCTTTGATTTTATATTATTCACTTCAAAAGCTTTATCAATTTCTACCATAGCTTTTTTAATAATATCAGCACTTGTGCCTTGAATAGGCGTATTTAACGCGATTCTTTCTCCCCCTGAACGAATCATATAGTTACTAGAAAATAACTCATCAATATTGCGTTTACGATTAAATAAAGTTCTAACATACCCACAATCATAAGCATCCTTAACGACCATATCCATATATCTTTTAACACCTGGATATAATTCATAATATTTTTCAATAAACATTTTAGCTTCTCTAGCTGATACTCCTATATTCTCACCCAAACCAAAACCACTTATTCCATAAACAATTCCAAATATTACTGCCTTAGCTGTTCTTCGTTCATCCTTAGTAACTTCATCCTGTCTTTTATCAAAAATATCAGCGGCAACTTTGGTATGAATATCATCCCCATTAACAAAAGCCTGAATTAACTCCTGTGACTCAGAGATATGAGCAAGTATTCTAAGTTCAATCTGCGAATAATCGGATGATAAAAATTCCTGATTAACTGGTAAAAAGGCTTTTCTAACTAATCGTCCTAATTCATCTCTAGCTGGAATATTTTGCATATTAGGATCCACTGATGATAAACGTCCCGTCCTAGTAAGTGTTTGTTTATAAATCGTATGTATTTTACCATCTTCCAAAATATACTTATTAAGTCCCTCTAAATAAGTACTATAGAGTTTCGTTATATTGCGGTACTCCAAAATAGATGCAATAACAGGATGAGTATCAACTATCTTCTCTAACACTTCAGCACTAGTACTTATCTTTTTTCCATGTGGTAACCCTAACTTATCAAATAAAACCTCAGCCAATTGTTTCGGAGAAGAAATATTAAACTCCATTCCACATAATTCATATATCTTTTTTTGTAATTCATCTATTTGAACCTTTATTTCCGAAGCCATATTCGCAAGTATATCCTTATCACAGACAATACCAGCTAACTCCATCTTCGCTAAAACCCTAATCAAAGGATGCTCAATATTTGTATAAAGATCATACATTTCTTCACTCTTTAAATCATCAATATATTTATCATGTAAATCATAAATATATTTAGCCTTCATTGTAACAATAGCTTTTACATCCATCTCTTTTTTCACAATATCGTGAAAAATTGGAACTTCTAACCCATCATTATTCATTAAAACTGCCAAATCATCTTTAGTAGTTTTATTTAAAAGATAAGCAGCTAAATTAAGATCAAAAATAGTATTTATATCGACGTCATTTAACAAACACATATTCTTCTTTAATTCAAAAGTATACTTAACTACATCTCGAATATAGTCCATTACTTCTCTAATATCCTCTTTTTCTACAAAGAAAAGATTTTCTCCATCATAAAGGCCCATTCCCAAAATATTTGCCATATGATAATTTTCATTATCACACTCAATATAATAAGCAATCTGATTCGATAAGTTAATCTCTGTTACCTCTTCTAATATTTTAGAATTATTAGAAACTTCAATCTTTTTAACACTCTCATGTTTATTAATTAAAGAATAAAACTCTAACTCCCTATAAAAATCATCTAACTCAGAAGTTGGTCCTTTATATATCATATCTTCAAATTCATTATTAATTGGTACATCACAAAAAATAGTTGCTAATTTATACGAAAAATAAGCAGACTCCTTATTTTCAACTAATTTATCCTTTAATTTTCCTTTTACTTTGTCAATGCCATCATATAAATTATCTAACGTTCCATGCTCTTGTAATAATTTTAAAGCTGTTTTTTCTCCAACACCAGGTACTCCAGGAATATTATCAGAAGAATCTCCCATCAAAGCCTTTAAATCGACAATTTTTTCTGGAGTTATACCATATTCTTCTACAAAAACTTTAGGAGTATACTTCGTAAACCCTTTTGGCTTTAACAGTTTTACATTGACAACATCGGTAATTAATTGCAAATAATCATGATCACTCGTTACGAGCAAAGCATCCCACTCTGGATCTAAATTAGCTCTTTTAGAAAGCGTTCCAATAATATCATCAGCCTCATAATCCAAAACATTAATATTAAATATCCCCATCTTATCAAGCATTTCTCTAGCAATTGGCATTTGCACCTTTAATTCTTCTGGAGTTGCATTTCTACCAGCTTTATAATCAGCATACTCTCTATGTCTAAAACTCTTCCCAACATCAAAAGCAACACACATATATTCTGGCTTCTCTTCTTCAATTATCTTATTAATCATGTTAACAAAACCATATAAAGCATTAGTTACAAGCCCCTTAGAATTCTTCATTAAACTACCAGTATAGGCTGTGGCATAATAACTTCTAAACATTAAATTATTGCCATCTATTAATACTATTTTCTTCACTCTTACCACCTAATTCTTATTTTACCATAATTTTAAGAATAATACGTATTTTCTTTAAGAAAATAAAAAAGGGATAATTATCCCTTATTTAAACTTTCTAATTACTTTAACAGTATTTATTACAACCTCATTATCTTCATAAGTATCACTCAAATATTTCTTTAATCCCTTTAAACTGCGATACCCCTCTAATTTATAATCAACATCTTTTTCTGTTAAATCTTCAATGTTCTTAACTTTCTTCTTAACAACCTCGATTAATCCTAAAAATTTACCACTATTATCACACACTAAATAACGATCTTGCTTGTTAACATCACACGTTTGGTTCTTTGATATAAAATACTTTTTCTTCTTATCAATAATCAAACTAGCAATATTATCTTTAGCAAAAGTCTTAATGCCATAATTACGAGTATTGGCTACTGTATCTTTTAAAGACGCCGCATTTATCTCCGCAATATCAGCATCACCCAAATTTTCTCTACCACTTATCAACAAATAACTCTGTAATTTCATTAGAAAATGATATTCTTGTTCACTATAAAGGTTCTTATCCGCATCATCTATACTAAATCCAACAGGATTTAAAAACAAAGAACGCACAACTAATCCAAAATCATGTTCATGTCTACGTTCTAAACTTTCAACCATACTCCCATCTTCCAAAAGAATCATTACTACTACATTAAAAGCATAATAAAATCCTTCATTGATAATATCTCCAAGAGCCTCTGTTAAACTATCATAAAAAAATGGTACTAATTTATCTTTTCCCTTCTTATCTTTGACATTAAAATAATTAATATATTGTATTCCATCTTTTGCTAAATCAAATATTGGTAAGCCCGCATTCTCATAATCTTTATACTTGCTCTTCATAAATTCACTTCCTTTTGCCCATTATTAAAAGGCATAACACCAAGAAAGTCAACCACAAAACTACTCTTTTATAAGCTCACTTAATTTAACAATACTCATATTTCGATAATTTATCTCATTAATAATTACTTCTAACTCACTTAATAAAACGTCATCATGGACATAGATAATTACTCCTCCCTCTAAACTCTTCTTAATTGTTAAAACATTATTATGATATAAATTTAAAGTAGGATCAACCAAATAATACTTATTATTCATACATTCCTTTATATTTGATTTTCCAATTATACATATATTACTCTTAATCTTATTGCGTTTTAAATAATAATTCATATCAAAAAATCGATTATTATCTAAACACCCATTTATGTATTCAATTTTATCTAAATTATCCTCAATTGAAACTCCTGGACTTATATAATCATATACATAAAAAGTCTCATTAAAAGCTCCAAAATCATTCATCTTCAAATATGTTTCACGTTTATTAATTACTCTTCCCTTTTTACCAGGAATAATAGTATTACCTTCAATCTTAGCATCAATTGGTTCATACTCATCGAAATCTTCAACTTGATTAATCGTTTGCATTAAAGGAGAAGCCTCTTCGACAATCAACAGTATTCTATCCGACATATAAAATGAGAATACACATAAAAAAAGAAGTAAAGTAAATTTAAGATATTTCATACAATCACCTACTAATTTATATGAAATAAACTACTCACTTATAACTTCTTTATTTTTATTTTTCTTCCCTGGTTTTCTTACGATAATAAGTAATAATAACAATATAATAAAACCTATTAAACCAAATAAAACATATTTATAATTAGTTATTCTATTCTCATAAACAACGATTAAATCATCATTATAAACCTGTGTTGAACCATCACTAATATAATAGCTATAATAATTATTTTCTCCTGTTTCCATATTTTTAGCATAAATTATTGCATAATTTTTACTATTTTCATGGACATAAGCCGATACGCTTTTTTCGTTTATAACAATTTCTTTTATTTGATAATTTTTAAATCTATCATCAGCTTTTAATTCAAGTGGATAAAGAGTCCCTCCATTAGGTTTTATTTCCACATATGAATCCCCAATCTCTACCCCATCATAGACAAACATTAAAATATTGCCATCACTATCTTTTAAACCAATCAAAGTAATACTAGCACCTTCATTAACTAAAGCAGGAATCTCTTCTCCTTCATAATCAATAGTTGTTGGTTTAAAACTACTATATTGAGTTAGGGCATCAACCTTACGCACTATCGTATAACTCTCATCTAAAATACTAACTTCAATTGGATGCAACTCTTTTCTCAAGACATTGACAACATAAGTCAAAGTATTGCCCTTCTGAGCAGTTACGACTATTTCAAATTTATTATTTCCTTCTGTTAAGACTTTTTCTCCTAAACCAGTAACTGATGCTGTACTATCTTCCTTAGTAGCACCAATTGTAATATTTTCAACTTCATTTTCTACCTCGACATTATACTCTTTAACGTCTTTTGAAAATGATGGATTAAGTTGATAATTCCCCACTGTAATGCTCTTTAAATATGCATTAGCTGAATAAGAAGCCTCTATCTCTTCTTTAGTTTTAATATTTATCGTTTTAGAAGAAGGTGTTGCACTTAAAGTCTTACCTACATCATCATAGTCATATATGACTAACGAATTAATAGAAAGTTTAGTACTTCCCGCTTTTAACGTCTTAAAAGTAAATGTATATTTCTTACTTTTAGTTCCACCTGGAGCAGATGCAACCATATAAGTTCCATTTCCCTCAGCTGTACTACTAGTTAATTTCAAATAATTTTTATCATAACCTAAATCAATTTGCCAACTTCCCATTTTATTAGAACTAGTTATATTAACTGTAACAGTAACTGAATTATTTAACATAACTGTACTATTAGCTGAAATACTTACATTAGCTGAAGAAGCGGAAACTTGACTAGGCAAAGCTAAGAAAAATACCCCCAAGATAATCAAATATATTTTTTTCATTTATACCTCCTATTGCTTTATTTCAAATGAACCTAAGATATTCTTTTGAACTTGTAATAAATCTAGCGCATCAATTTTTCCATCTTCTGATGTATCAGCAGCAAGTTTACGCGCATCATCGAACGCATAGCTTCCTAAAATGTTCTTCTGAATTTGTAATAAATCTAGAGCATCGATTTTACCATCTCCCGATGTATCTCCCTTAATTACAATAATATAACTACTTGTTTCACTTCCATTTGAAACTTTTATCTCCATTCCCGTTCCTGCCACTTTGCTTAAATCAGCACCAACTATCGATCCACCCAAGGCGTTAATCTTATTATTTATATCATTTAAAGGTGTTAAAACATCGATACCAGATAAAATAACCCCTGATATTTTATAACCTGAATCTACCAATATAGTACTAGGTGCCAACCCTTCTGATGTGTTATTATCATTATTATCTTCTGTTGGACCATTTGGTTCATTATCGATCGTTCCATCCAAATTAGAAAAAATTGGTATATAGAAAATAAATGGACTATTTAAAATGTCAGCTTTCTTATAAGCATTATATGCAATACTAGCCTCACTACTAGGTCCTTTTATATTGCTCATATATTGATTAACATAAAGACTACTAGTATCAACTGGATGAATATTAAATTTTTGAGTATAAACTGTATACTGTCCTCTATCCATATATTTAGTTTTTAAGAAATTTGCTCCTCCACCAATAGCTAAAGTCAAATCAGTAGTTTGATCTCCTGTTCCTCCCCAACCATGTTTAGCAGCATATTCAACAGCACGATATGCAGCATCGCCATTAGATCCATCATAAACTCCTACATTAAAGAAATTATAATAGTAATCCATTGATTTACCATTTAAAAGAGTTCCATAACGCGAAGTATAAGCCCCTGATATACAAGAAAGTAGCTGGCCCTTAAAATTACCAGCTGTAGCAAGTCCTGTATTTCCAAGCTCTTGAACGATTCGCGAAGAGAGCATTACCTGATTAACATTATTAGTTCGACAAGCATTATTAACAGCTGTTGCTAATGTTGGCAAATTCTTTATATAATTAATTAATTTACTATTAACAATAGAAATATATGCCTCATCAGTAATTCCTGAATTTATATAATTCGACTCAAACATAAAAATGTTCTTCTCATCAAAGAAATTAAGAGGATTTAAATAATAAGCAACCGCTTTCTGAGAAGCATGTACATAACCTGAATCGGTTTTTGTTGTACAGCTTGTATCAATATAATCTGGATTAGTAGTCTGTAGGGTATTCTTTCCACAGGCACTTTCTCTTTCTACTGCTACCTTAAAATCTAAACCAGTGTTAACTGGATTAAAAGTCCAATTGGGATGGTTAATCTTTAAATTACATAAACCTGGCCAATATTCCTTTGGAAAACCAAGCGATGACAATTCTTTTTCACAAGCACTTACAGCACCCGGATCTACAACTATTGTCTGTTTAATTACTCTAGCATAAGTAGAACAGACATAGGCCTCTGTCCCATCATAACTTATTTTATACCAGCCATCAGAACACCCACCTTGGTCGGCAGCCTTATCACTGCTTAATAAAGTATATGTAGCTCCATGACTTTGACGAGTCAAAACTTTACCATTAGTTCCTGGCAACGTCCTTATGGCAACATCAGAACCAGTTATCTCTATCTCATCTGCTAAAGCACTAATCGGCACTAAAACAAGTAAAAATAACAAAACAAAGAATCCAATTTTATCTCGCATAAGATACCACCTTCCCAGTATTCACATTCATTATATCAAAAAAAATGTCAAAATATGTTAATTAACAAATACTTTGACATTTAATAGACAAGAAAGTCTCGTAATTTATCTATTGAAATTTATAAGGATTAGCAGCTGTTCCATCTCCTAAAAACACCTTATTGTCAACATAAACCATAATAACTGGTCTAACTCCAATACTACTCGAAACAGATTTATCAGCAATGTTTTTATTAATAGTTCCTACCATTGCTACATTATTATAAAATCTTGTAGGTGTCATCGTCCAATACTCTGCTCCCGTATATAAATAATTAGTTGTCGTTTGATATTCTGTAGCTGCTTTACTAATTCCTATTTGTCCATTATTAAATTTATAAGCACTAGTATAACCAGCATATATAGCCTCATCTAAAGTAATCAAACCAATTGGATATTTTAAACAATAGCCTCCCGTATCGCAATCTTGCCAAAATTCATCCTTAACACTAAGCAAATCTCCAAATCCACACGACAAACTTGGTGCAACCTCCATGGTATAATATGATGATCTCCCAAGCACACCATAATGAGCCTCTTGATTTCCAGAACCATCTCCAGGAATTCCAGGAGCCATATGATTATAATAAGGATAGCTCATTCCAGAACTATCAGTTCGAATCTCCTCCTCAGTTAAAGAACGATCATTACAGAACGAAATGTTTGAAGGAGTATTAACAGTTATATTATTTAAATTTTGTTCATACCAATTATCGAGATATTTCTTCATCGCAGAGTCATTATAATTATCATGAGAACCGCTATTAGTATTTCCGTACATATACCCAACATAAGCATTGTCATTAGAAGACGAATTCCATACCGAATTTCCAATTGCAGCGCTTGCTCCAGTCGCACTACATTTTCCACTACTCGGCACTCCATTATATATTATTTTAAGTTCACCATTTTCTAAATATATTATCTTCCAACATTTATTTCCATAAATAATATTATTATTTGTTACATTACCTCGATAAAAATATTTAGTTCCATTATCATCAACTTTATAAACTCCTGAAGTATTAGCATTAGCTAATAAATTTAAATCTACGTTTTTAATATCCCCTTTGGAAATTGATTTAATGTAATCCGATAAAATAAAATCCCAATTTGCTGTTAATGTTACATTTCCACTCTTTGTTGCTGTTAAATTTTTAAAATACTGAGCTGTTACTTTTAGAGTTGATGAACTTATTGCCGAATTTACACTAGTAGAGCTTGTTCCATATTTAGCAGTACTAGTATTTAATCCCGATGTTACTGTCCATCCAGCAAATTTATATCCCACTTTCGTTGGATTAGATATTGTTAATACCGAACCAAATGTTGCAGAAGTTGGAGCGCTTGATCCTTTAGTTCCCCCATTTAACGCATAAGTAATTGTATATGGATACCCCGTCCAACGAGCATATAAAGTTTGATTTGCCGTTATCGTTACCTTAGTTGTACTAGTAACCTGTGTTCCTCCACTTGATGCTGTATACCATCCTGCAAAAGTATAACCAGTTCTTGTAGGGGTTGGCAAATTACCATATGTTCCATTATATGTTACCGTTATAGCACTTGATGACGTTCCCCCGTTTGCATTAAATGAAATATTAAAAGTTTTAGCAGTCCAATTAGCCGTTAAAGTTACACTTCCACCATTAGTTGCTGTTAAATTCTTAAAATATTCGGCCGTTACTTTAGTTGTCGTAGAACTTATTGCACTTGTTACAGTTGTAGAGCTCGTTCCATACTTAGCCGTACTAGTATTTAACCCCGTCGTTACTGTCCATCCTGCAAAATCATATCCAGCTCTTGTTGGCTTAGATATCGTTAACACAGAATCATAAGTTCCTGATGTTGGCTTATTGGTCCCAGCTGTCCCGCTATTTAAAGCATAAGTAATCGTATATGTGCTAGCCGTCCAATGAGCATATAAAGTTTGATTTGCTGTTATTGTTACCTTAGTTGTACTAGTAACTTGCGTTCCTCCACTTGCTGCTGTATACCATCCTGCAAAAGTATAACCAGTCCTTGTAGGTGTTGGCAAATTACCATATGTTCCATTATATGTAACTGTTATATTACTTGCGGCAGTTCCCCCATTTGCATCAAATGAGACACTATAGGTATTAGCTCGCCACTGAGCATATAGAGTTATATTATTAGTCTTAGTCCACTTCTTAGCACTTCCTGCAGTCCAAGCTTCTCCACTTCCATTAGCTGCTTCATTCCAACCATTAAATGTATAACCAGTTTTTGTATATGCATTTGCCTTAGAAGTAAAGTTTTGATCATACGTTGCCGTATCGTTAGCCATTGTCCCACTTCCTGAGTTTGCATTATACGTGATCGTATATTTATTAGCTGTTGCATTAACCGAAACTGTTACATTACCTGCTGGCATTTTAAAACTTGCACTTGTTTTATCTCCTGTTATACTCGTAAACGTATAACCTGATGCTATCGTATAACCAACAGTTACATCTTGATTATAATAATAACTTCCCGCATTACTTACACTAGAAACTCCTGTTGACTTATTAATAGTTAAAGTATATTGATTTCTTGTATAATAATAATTTACTTCGGCTGAATTATCGCCTTTTACTGTTGTACTTTGTTTAGCAGGTGATGTAAATCCTGTATAGGTCTTTGTATCAGGACTAACTGAAGAATCTGTTGTTCCCTTTGGTGTTTCCGTTAAGATTAAATCATAGTTAGCACTATTATGCGTATTTGCATCACTACCAATTTTCTGTTGCCAATGCTTAACCGTATATGTTGTATCTGTATTAGCGCTCCATCTTGCTTCCAAAGTTGAATTACTAGTTATCAAAACTTCACTTGTCGCAGTGATTTGGTTATCATTTAAATACCAACCCAAGAAAGTATATCCCGCTTTTGTTGGAGTATCTAACTCTCCATAAACACCATTATACGTAACAACTTTGTTAGCAACTGCACTTCCACCATTAGAATTAAATGTAATAGTATAACTATTCGCTTGCCAATGAGCATAAAGAGTATGTTCTCCTGCTATACTAACACTCGTTGTATTATCTACCTTACTTCCACCGGTTTTATCAGTATACCAGCCCGTAAATGTATAACCTGTTTTAGTTGATGTTGGTAACTCACCATAAGAATTAGCATATGTTACTTCCTTACTAGCTGTACTTACATTACCTGAATTTGCATCAAAATTTACAACATATTTATTAGCAACATATTTAGCTAAAAGCGTAACATTACTAGTTATCTCCACACTTGTTGTATTAGTTATCTCCACAGTTCCTAAATACCAACCACTAAATGTATAACCACTTTTTTCTGGCACTGGTAAATTTTTATAAGTACTATTATATAAAACATTTATACTTGTTGGATCAGCGCTACCTCCATCAGGATTTAAAGTTACCACATATTCATTTGCCTTCCACTTAGCATATAAAGTATGATCATTTGGTGTTGTTACTATGGTTGCATTTTCAACCCTATTATTAAATTCACTCTCTAAATACCAGCCAGCAAATGTATATCCTGTTTTGATAGGTGTTGGTAGACTCCCATATGCCTCGTTATAAGAAATTGTCATATTAGCTAAATTCGTTCCACCAGCCGTATCAAAACTTACTTGATATTCACCATTAGTATATCTTGCTACCAAAGTAACATCACTTGTTATTTTAACTATCGACTCCGAAGTTACTAGATTTTCATTTAAATACCAACCAGCAAATACATATCCTTCCTTATCAGCAATTGCCAAATTACCATACTTACTATCATAGACTACCTGTTTAGTAAGCATTGATGCTTCTCCTCCTGCAGCATCAAACGTAACATTGTAACGCTTTGGAGTATAACGTGCAATTAAAGCAATATTATTAGCTTCTGTTAATACACTATCATTGGTTATTTCTTCTTCACCTAAATACCAACCATTAAACGTATAACCGCTTTTTTCTGGCACTGGTAAGTTTTTATAAGTACTATTATATAAAACATTTATACTTGTTGGATCAACGCTACCTCCATCAGGATTTAAAGTTACCACATATTCTTTAGCTTGCCACTTAGCATATAAAGTATGATCTCCTGGCGTTTTTACTATAGTCTCATTTTCAACCCTATTATTAAATTCACTCTCTAAGTACCAACCAGCAAATGTATATCCTGTTTTACTAGGTGTTGGCATTTCCCCATATGCATTATTATAAGTAACGTTTTTACTATCGTGTCCACCTTCATTAAATGAAACAACATAACTATTTGCTTCCCATTTAGCTAAAACTGTAACACTAACGCTTGAAGTTACCAATGATGACTCTGTTATTAGCTCATCGGAAACATACCATCCTAGGAAAGTATAGCCTGTTTTAACAACACTTGGTAAAGTTCCATACTTATTATACTGGATAATATCTTTCTCCTGAACAACATCTTCTCCATCTTTAAAAGTTACTTTTATGATTTCTTTTTTAGGTTCCCCAATTGTTGGCTTATCAGCAGTTATTCCCCCTGGTAAAGTAATATCAATTTCTGTATTAATATTACCACTTCCTGTTGCTTCATTTTTTATATCTTCAATTGGCTTATCTTTTAAATCCTCAGCACTCCCCGGAACTTCGTATATCTCATATTTACTTCCATCCACTCCATCAACAGAGAAGTTTCCATCTTTATCAGTTGTAGTAACATGCTTATTTCCAGCCTCATCTACTATAACGATAGTTTTATCTGGAATAGGATTTCCATCTTTATCTTTTAATGTCCCATTTACCACATCCCGATTTGGCTCAATACTATCAACCTTATTGTCTCCTACAATAATCTGTGTATCTTTATTAGTATCAATGCTACCAACACCGCTAGCAACATCTTTTATTTCATCCTTATTTAACTTATCTACGACTGAACCAACATCATCAGGTGTAACAACTATAACATCATAACTCCCCTTAGGAACATCTGGAATAACAAAATGTCCTGATTCATCAGTAGTTGCTGTGTGTTTATTGCCACTACTATCTACAATAACAACTACACTATCTTTAATAGGTTGATTATCATCATTAGTCAATGTTCCACTTAAACTATTATTAGAATTTTCTATATTCTGCAACTTATTATTATCTGTTAAAGTAACATCTGTAGTATTACTATCAATAGTTCCTTTACTATCAGACACTTCATCTAATTCACTATTAGTTAAATTATTTACAGCATCTTCAACTTTATTTTTATCGACAATAATTATCTCATGCTTATTTCCCTCTAAATTAGGAACCTTAAAATTACCATTATCATCAGTAGTAGTAACATGTTTATTTCCAACTTCATCCACTATCACGATAGTTTGATTAGAACTAGGATTACCTTCATTATCTTTTAATGTAGCACTTACTGTTTCATTTTTATTATTAACGTTTTCAATAGTGTTACCACTAGTCAATTTATCACTATCAACACTAGGCTTTATAACACCCTTGTCATTTGATAATTCATTCACGTCTGACTCATCAAGTTTGTCAACTACATTACCTATATCCTCTGGTTTTATGATACTTACCTCATAACTACCTTCTGGTACATTTGGAACGATGAAATGGCCAGAATCATCAGTAGTTACAATGTGTTGTTTACCTTCACTATCCATTACAACTACTATAACATTAGATGACGGATTATTACTATTATCAACTAGTGTACCACTTAAAGTATTATTAGAATTTTCAATATCTTGTACCTTATTATTGTTGTCTAGCTTTACTGATGTATCACTTTCATTAATTGTTCCTTTAACAGAAGATACATCATTTATCTCATCTGGTGTTAACTTATTTACAGCATCTTCTAACTTATCTTGTGGAATTATTATTATCTCATATTCTTTTCCATCTAAATTATTTACATATATATTTCCATATTCATCTGTTGTCGTTACTATAGTTTCTGTTCCCTTAATAATAACAGCCGCATTTTTAATAGGATTTCCATCCTTATCCTTTAAAGTTGTACTAAAAGAAACAGTATCAGGGGCATTATTACTTGGTACATTATTAGTTCCCAACACTTCTGATTCTGCTTGGTTAACAACTAATTTGCAATCAACTTCTACATCAGCTTCTTCAATGATTATCTTCTTTAAACTTGCTCTTATTATCCCACTTCCTGTTGTCTTAGGCGGAATAATTTCTGAATCAAAAGTATAAGAAAAATCCAAATAATCATTATAACCTACTGGCTCACACATTACACTTACCCTAGCTCCATAGTTCTTCGAATTATTTGTAACCTGATATTTTAATTCAACCTTATCATCCAAACTAGATAACTCTTGAGCACTAAAGCTAATCTTTGTTCCTTTAGCCACGATTATCTTATTACTCTCATCCTTATCATTTAAAATAGCACTTGAAAAATAAACGTCAAAATCATTATCCAAAATAGCTATTCTAGCACTTCCATTTATAAACACACTCGTTGTTACTGCGGCAAAACCAATCGCCAAACAGATTATCACGATTAACAAACTTTTTCTCTTCATAAAACTACACCTTAACCTTACAAATATACGAGCATATTCCCCTTGTTCACAAGTATCTAGAATATCCTATTATAATTTAATCATACCCCCCCCCGAAAAATCAAGACTTATTGTCGAAAAACACAAAAAAAGCTCTAATTTGTAATGGTAAACTAAAAGTAGACAATGAAGGGTATTATATAGACAATAGAATTTATTTTATATACAATTTTTATATAATATAGACATTCATTTGAAAGGATGTGGTTTTATGAATATGCATTATACTACTGAATTAAAAAAGAAATTATGTACTGATATTTGTCTTAATGGTGCTTCTACTATTAAGTCTGCCCAAGAATACAACATTCCTCTTAAAACTTTAGAAAAATGGATTACTGCTTTTAGCAAAGATAACCATTGCTTTGATCCTAAATTTGAAAATGTTAACGATTTTAAATTAATTAATTCCCCTATTGATTCTTCTTACGATGATTTATCTAATGACGAACTTAAAAAAGAACTAATGAAGAAAGATATTGAGATTGCTCGCTTAAAAAAAGGTTATCTTGTGAAAGAAGGTGGTATGGAAAACAAGGTATTCGTTACTTTCTCCAAAAAGAATACGGAGTAATTTTAGAATTATCTTATAAATATTCTATTTTATCTCTATGTAATGAAATGAGCATTAATCGCTCTGGTTTTTATAAATGGCTTTCTAGAAGATGTAACCCTTCTTTAAGAGAATTAAACAGAATTGATGCTTGTAAACTATTTGAAGAATATCATAAAAAGTTCCCTTCTCATGATTATCGTTGGTTGAATGCTAAAATCAAACTTGATTTAAGTATCGTTTATTCTGATAATTTTGCTCATAAAATTTGCAAATATTTAGGCATTAAATCTGTTTCTAAACATGTTAAAAGATATGGTAAAAAAGCTAATCGCGAACTTAAAAACTTCCCTAATTATATTTTAGCTGAACTTAACCCTTTACGACCTTTTCAACTTGTTGTTTCCGATATGACTGCTTTTTGGGCCAATTCCCATTATTATGAATTAACTCTTTTTATGGATTTATTTAATAATGAACTTATCGCCTATTCTTTATCAAATAAAAAAGGCGATCCAAACTCTTATCACATTGGTTTGTCACACCTTATTTCAAAAAAAGAAGAAAATTACAAAGACCTTGAAATGATTTTCCACTCGGATCAGGGTTCTGTATATTCTTCAAAGAAATTCAATAAATCTCTTCCTTCTTATAATATCATACATTCTATGTCTAAACCAGGCACTCCTACTGAAAACGGTGCCATTGAAGCAATTAATGGTTGGATTAAAGAAGAATTATTTTTAGACTTTAAAATCAATTCCTGTAATAATATATTTAGACAAATAGAAGATTATATTTACTATTTCAATTATGAAAGACCTCAAGCGGTTTTAAATTATCTAACTCCCATACAATTTAAACAATTATTCTATAATAAAAAGGATTAAGTTTAATTAATCCCCTCTTATTTTAATTAATTGTCTACTTTTTCTTGACTAATGCAATTTCTTAGAACTTTTTATCATTATAATTTATCAATTACCGCAGCATTTTTATTAATACATCTAATTAAATCTTCTGTATCATATTTATCCATTATTTCATGGAACTTGCTTGGAGTTAGAGTAAAGCGATGCGGATATTTACTTATACATTCTTCAAGATTATTAATACCAAGTCCTCTTATCTCACGATAATTTTCTAATACCAACTCTGGTAAAACATTCATAATACGATATTCATCTTCAGTTGCTGTTTTCTTTAACACATCAGCAGCTTTTCTAGATAAACCTAATACTGATGAAATTTCATCACTTCCGTCATACGGCATTGTCTCAGCCAAACATTCAGTTAAACTTAACTCAACACCACTCATAACAACTTGCTCAAGTTTGCTTATATTAACGCGATCCAAATACTTATAAGCTAAAATTATATCATGAGTAGTTGCATCAGTTTGTTCAAGTAAACCAAGTAAATTATCCATATCATCAGCCTTAACATTAGCTAAAGCACGTGCATTTTTATAAATATTATCAACTGGAATATGATGTTTCTTTAAAACCTCAATATAAGAAGCCATATTAGCTTTATCAAATGATGCTTCTAATAGAATTAAATCTGTTTTATCAAACATTGTAACTTCTAAGCCTAATTCCTTCATGGCATCTTCCAAAGATTCATTTGAAGAAATATTCTCTATTTCCTTCTTTACGCCATTAATATCTTCATCTATCTTAATCTCTTTAAGTTCATCATCAATATTAATTGGTTCCAAGTCATCTCCATCTATTTCAAGTTCAATAGCGTCACTTTCACTATCTTCACCCTCATCATCATTAAGACTAAGCTCTGCTTCTAAACCTTTAATATCAATAAATGGATCTTCAACAATATCGTTAATAGTAAACGATGAATCATACTTAGCATAATCAGTAATACTCTCTTTATCACTTTTTTCATCTACATATATATCAATATATTGTTCTTCACCCTGCTCAGCATCACGTTCATCATTCTCTTCTAAATCATCAGAATCATTAAGTGGCGTTTCAGATAATGTCTCTTCTTGTAAATTACCAGTTAATATTTCTTCTTCTAATTTTTTCTCTGCTTCCAAGTCATCAGTAACATCTATTTTTTGTTTAGATTCTACAAACGACTTTGCCTCACTTATCATATTTTCAAGTTGAATAGTAGCACTAACTTCTTGAGCTTCAGCATCACCTGAACTCTCTTCATCATTCTCTTCTTCATAAATAGTAATATCATTTGGATTAGCAAGTACACTTTGTAATATACTATCATCTACTTCGCTAGTTGATAATTCATCAATTTCTTCAAATATTGAACCATCAATAATACTATCAACATCAACATCGACTTGAGATATTAATTCATCTTGCGGAATTTCTTCACGATAATTAGCAAGTTCTGAAGGACTTTCCTCCGAAAAACGAATTATCTCATTAATTCTCGTTTCAAAATATCCCTCTAATATAAGTGCTTTATCTAAGTTTTCCTCGACAACGCTTTTCTTTTGACGCAAGTCAATCAAAACATCTTTTAAATTACGAGCCTTCTCTGTTAAATCCAACATGATCTGACTCTGTTCACCAATTAAAGAGCGTTTTTCAATTATCTTAGCATTTATTTCTTTATTACCTGCTGATAAGATTTCCTTAAAGTTTTTAGCACCAAATTTAGCATTTAAATCTGCCAAATCTTGTTCTAACTCCGATATTTCTCCTTCAAGAGAAGATACAATTGACCTAGCACTTTCAACTTCTGTTTTATAGGTATTAGCTTCTTTAACTTTTAAAGACATTTCACTTTTTAAATCTTCTAAATTGCTTTCCAAGTCTACTTTATGCTCTTTAATTCCGTTAACAACACTTCTTAAATTGTCATTAATGACTTTAATCATCTTCTCCATAACAAAAATAC
>CATNCE010000029.1 GCA_950097225.1 uncultured Bacilli bacterium
CCATTAAATCTTCTAATGATATTTTATCTATGGTATTTATATTATATTTTTTCTTAAATTCATTTTTATTTTCAACTAATAACTCGCATTCATATTTTGTTTTCTTATACTTAATATAATCTTGCTTATCTACTTTTTTAAATTCAGATTCGGTGCATTTTACAATTCCATATTGTTCTATTAGTTCATCTTTCGTTTTTGATAGTATGATTTCTCCATCATTGATAAAAGTTATATAATCTGCAATATGTTCTAAATCACTTGTAATATGACTTGATAATAACACTCCACATTCTTCATTTTGAATAAAATCTTGAAAAATGTCTATTACTTCATTTCTTGCAATCGGATCTAATCCACTTGTTGGCTCATCAAGAATTAAAAGTTTCGGATGATGTGAAAGTGCTGTTGCTATTTCTAACTTTTTTCGCATTCCTTTTGAATAAGTTTTTATTTGCTTATCTTTCGGTAAATTAAAATCCCTCAAATATTTAAAATATAAATCAGAATCCCAATTTTTATATACATCTTTCATAATAGTATTTATATCTTTTGGCAAAAGTATTTCTGGAAAGAACATATCGTCTAAAACTACACCTATATCTTCTTTTATTTCTCTTTCATCCTTTTTATTATCAAGCCCAAATATCTTTACTTCTCCTTTATAATTTCCAATTATATTTAAAATAGATTTAATAGTTGTCGTTTTTCCTGCACCATTTTCTCCAATAAATCCCATAATCATACCTTTCGGCAATTCAAAACTAATATTCTTTAATTCAAATCCAGTATATTTTTTAGATAATTTTTTTACTTCTAAAATGTTTTCCATTTATTTCTCCTCCTCATATAAAATATCTAATATTTCTGTTATAGTCTTTTTTTCGATATTATTTGTTTTTGCAAGTGTTACTACTGTATCTAGCAAACTTTCAATTTTATTTAATTGTTCTTCTCTTGCAACATCAAGATTTACTTTTGCTACATAAAACCCTTTAGAAGGAATCGTTACAACATACCCATCACGCACTAATTCCTCATAAGCATTTTTTGTTGTTATTACACTACATCTTAAATCTTTTGCAAGTGTTCTTATGGATGGCAATAATTCTCCAGATTTAAGTTCATTAGATACTATTTTTGCCTTTATTTGTTCTCTAATTTGCTCATATATAGGAACACCACTTGAATTACTGATTATTATTTCCATAACTCACCTCACTCGTATATATACATTATATACAGATTATACACAGTTGTCAATATTAAAAAGAGAAATTATAAAATAATCTCTCCTTGATTTTTATTTTAATTAAAGTTTTTAATTTTCTTTTGTGATATATACCAAGATATTAAATAAACTATAACACTAATGCTACAAATAATAAGTAATGTTAAATTCATATTAGACACACCTATTACTTTTTTGATTAAATATATAAATAATGCTAACATTCCAGAAGTCATAGAATAAGCAAGTATTGTTCCTATCAGTGAATTTTCTTCAGGCAGTATGAAATTACAAGGTATAATAAAACTTCCACTTAATAACGATATAATAATGCTAAAGCCCATAAACATATTTATATATTCATCTGTAATATTTGTTACTTTGAGTATAATATAACAAACTAAACTACCTACTAGCATTCCTAATACTGTCCAAAATAAATAAGCGATATATTTACTTGATATTATTTGTTTTTTTGTTACTGGCAAAGTTATAGCAAATTGTGTCCATTTATTTTTCTTATCAGATATGATTGTACTTGATACAGTCATACTAAGTGGTATTGCAACAAGTATAATAACTACTGATGGAGATATTACAATAGATAGTCCAATAGCCATTACTACACACGAAAGAAGTGCTACTAAAATATTTGCTTTTGTCGTATAAAAATCTTTTAAAAGTAAACCTTTCATATTACTCACACCCCTTTACATACATTAACATTATATCTTCTATTTTTATGTTATCCATAATGACATTTGGATATTTTTTCTCTAGTTCTTTTTTGTTTTTTATCAATATTTCATAACGATAATCCATGTTTCTGTATCTAATTAGTTCTTTTTTCTCAATATCATTAAATGCTTTTAATTTACATTTCATAATTCCATAATTATATATAAGATTGTCTTTTTTTTCTTCAAAAATCACTTTACCTTTATGAATAAAAATAATGTAATCTGCAATTTTTTCTAAATCACTTGTAATATGGCTAGACATTAAAATTGAATTATTTTCTTCTTGAACAAAGTCTAATAGTATATCTAAAATATCATCTCTAACAACAGGATCAAGCCCACTTGTTGCTTCATCTAATATTAGTAATTGTGCTTTGTGCGATAATGCAACACTTATTGATAATTTCATTTTCATTCCTTTAGAAAACTTTTTAATCTTTTTATTTTTTGGTAAAGAAAACTTTTCTAATAATTCATAAAATTTCTGTTCTTCCCAATTACTATAAATTGCTTTTAATACATTATTTAATTTTTGTGGTGTTAAATCTTCTGGAAAGTTATTACCATCAAAAACAACTCCGATTTTTTCTCTTGTAGCATTACTTATTTTATTCTTTTCACTATCAAGAATAAATACATTTCCAGAATCTCTTTCGATTATATCAAGGATTGAATTAAGGGTTGTACTTTTTCCTGCACCATTTTCTCCTATTAGTCCAACAATATTTCCCTTTGGAACATTAAATGAAACATTATCCAAAATAAAATCATCATATTTTTTTGTTATGTTTGTTAGTTTTAAAGCATAGTTTGACATATTATTTTTCCTCCTCATAAAATATATTTAAGAGTTCAATAAGTTTACTTAAAGAAATACCATTCTCTTTGCTTAATTCTATTGCTTTTTGTAAACAAGATTCTATTTCTCTTTGTTTTTCTTCTTGAATATACTCTTTATTATCAGCACGAACAAAACTACCTCTACCTACTGTCGTTTCTATAAAACCATCTTTTTGCAAATCTTCATAGGCTTTTTGCACCGTTATAACACTTATATGTAAAGACTTTGCTAACGATCGCATAGATGGTATTGATTCTCCAGATTTTAATTCTCCAGACATTATCATTTGTTTAATTTGGCTTGTAATCTGTTCATATATAGGTTTGCTTGTACTGTTACTAATGATAATCTCCATTTTTCCCTCCTTAATGTACTTGCTTGATAAGTACATTATATTACATTTTGTGTTCTATGTCAATAAACATTAAAAAAAGTCTATCATTTCTGATAAACTTTATTCTATATAGGAAATTCAATTTTGATTATTAAAATATTATTCTTATATTTTGCTTCTATTGTACCCCCCACTTAAATCTGCCAATTGTTTCGCAATAGATAAACCAATTCCATTTGATTTTTTTGCACTTTGTATAGTATCTATCAAATAATTTTTCTAAACTCACTTGCTCCAAACCATCTGCTTGATTAGAAAAATTCTATATATCACTTAATAAACATTCTATCTATATCACTATTATTTTTAATATAAAATTATGTATTAAAGGCTATTTCCCTATTTTAGAAATAACCTTTTTAATTTTAAAATATAAGAATATTATTCCTATACTTAATCTTATCAATGCTAGTATCATTATTCTGCCTTAAAATAATTGAATTGTGATGACTTATTCCATTCATAAGCACTCCACAAGTCAGTTTTATCACTTGCAGGATCAACGATATTTACATTATTACCATCAACACCAAGTATTGCTACCCAATGTTGATTTCCGGGTGTTGCTCCTTTTACTTCAATAGTTAAGTGAAAACCTAAATTAAGGTATTGCTTTATTGATTCTAGTTTTTCGGCTCTAGTTTTACCTCTTAAATTCACATTTCCAACATACCTAAAATTTGGAACAACTTTATTTATAGGTGCATAATATAAATTTCCCTTTTCATCAAAGCCACCATTATTGTTTAGGGCTTCGACAAAAGTACCTGGATTAAATGGAACGATAGTTGTATTTGCTCCAGACTTTTCTATAAGTATTGCTATTGAAGTTACTAAACAACCTATATTTCCTATTGTACTATTCGTGTTTCCTATTCTTATATTAGACCACTCTTGTCCTTCTTGTCGCCAGTTAATAAAATCTCCAGTATTATTTAAGCCATAAAGGACTCCACCCCAGAGCGAATTATATTCACTACTAGATAACTCGTTATATTGTTTTATTTGTGCAGGGCTAAAATGATATTCATTTTTCATTTGTTCTGCATTTTTAGAAGTTATCGTTATGTGCAATACTCTTTTTTCTACTTCTTTCGGCATTTCATCAGTATTGACACCCTGTTCTATTACCTTTTCTGTTTTTACTTCTGAAGATAAACTATTCATTTCCCAAAATATCTGCTTAACTAATGCTTTTTTGTTATCATCCATTGTGATAACTTCTCCACCATCAAATCCATTTGCTTGTTTTACGGTATAAATAGTTAGTACATCTTTCCAAGTAGCCATATTCCCATCAAGTATATAGTCGTCGTGTGGATTCTGGTCTTGTATTGTTTGTAATTTATCAGAAAACTCTTGATTACATTCTGCTATTACATCTTTCATAGTAATAGCATTTGGACTCGTTTTTTCACTACTGAAGAATATGCCAAAAATAGAGCCAACAAGTAGCCCTATTAGACATATTATAACAATTACAACCATAGCAACCCAACCACCTGCAATAAGTAAAGATATAAGTGCCTTTGTTGCAGCAATTATACCTTTTATTGCAGATATAGTGGCTTTTACTACAACCTTTGTTGCTCTAGCCGTTTGTTTTGCAGTTTCTCTTGCAAGTTTTAATGCTCTTTGTGAAGCCTTAACAGATTCTTTCGCTGCTTTCTCGGCTTTCTTTGCAACACTCTTACCAGTTTTTATTGTTGTTTTTGCTCCTTTAGTTGCAACCTTTTTATTTTTTTGAGCCAGTAGTTTATCTTTTATATTTTTAATTTTCACTTTTGTTTTAATAACATTATCTTTTGTTTCCACTACTGCTTTTTTACCGTATTTATTGAAATGATATAGTGTTTCATCAACTGTACGATTTGTAACAAAGGTTATTTTATTACTTCCATCTTCAACTATGTTACTATCATTAGACTGGGTATTTTCTGCTTTCTCTTTTGTATGAACAATAGTGTCTTTTAATCGTTCTGTCGCAATTACACCTTTATCAAGTGTCTTTATCGTTTTTTTACCAACTTCTTTTACTTTTATATCTGCCATTATAGACACCTCCTAGACTAATCGCTTTCGCCCGGTTTAGTAGTCATCAATTTATAAAGTTTTGTATTTGTAGGAAATTTACTTATAAATGGCACAAGTGAACTTCCCACCTTTAAAAGTCCCTGTCCTGCTCCTACATTTGTGATATAGTTCATTTGCAAGTCTGATATATTAAGTAGTTTTGCAAGTTCTACTCTATCGGTACTTGCTTGATTAAGCATTACAATAAACTCACTATTCGCTAACATTGTCCTAGCAGTATGGCTTTGTAAAAGGTCATCTACATTTTGGGTAATACCAGTAGCATAAGCACCATACTTACGAACTCTTTTCCATAAAGTAAATAGGAAGTTTGCTGAATATTCGTGTTGAAATAAAAGATAGATTTCATCAATAAAAATAAAGGTATTTCTACCTTTAGCCCTGTTCATTGTTATTCTATTTAAAATATTATCAAGCACAACTAACATTCCGATAGGTTGTAGTTGTTTTCCTAAATCTAAAATGTCGTAACAAATTAGCCTACTATTTGTATCAACATTCGTTTGTTTAGCGAAAGTATTTAAACTACCATCTGTAAATAATTCAATAGCAAGTGCTATCTCTTTTGCTTCTGGCTCTGTTTGTTTTAGTAGTTCTTCTCTAAAATCTTGTAGAGTTGGTGGTGTTCCCTGATAGTTGCCCTGTTGATAATGTCTATATACTTGAGCAGTACACCTATCAATTATTGATTTTTGTTTTGGTCCGAGATTATTTCCCCCTATCAACTGTTCGCACAAAGATAAAATAAACTCTGACTTCAAAATAACAGGGTTTGCTCCATCTCCGTATTCGCTATTCATATCCATTGCGTTTATATGATTATCACTCGTTGCTGATATATGGATTACTTCCCCTCCTAATGCTTTTACAAGCCTACTTTCTTCTCGTTCTGGGTCAACTACAATTACATCTGCATTTGGATCACGAAGTATTACTGACACTATTTCATTTTTAGCAGTAAATGACTTACCAGAGCCACTAACTCCAAGAATAAAACTATTTCCATTTAGAAGTTGTCGCCTATCTGCTATAATCATATTTTTGCTTATAACATTTTGACCGTAGTAAATACCGTTCTCGTGATTTATCTCTTGCACCCTAAAAGGAATAAAAACACCTAGACTTTCGGTCGTAAGTGTTCTTAAAGTATCTATTTTTCTAACTCCGTGTGGCATAGCAGTATTAAGTCCGTCCATTTGCTGAAATTTTAGAATTGCGAATTGACAAAGGTGTTTTCTAGCCGTTGTAAGTAAACTCTCTGTATCATTATCAAGTTGCTCTTTTGTATCTGCCGTATGCACCATTGTAAGAACTGATAAAAACATTCTTTGGTCACGAGTAGTTAAATCATCTAAAAACTCTTTGCTTTCATTTCTCTGTTGTTCTAGGTCATAAGGTATAACAGCACTAAAGTTTTGATTTGCATTTTGTCTGCGTTGCCAATTCGTGATATTTGTTTCTACACCAAGTCGCCTATTTTCTACTTCTCGTACTGCTTCATCCATAGCGATAGGCACTACATCAATAGACATCATAATATTTCTATTAAGGTCTGTTAGTTCTGCTACCATAGTATCTTTAATATAACTAGCATATTCTTTTAAGAACAATACTCTACCATAGCGATTTCCCATTTTAAAATAGTCTTTTTCAAATTCTATTGAATCTGGACATACATAATCTTTGAAACTATGTCCTTTTTTCATATTCGATAACATATCAAAATTGAAACAAGTTTCTTCTCCTACTCTATAAAAGTCGTGACATATACGAAGTCTATCAACTGCGTCTAGTTCGATACACTTTGAGCCTAATTGTGAGAAGTGATTACTTAAATCTGCTCCGATACGAGCAAAGTAATTTCTTGCTTCTTCGATATTCTTTTTATTAACTGAAACAGTAATAAATTTTTCTTGTATAATTCCATTTGCTCCAGTTGCTTGATCTAAAAGCATTTTATTATATTCTTTTCTATATTCATCAAGACTATCTTCATTCATAGGAAGTAATATAGTCTTTTCAAAATCCACTTTATTTAATCTACGATTAGATATAGTGATTTTAGTAGTTGCTCCACAGTCAAAACTATTTAATAGTTCTGAATATTCCAAAAACATTGCTTCTTTATCACTACGACTTGCTACTGCATAATTTATATCTGTAAATCTAAATGTTTTAGAGTATTTATTCTTGCCAACTAAAAAGACACCATCTTCCCAGATTCGTTGAACTGGTATGGTGTCCTGTACTCCTTTAGGAGCAACAAACTTTTCTTTATCATTTTTAAATAACATTTTTAGGGTTTTCATTATCTGCACCCCCTATCATCTTTTTTAGTAGAAATTCTTTCTACTTCCTCTACATCATATTTATTGATAGGATAAGTTGTTCCCTCACTATCACGAGCAATATATTCTAACTCATCAAATACGAGTGCTTTCCAATCGTTTTTATGAACTTCTTTCCCATCAAGTTCATTCATTAGTTTCATTACTTCATCATCTACTTTATCAAGTAAATTCTCTTTTTCTAGTCTTTTTAACATTAACTCTTTTCTAAAAACTAACATTGTTTTCCTCCTTTTTCGATTTCATCTTTTAATAATTCATAATAAAAATTAGTGGGCTTGAAAGTTAATTGTTTAGGCACTAAAAACTCTGATTTTAACCAAGCCCATATAAACTTCTCGGCTGTCATACCATTGTAAGTAAGAAAGCCTAGTGCTGCAAATGGCGAAGCACCCAAAATGCACACCCAAGAAAGTGTTTCTATTCCGAATTTGCCCTTTAATAAGAAGTAAAGTAAAACTGCTACTCCACAAGCAAAGACAGAAAAAATGAACTGTCTTAAAGACAGTCCAAAGAATATACTTTCGGTATAATTTCTAATCTCTCGATTTATTTTAACTTCCACTTATTATCTGCTCCTTTCTTGTTTTTTTAACTTTTTTTCTTGTTCTTTTTTATCTTTTTCTTCATCATAGATATACTCACATAATTCTTTTGTATCTAACTTTGCCATATCTCTAGCAATTTTTAAAGAATCTAAAGCATAGCCATTTGTAATGCCACTCCTAGAATCATCATTATCTTTAATATTATCTTGTAAGTTTTGATAATAAACATCATCTTGCAAATTTTCTCTACCATTTCGTAGCAAATATTCTAATGCCAATGCACATTGAAACGGATCTTGCCCTTTTATGATTTCCTCATATTTTTTCATAAACAATTACCTTTCCCTTTCTTTGTTTTTGAATTTCATATTGTGAGTATCGTAGAAAGAAGATACATATTTTGAAATATCTTCTTTTACCATTATACTCTCTTTACTTGCTAATTCTTTGTCACTTTCTGTTTTAGAAGATAAAGATTTCATAAAAGCCTTATCTTCCTTATCTTTTAATTCTCTAAAACCTTTATCTTCCCATAATAAATTAGCAATATAATTTAATTTTTGTAATATCTTATTACTACCACTTAATATTTCGATATTTCCTGTCATAAGTCCATTGGTAATAAACCATTTTTCAAAGTCAATTTGTCCTAGTTCCTTATATCTTCTCGTTAAACCTATATTTTCTTCACTATAATAATCTTTTGGGTAAACATTATTGCTACATTGTCTTGTATAGACTTTTCCATCTTTGTAAGTCATACTTTTAAAAAGTTCTCTACTCATAGTTGCCTACCTTTCTTCTCTATCGTGAAAGGCAAGATTACCACCGTTTATTACCTTTTCGTATGCTTTTTCTCCAGAATTTTTATCATAATAATATCTGCCATACCCCCAAGACAAATTATTTTTTTCTTTATCAATGGTATAATTAAAAGCAACAATATACTCTTTTCGATTCATACTAGGAACATCTTTCTCTACTAATGCAATAGCCTCATCTTTTCTAAATCCTGTTTCAAGTATTTTTAAGTTACCATTATAATTTTTTTCTTCAAAGCCTATAGTTTCTTTATATTCATTCTCTATTCTTTCTTTATTATTAGATAGCCATTCTTGTAGCATTTCATAACTAGAACGATTAAAATTAGAATATTCTTTTGAATCTAAAAATTGATTTGCAACGTAATCACAGAAATCATAATTAGTATCACATTCTAAAACCCCATATTTATTTATCATATCGTGTAATAAGTCATATCCTAAAACAAAAGTAAAATATGCCTTTTCGCTTTCTAAATCTGTCTTATCAATATATACTTCATCAATATATTCCTTTATATTTTGTTTTAATCCAACAGTATTTAAAGATACATTTTCTGCATAATTTCCATCTATATAGTCCTGTTGGCTTTTATAAATTGTGACTAGATTTTCTTTTGGGTTATCATAATTAGTTTCATCTGCTTCAATAACATAACCTTTATAAGTCATAGTTTCTTGAAATGCTAATCCATCAAAATATTTCATTATATTTGGTGTATCAAGATTTGTTTTTTCATCTAAATATTCTTTAGTAATTCCATTATTTGCACAAAATTGTAAGTACCATTGCACTCCATCTTTATTGTTTATATCTTCTGGATATAGTTCTTCGATAGAAGTCCATATATTATAATGAGTTTCAGCAGTGATATATCCAATTTGATACACACTTTCTAAATCTTTAAATAAATAATTATCAAAACTATAATCCCATTCTGGTACTTTAGCATAACCCGTTTTCATTTCTTTAGTAAATGGTGTAAATTCTACTATTTTATCTACTCCATTACTAATAATACTTATAGTGTCATTAGTATCTGGATTTATCAAAATATAATCTATTTTTGTTCCAAATAGTTCTTCATCTTCTTTTATCGAGTTTTCTATATTATTTTTAATAAAATTTATAACATCTTCTGTTGGCATTATCTCGCCTCCTTATCTTTGTTTCTATTATTTTTTAACAAATCTTCTATTTTATCAACTGCCTTATTTTTTGAAACAAAAGTATTATAATCTACAAAATCATTCGGATATTTATCGCCAAGTTTTATCTCTTTATTAGTTATCATTGAGCCTATTCTATTTACACAAACGCTTTTTTCAATGGAGGCAATATCATTACCAAAATCACTATCTCGTAAATCATAACAATAAAGTCCTTTACTTTCATATTCTTTTCTTTCTTCATTACTCAAAATATGAGTTACTAAATATTTCATAAATCATCACTCTCCTATAATCCCATCATTTCTCGCACTACACGATCGGCTAGTTTTATTGTTCCGACTAACACTAACATATTGAAAATCAACTCGCCTATATACTTCCAAACTTGAGTAACGGCTGCTGCGTTTGCATCCACAACTGGTGGGCTAGAAGCAAATAGTGAGAATATGATACAAGCAAGAACAATAATTGCTCCCTCTAGGCATACAGAACAATATGATTTTAAGAAACTCTTTCCAACATTTTGTACTGGCTCTCCGGCAAATGTGCTTAAAGGTATCGGAGCAATAGCAGTATATAAATACAATTTAAAGAATCTACCATACACAGTCATTATCATTATAAAAGACAAGACTGTTATAAATAATCCACCTATCAAAGTGACAGCCCATAATGGAATTGACTCGAAAAAGCCACAACTTTCTATTGCATTTATAATCCCCTGTGGAAGTGTTGTTTGTGTTGCTCCACCAAGTCCTGCTGCTGTCATAATTGTTGATATTGCACCCTGTACTATCTTAAATATAGATAACATTAAGTTAAGTCCATAGGTAACAACTATCTTTGCTATGGCAAATCTAATAAATAATTTTAGTGCGTGTTCTGGCTTCTTTACTTCTGCAAATGAGCCACAAGTTTTCATTACACCTACAACAAAAAATAACACTAAAAGTGCTAAACCTATTGCTTGTAATGCTCCGTGAATATTAACAATAACATTCCAAATTGTGCCACCCTTAAATTGTTCTGGCGACTGTGTAATAAGTCCCCATATTTCCGATAACTTACTATTCCAAGTTTCCAAAGCATTCTGTAAATTTTGTACTACCCAATTTCCAGACATTTAATGCACCTCCTTATAAATAAAATTAGGGAGTAAGATTTTCTCTTACCCCTCTGCTTCTTCAACATCTTAACTACCTGTAATCATATTTAGGATTTCTTTTGCAAAAGTAATGATAATACCACCTGCAACAGTCAAGAAACCATTTGCTCTTTGGCTAGGGTCGTGACTCTTTAATGCAAGACCCACTTGCACAATTCCCCAACCTAGTAAAATCATACCGATAGCACGAATCAAACCAAATATAAAGTTTGATAAATTGTTTACTACTGCTAAAGGATCATCTGCTGCAAAAACTGTCATACTTGTTCCAATAGTTAGTGCAAATGCACATACTCCTAAAGCATATACTTTAAATAACTTCTTTCCTTTTTTTCCTAATTTTAATTTATTATTTTTCATTTTTCCTATTCTCCTTTTCCTTAAAATATTCTTCTATCTCCTCTGAAGATAAAAGTTCATAATCTCCATCAATTTCTTCTATTTCTGTAATTGGCATATTAGGTACACCATCTAAAATTGAAATTGAGGCTACTGCATTTTCTGTTCCACCGTGAATATATGGCTTTTCTTTCCCATCTGTGGTCTTTGCTACATTAGGGTGTTTTAAAATGTCATACTTAAAGTCCATTATAGGTCTTTCGCCCCTTATGAATAACAAAGCGTAACGATTATCTAAAAGCCTTACTTCATCTGGTGTTAAGAGTTCTCTACCACTAATTTGATAGTTAGTAGAATAATTACCAGAATGACCGGTACTCTTACCGTGTGTATCTAAATCTATCGTTTCTTTTCCGAGCAACTCACTAACATACTTGTGTGTACTTTGCTCGTTTCCACCAAGATATAGAAATTCATCACAATTACCGACAATGCTCTCCCATTGTTTCTCGAATAAAGCCTTTAACTGGGCTAGATTTTGTAAAATAATGCTTACTGATACTTCTCTGCTTCGCATTACTGAAAGAATCTTGTCGAAGTCATCTGGTAAAGATACATTGGCGAACTCATCCATTACAAAATGCACGTGTACTGGTAAACTTCCACCATACTTATGGTCTGCCAAAAAAAACAACTGCTGAAACAGTTGCGTATATAAAATGCTTACAAGAAAATTAAAACTCGTATCGTTGTCTGGTATAAGTGCAAATAATGCTGTCTTTTTTTCTCCTAGTGATGGTAAGTCTAATTCATCTACCATTGTAAGAGAAGCCAAACTTTCCAAATTAAATTTTTCTAATCTTGAAGCAAGTGTAATTTGTATTGATTTTAGTGTTTTAGCCGAGCCACTTCTATAATCACGATAATACTTGACTGCAATGTGTTCTGGCTCTCTACTTTCTAACTTGTTAAATAAGACATCTAACGGGCTTAAATAACTATCATCATCTTCGTGTACTTCCCCTGCTCTTAATAACTCCATAACCATAGGGAAGTTTTGTTCTTCTTCTGGTGCTTCGTACTTTAAATAAAATACAAGTGCCAAAAGTAACATACTTGCAGCCGTGTCCCAGAATGGGTCATTACTAGATGAGCCTTTCGGTGTTGTTGCCTTAAACAAGTTTGTCACAAGTTTTTGAACATCATTGTCCGATTTTAGGTAAACAAACGGATTATAACAATGACTTTTTTCCATATTGATTAAGTCTAGTACCTTTACTTCATACCCAGACTTTTCTAATAGGTGTCCTAAATCTCTGACTATTTCGCCTTTTGGATCAAGAACAACAAAAGAAGTATTTGTCTGCATAATATTAGGCTTACAATAAAATCTCGTTTTTCCTGCTCCACTACCACCACAGACTAAAACATTCAAATTTCTTCGGTGTTTCTTACCATTTAATCCTAGCCCTACATTTTGGGTTAAGATTTTGTTATTTGATATAGGCATTTGCTTATACTTTTTATTTACTTCTCTTGCAATACCCCACTTTGCAGAGCCGTGTTCTTCACGCCTACGATAGTTCTTTTGGCTAGATAGGTAAATACTAATTCCCATAATATATGCTACTATGAAAATTAGTATTGTTCTTACACTATCACTACACCAAGACAAATGAAAAGGCTCATTTATTGCATTAGGAAATTCTTTTATAATTAAAGAAAGTCCACCACTTACATAGGGAGCAATTAAAAGAGCCAACCATATTGTAGGAATAATACCAAGTATAGAAAGCCATTTTACTGTTCTAGCAGTATCTTCTTTCATCTCTCACTAAACGCTTTACAAACGGTCTTTTTTTTTCTGGGGTTTCAAATATCTTTAAAAGTAATTCATCAATTAAATAGGTATCTTCATTATTTTTGATTAGTTCAGTTCTTTTATCATTAAGTGCATTAACAATAATACCTTTTTCATATTGATTTAATTCTAATATAATAGTATCTTTCACTTTGTATCCTCCTATCTAGCATAGTCCTTATTCTTTTGTTCTTTAGCCATTTTTTCAAAGCAAGTATTCATTCTACTATTCATATCTTCCATAGCACCTCGAATATCGCCAAGCATATTTTTAATATCTCCTGATTCCATATCTTTTAATGTTTCTGGAAGATTATCAAAGTTATATGATGAAACATCAATACCGTGTTTCTTACATATTAAATAAGAAGCACAATAACTTTTAAAATTGTCTAGTTCTTGATTACCACTTTCTTCTAAACCAACTTTTGCAAGTTCCACAGATAAAGCATTGAATATAGCAGGTGCTTCAAGTCCTTTGCGAATATATAATACATTATCTTCTTTATTCCACTCTGCACCAACTCCATCTGGTAATTCTTTATTCCCAGAAACATCAACTGGACATTCATACAAAAATGCTTTTAATAAATCTCTGTCATTATAGTTTCTAGTATTTTCTCTAGGCTTTGCGTTAGTTTGTGAAATATCAAGCATTCTTTTTGGATTATAGAAAGTTCTCGTTTTTCCACTTTCTTTATCGTAACTTTCGCTAGGCTCTAGTATTTTTATAAAGACTGGATTCTTATGCACAAATGCTCCTGCTTTTCTCCAGTCATCATACTCTTTTATTTGAGTAGCATTTGGCATTTGAGCAGAAATTAAAAGAGCATTATTAACAGAGTAAACATTAAATATTGCTTGAGTATCAAGATATTGTTTAAATTTTACTGGATTTGTCCTAACTTCTTCAGCAGTTTTATCTGCCAAATCATATAACTCTTGTCTTTCTACTTGTTTTTTCTTTGCCCATTCATCTTTATTGAAAGGCATATTACTTTGTTCTTGATTATTAGAACTTATAATATCATCAAAATTCATTTTTATTTCCCTCTTTCTTTAGATTTTTTCTTTTTATTTTTAGGTTGTTCGTGTTTCGTTTCTTTGTTTGAAACATCTTTTTTCAAATCAGATTTTTCTAATTCTGCTTTTTGTTTCTGTTCTTCTTTGATATTTTTAATTTCTTCTCTTACAGATGGCTTTTTATCAGAATTAGTACCCACCTCTGTTTTGTTTTTGCTCGTTGATGAATGCTCGGACTGAGGGCTTTTTGCAGTCTTTGCTAACTCCGGGTTTGACATTGTATTTTCTTCCTTTTGAACTGGCTTTGCCATAAGGTCATCTACCAAGTCATCAAGGCTCTTTGTTTCAACACCTTTGTCATTTGCTTCTTTACCATCACGAGATTTCATAATTTCGCTCTTAATAGAGGCTTCATCATAAGTAACTAACTTGAATCTATTAACAATTCTATTGATTTTAGCAGCGTCCTCTGCTCTACACATAATATCTACCTTACCATCTGGATTTTTCTTATCGAATAATGCAGTAAATAAAACACCATATCTTTTGGCTTCTTTTTGGAATAGTTCTAAATCTTCTTTTCTAATAGTAAAGATTTTTAACTCTTTTCCAGACTTTAACATTTTATTTAATGTTGTTTTGCCTTTAGACTTCTTTTGGTCTTTTGATAAAGCATAAAGTCCTGCTATACAGTTTTTAGTTAATGATCCTCCAGTTTTTAATAAAAACTCTGTACCCTCTAAATACATTTTGAAAATTGTTTCAGCAGCGTCACCTGATGTGTTCATTATCTTTCACCTCCCTATCTTTTTGTTCTTCAAAATCTTTTACATTTTGCTCCATCTTCGGAGTTCTTTCTTCTATACCATCACATAAAACCACCTCCTCTCGTAACGGTGTAATTTCTTTATTTAAAAGGTCTATTTCATTTCTAATAGATTCCTTTTCACTTTGGCTTTTGGCTTTCTTGTGCCTGTACCATAACTTGCTTCTTTTATCTAATAAATTGTCTAATTCTTTTGTTTTTTGTGTCTTAAACGCAAAAAATTGCTCGTAAGTATCTAATTTATTACTTACGAGCAAATCAGTTTGTTTTGATATTTTATCTAACTCTTTCAATTCTACACGAATCTCTGGAGATAATCTTTTATTAGGATATTCAGTAGGAAATACTTTCAACAAATAGCAATAGTGTAAATATAAAGCATATAAGCCTTTGTGTTTCTGCTTCTTATATGGAGTATAAGTCTTTGGTCTTTTCTTATTGCCATATTCATCTATGAAAGGTATTCTAGGGGCTTGTTCTACTTCTATTCTTTCTTTTATTCTATCAATACTATAATCATACCCAAAACTTCTTTCAATACGAATATGCTTTTTATAAGGCTCTCTTACTACACTTAATCTACTACCACGATAAATAAGTTCGTAGTCCATTGCTTTCATTAGACATTCAAAATCTCTATATGAATAGGCTTGAGCAATGGCTCGGTCTATATCTTCTTTAGTAGTTGTATAGTAATTATTTTTTTCAACATAGCCTTTATAGTAATTAGCATAGTTTATCTTACTATTTCTACACGGCTTTTCTTCTAATACAGAAAGTCCATATTCTTCACATAGTGAATCCGATAGTTGTCTTAATCTAGCATAAGTTTCTCTTTTATCATAATATCTCTTACCATCTTTAAAACTAACAGAGTTTATTACAAAATGATTATGAATATGCTTTGTATTAAGATGGGTACTAACAATTACTTCAAAACGGTCGCCCCACATTTCTTTTGCCAATTTAACACCAATAGCGTGTGCTTGTTCTGGAGTAACTTCTCCCTCTACAAAAGACTGGAATGCGTGAAAACCTAAAATACCACCAGTCTTATTATATTGTTGTTTAGTAATAAGCATTTCTTCGTATGCACTTTCAACAGAACAATTAAGAGAAGAAACATAGTATTGATTTTCAGTTTTAAAATCTGCTTCAGCATACTCTATAACATTATGAAGTTCTTTGTATGCTTCTTTTCCATAGTCACTATTAAGAGTTTTTTCTATATTAGTAGTATAGTCTATAACGTGGTCTAGTCTTTTTTCAATTTTCCATATACCTGTCGTAGCCATTGCTCTCTCCTTTCTTTCCAATAAAAAAAGAGCCTATCATTTTACTGATAAGCCCCACATAAATCTAATCGCTAAATTGTAATTTTTCTATTTAGCAATAAATCTATAAATTGCATAAGCAACCCATATAAGCCAAGAGAATGCCCATATATCAAATATAAAACTTACTGATAGATACAAAATTGCAACTATAATGGCAATTATCCAATTCATTAGTTTTTTATTTTTCACAATATTTCATCTCACTTTCAAATTGTAATTTAATCTTCGATTTTCATAATAATATCGTATGCAACAAAACATTCTTCTTTTGATAGTTTTGTTGCATTAACAAGATATTCTATTGCTTCATCTTTAGTAGAAAAATCTTTTAATATATTCTTTACTTCTTTAAATTTCTCAATAACTTTTTTAATTTCATTATTCATATTCTCATCTCACTTTCAAATTGTAATTTATTTCTATCTATTTTTTATATAATTTAATATTTTAGTTGTTAATGGTTTGAATATCAAATACATAATATATCCAACAATTCCACCAGTTACATTTGTTATTATGTCTGTTACATCAAATGACCTACCACTAAATGGCTGTAATACCTCTATGATTAAACTTACAAGAAAAGTATAAAAAATAACTTTTAAGAATTTTGTATTTTTTTTATTCGTTAATGGCATTAAAAAGCCAAATGGAATCAGCATTATAACATTTAATGCTACCTGTCTTATAAAATCGCCTCTACCATTTAAAACATCTACAAATGGTACTAGATTCATTTCATAAGGATAATGATTAAAAAATAAAAATGGTATCCTTGTTAATATTGGCATTAAAGTAAAATACAATACAAAAGATAAGTATATATACATTATAGTATTTATAAACAATACATCTCTACCTTTTTCTTTCCATTTCTTATAAAATTTCCAAAAATATATTAT
>CATNCE010000030.1 GCA_950097225.1 uncultured Bacilli bacterium
AAATGAGTGTTTAGAAAAATTTTTTAGTTTAACAACATATTCTTTAGTGATATAATTATTATGAAACAAATGAGAAGGAGTAGATAATATGGCAAAAAAAGTATTTGAAAAAAAAGATGATGAGCAATTATTTGCTGGAAATGTAGCAGGAGACTGCTGGAAGATGCCAAAATTAAGTATTAATAGACAAGTATCAGGCAGATATTATTTTACTGATAAGAGAGTGGTATTCTTGGCATCAGGTTTGGTAGGAACCGATAGTGTAAGCTTTGAAATTGAGATGAGTGACATTAGTATGGTTAAGACTTGTTTAACTCCACCTTTTTTTCCATTTGGTATTTTAATAACTACAAAGAATGGGGATAAGTATAAGTTATCTATACTAAAACGCAAGAAATATTTTGATTGGATATCTGAACATATTGCAAATTAATTTTAAAAAGGATTTTTGATAGAGTCCTTTTTTAGTTTATAAAAAATATGAGAAATTTTCTCTCATATTTTATAAGTCATTTATAACGCCGTTAATTAAATTTAAATCAGATGGAGTAATCCATTTTATGTTTGCCATTTTGAATAGAGCTAGGGGAATAATTGCACCACTTCTAGCACCATCCATCCATTTGGGATTATTTGGCATTAAAGCATAAAGTTCATCTAAAGATATATCGTTGAATACTTTTTTAGTTCCTTTAATGTAGTCTTCTAAACTTAACATGTATTTGTGAATATTATCGTTGAATAAAGAGTTTTCTATTAAATTAAAGCCAGTTAGCAACTCAAATCTTTCTTCACCACCTGTGAATATTGCACAATCGTAGTCACTATCTAATTTTATATCGGCTAATTTGTCTAGAACAAATTTTTCCATTTCTTCAACTGTGTTACCACTGTATTTTTCATTAACTTTATCAAAATTATTTAATAAGTCAGCAACACCTATATTTAGGTTTTTAGAATCTGTAATTTTTTTTCCAGTATATGTTACTAATTCAGTTGTTTTTCCACCCATATTGATGATTAAAACTTTTTTGCTATTGTAATCGTTTTCCATAGCTTTGGCTAAATAGTAGTTTTCTATTCCATGACTGATAATGTTAAAATGAAGATCAAATTTATCATTAAATAGCTTAACTAGTTCTCGTTTTCTTTCTGGTATTAAGCTTCTAAATATTCCAGTGACGAATATGTGAGTGTTGTCATATTTTAAGGCATATTTACTTTGGATATTTTCAAAATAGCTACATAGCTCATCCGTATTATCTTTGCTTATTCCTGTATTAGCATCAAAATTATTTTTAAAATAAATAGAATGTTCATCAATAAGTGTTAATTCTTGTTCATATTGATAAACTTTAATTGTCGATGATCCTAGATCAATATAATAGTTTTTCATGTTTTCACTTCCTAATGCTAGTATAACAGATGTATTTTAATAATAAAAGTTTTTTGTTTGTGCATGTTATTTACATTTGGTAGATTATGACAGATAATAAAGGTAGTTTAGAAAGGAAGAATGATATGAAAGTTACTAAGTATCCTCAATCATGTTTAATGTTTGAGCAAAGTGATAAATGTTTTTTAATTGATCCTGGAAGTTTAAAATATCAAAGCAGGTTTTTAGACGAATGGAGAAAGGCTGATGCGATTTTTATTACGCATAAGCATCAAGACCATATAAATATTGATGTTTTAAAAGATATTAATTTGCCAATTTATGCTACTAACGAGGTTCAAAAGACATATCCTGATATAAAATTTAATATTGTAAAAGAAGGGGAAAAAATAAATTTTGGGGAGGTAAGTATCGAGGTTGTCAAGGCTGTTCATGGGTATAATCCACTGCTAAAAGGAGCGGGGGAAGTATTAGAAAATGTAGGATATATTATCGATAATGGGAAAAATCGTTTATATATAACTAGTGATACAATCTGTTTTAATAATGATTATAAAGCAGATGTTGTTGCTCTTCCTGTGACATCTCATGGTCTTACAATGTCAGCCTTTGAGGCAGCATTATTTTCAAAAGAATTAGGGGCAACTTTAGTATTGCCAATTCATATGGATAATGAAAAGTATCCAACTGATGTCGAATATATGAAAAGCGTTTTTGAAAAGTTTGATATAAATTATCAAGTATTAGATATTGATGATACTATAGATATTTTATGAAAACGTGCTAATTTAATGGTGTTATTGTTGTAAAAAACGCATGGCATTAATAGTTATTGTTTGATAAAATTATTTTAAAGAGGTTAGTTGTATGGGAATATTTGATTTTTTTAGAAAAAAGGAAAGCAAGAGCGGCGGCAGTAGGGAACCTATTAATAACGCAGATATTAAAGAAGAATATAAGGAGTTGTTAGATGAATTAGAGGAAATCGATGAGTCTTTATTTATGACTGATGATCTATTAGAATTATCTGTTGATGGAGTGCTCGATACAAATTCTAAATTAGCAATTAGAAAAATGAAACACAATATGAAGATACTTGCAGATCGTGTGCGAAGTGAAGGAAAAGTCTCTAATTTTATGCTTATTCGCGATGATGATTTTTTTCCATATGATTGGGAGTGGCGAGTAAATTCGAAAGATACTTGTATAGAAAAAGAACAGATATCTTTATCGCGTTGTGTTAAAGAGCAATATGCAATGGAACAAGACAACTTAATTGTCGTGCTTGATAATGGGGTAATGATGCCTCCTAGTAAGGATAAGTTAGATGCTGCCCTTGCCAAGGTAGACAAGCATATGACTTCTATTAAGGTTCCTACGCATTTTCGTTCAACTAAGCATTTTACTGTTAATACACCCTTAGGTTTAACAGGGAATTATAATGGAGTAAGTCCTAATCGTAATTTTACTATAATTGATACTGCTGATGCGTTTTTAGCTTCTGGATATGGTTATTCAATTGCCGATCATGATGCTTATCTAGATGTTACTCATGAGAGTTTACCAATATCATCTGAGGCTATTGTTTTGATTAATGAGGATAAGTACGAGTCTATAATAAAGGATCCCGTTATTGCCTCTTCATTAAAGGAAAGAAAAGTAGTTGTTTATCGAGGAGAAGAAGATGTTGCCATTAATATGATTTTGAGTCAGTGTGGAGCTATGCCAACTAAGGCTGGATCAAATTATTGTGGCTTTTGCTATGATGATGAACTTAAAGAAATTATTAAAAATAGTATAAAAGATTTAGCTGCTCAAAATGATATGTTATTTGATCAAAGTCATGATAGTTTTAGTAATAAGGGGCATTTTTCTAATGATTACGATAATCTTAACCATGATTATTGGGTTGGCATTGGTGAGTTTGTTCAATTTTTAAAGATGCGTTTTCCTGAGCATGCTGATTTGTTTAATGAGTTTTCTGTTAAGAACGATAGTCGCTCCTGGGATATTGTTAAAGCGGTTGGAACAGAAAAATTAATAAGTGCAATTAATGATTATAATATATACGCCGAAGCAAAGCTTAGTGAAAAAGTAGAGAACTATAAACGTGATCGAGCAAGCATTACTCCTGAAATAAGTGAATATTTTAAGAAAACTGTGAAAATGGTTCAAAACTATCATATGAGTGATGTAGAGGCATCTTTAGAACCTGAAGAAAAAGCAGAAATAAGAGAAACTATTCGCAAGTTCTTTCAAGATTTAACAGTTGAAGAACAGTTAGTTGCAGCTAATAGATTGTGGGAATCATTAGAACAAGTTTTAGATACTGGTGTACAAATTCAAAAATAAATGATGAAGGAATAAATCATTGTTTTAGTTAGAAGGTAGTTATCCAACTAGTTAAGTTGTCTTTTTATAATGTCCCCATCTTTATTTACTTTAAAATGTCTATGAAAGAGGATATTGATAGTAATAAATTGATATAGGGAGGATGCAATTTGGCCAATTCCCGTGCAGTAAGGGGTATTTATAAACGAAAGAGACATTCTAAGGAGCGATGCACCTATTTTGTTTGTAGTAATTTTTAATGCAGACCAATTTAGCTGTAAGTAACATGTTTTTATGCGATAAATTGGATATATAATAAAATTTATTAGTTCAAAACTAAAGTAAATTAAGGTAATTATCAAGTTTAGTTTATAAAAGTTATATAGAAGAGCAAACATGATGATACTAGTTGTTAAAAGTAAAGCTAGTAATTTATAGGCGTTTTGGCGATGGATCCTATAGTTGAAATTTTGTTTAATTATGTCGATGCAGGCAGTAGTTGCTATAGCATCGAATGTATCCCACTGAGTATCTGTTATAAGGGAAATAAATGTTAGAGATATTGCATATTCTTCGCCAAATTCTAAGACATTACTTAACCCGAATAGGAATATAATAAAAAATGCTATATTGTTAAATAGTTCGACAGAATCATATTTTATGCATTTTAATATATTTAAGTTGAAAGTTGGTCTAGGGCAATTTTTTAAGAATGTATATATTGTAAAAATAGATATAGGGATAAGGGATATGGATACGATGATTATTTGATTTTTAGTAAATAGACATGTAGTTATTAATGTAATAAAGTTAAGGAGATTGAATAAAAGCGAGTATTTATTGGCAAGTGTGTTTTTTTCTTCGTAATATAGTTTATCAAGAATCATTGTAAATATTAAACTTATTAATAATTCTAAAATCGAATATATGGTAAATACTCTATAGGTTTTAAGGTCCATATTCATGAAATTGATGTAGTTATCAACATTAAATAAAACAAAAGAGAATGTGATTATCGCGACTATTATACCTATAGTTAGTCCAGAGGTAACTGCTGATTCTTTTTGATCTTTGTATTTGTGGATATTAGCACCAGTTGAAAATATTGATTTTATGATGTAGTAGATAAATTGAAGTGGGTATGTAATTGTAAATATATTAATGAGATTCTTATCGACAATTATTCCTAGTAAAAACCAGCTAATGATAGGAATAAATGATAGTAAAGATAAATCGAAACTAATTTTTAATAGGCGTTTCATGTTTGGTACTCCTTTTTTCTAAGTATAATTATATATTATTTTTATTGGCTTTGGGAAGGGGATTTTATTTATGAATTGTTTATGATAGAATTTGATTTAAGGGAGAGATGATGAATGATAATAACAGAAGATATACTTGATGAAACTGTGCCAAAAGAGATGATTCCGACGCGACTTGATAGTGCTCTTAATTTGTATACAGTTGTTTTAGATCACGGCAAGCCTTCTTTAATTCTTTATAATACTAATCCAGATACATGGAATACTCTTTATTCTTTTTATGAAGCTAATCATAAATTTACTATGGATGAATACTATATTAATATTAGTGAGCCAACTTATCGTGATTTACTTACGATAATGAAAGAGGCATATACGTTTGTGTATGAAAATGAGAAAGGTTTTAATAAAGAGAAGAGAATGAGTGTTTTAAAGTCCGAGTTTATTAAAACTTTTTTCTTAAATGATGTCAGTATTGGGGATGAGTTAATACCAATTTATGAATTAAAATATTCAAAATCTAAAAATGCTTGGACTCTTTATTATTTGGAAAATTATGTTGCTAATGCTGTAGATAATTTAGATAAATTACTTAATCAGGATGTTTATGTTCAAAAAATAGTACCAATAGATTCTAAGAGTGATAATGTTCAAGGTATTCCTGTTGCTAGCAATATCATAACACTTTTAAGTAAAGAGGAAAACGCGGAAATCTTGCGTCAAAATATTTTGAAATAGTAGTTTACTATTTCTTTTTTTGTTTTAAATTAAATATAATATTTATAGTGATCATTCCTAGAGTATATGATGATGTCATCGACGTCAAAAATGCCAATATTAAATATGTACTGAGTTATTTCGATGGCGATAATAATTAAAAAAGCAATTAGGCAATTCAAGAAAAAATTTCGCATATTAAATAGGGTTATTAAAAAGTATTCTAATGGCATAAAGATAAAATAATTACCAAGAATATTAATAATAAAGGAGTAGGCATCTTTAGCTGCGCTAACCTCTTTTATCGTCTTTAGTGGGGTTATATTATAAAGACGAATAGGGCTTATAGGAGACATTCTAGCAAATAGTACTACATTAAAAAGAAATATAGTGTAGTAGATGAATATGATAGTAGTAGAAAATTTGGTTATGCGATTTTTATCAGCTATTTTATCGATGCAATGATGGATATATATTTTGTTACCCATAATTATTAGTGCAGAGGCAATAAGAGCTATTAATAGCTTAATAAAATAGTTAGCGCTACTAATTGGGTCATATTCTAACTTTAAATATAATAAGAATATGATTAAAGATAAAGTGTAGCAAGTGATAGATAGTTTAAAACCTAACTTGTGTAATAAATCTCTATTTGTTTCTGAGTAAGTAATGAGTTTTTCTAAATTATCTTGATCATCTTTTTTTGTTTCTTCGCCATTTAAGATTTCACTTATTTCAACTTTTAGGACTTTAGATAAATTGGTAAGAAGAGATATATCGGGAATTCCATACCCTGTTTCCCAACGGGATATGGCTTTTTCAGTAACATATAGTTTTTTGGCTAGGTCTTTTTGTGTTAATTTTTGTTCTAAGCGTTTTTCTTTAATAAATTTTCCTATTTTGTTTGGATTCATAATTCCACCTCGTATATAATGATATAACATGTTGGTAAAAAAAGCATCCTATGTAGCATAGAGTTAGATTTGAAATGAGCAATAAGATTAAAAATCTATAAATATTTTTTTATATGTGCTATAATGATTTTATATTGGAAGGATAAATTATTATGGCTAATAAGAAAGACAAAAAAAAATCAGCTGTTAGTAATAATGTTTCGAAGTATTTTGATAAGTTTAAAGACTTTACTTTGGCAGATCTTTTTGCAAAAATTAAAGCTAATTTTTTGACTTTTATGAGATATAATATTCAATTTATTAGTTATGTTTTATTGTGCTTGTTAAGCTGTATGTTGCTTAGAAACTTTACGATTAATAAATTTTGGGAAGTTGGGGGGACGTTCTTTGATTTTTCTGTGATCGTTTTACTTGGTTCTTTTGGTTTTTTATTGAGGCCGAGAAGACAGTTTTATTATTTTTTTACAGTTATGTGGATTATTACGATCATGAATATTATTAATACAGTTTATTATGCCTTTTTTTCTTCATTTGTTTCTTTTGGATTGTTGGCTTCGATGGGACAGACAGGAGAAGTTACGGATGCGGTGTTTCAGAAGCTCAAGTTAGTACATTTTATCTATCTTCTTATGCCGTTAATTTACTATATAATACATCGCATGCTTATGCGTAAGGATTATTTTGATATCGTTGATTTAATTGAGGCTAGTAAGAAGATATTTGTCTATCTTTTGATTGTTGGAGGTATTAGCTTATTTAGTAATATTGCTTTTTTAACGGGAACAGATGTTTCGAGATTCTCTAAGTTGTGGAATAGAGAATATATCGTTCAACGCTTTGGAGTTATTGTCTATCAGCTTAATGATGGCTTGCAAACTATTCAAAGTAAGCTTACCAGTGTATTCGGGTTTGAAGAAGCATCAGAGAGATTTACTAATTATTTTAATGAACATGAAAATAAAGTTAAAACGAATGAATACACTAATCGTTTTCAAGATTATAATGTTATCGTGATGCATTTAGAGAGTATAATGACGTTTTTAATAGATTTAAAAATAAATGGGGTAGAAGTTACGCCTAATTTAAATAAGTTAGCTAAGGAATCGATGTATTTTGATAATTTTTATCCCCAAGTTAGTGCTGGAACCTCATCAGATACCGAATTTACCTTTAATACGAGTTTAATGCCAGTCCAAAGTGGAACAGTTTTTGTCTCGTATTATAATCGCAATTATGTTACTTTAGAGAAGATGTTAGCTAAAAATGGATATTATACATTTTCAATGCATGGCAATAAGGCTAGTATGTGGAACCGTAATAAGATGCATCCTTCATTAGGTTATATGGATTTTTATTCACAAGATTATTACACAATAGATGAAGAAGTTGGCCTTGGTTTATCGGATCGTTCATTTTTTATTCAAAGTGAGGCAATAATTAGTGATATTAATAAGATGATTAAGGGGGAAGAAAAATATACTAATTATATGGGAACGATGATAACTCTATCTAATCATACGCCTTTTATAAAAAATGGTAAGCCTTATTCGCTTTTTGATGTAACTTACCATACTGGAAAAAAAGATTTAGAAGGCGAAGAGATAATATATGATTATTTAGAGGGAACGCCAATGGGGAACTATATAAAGAGTGCTCATTATGCTGATCAGTGTTTGGGTGAATTCTTAGATTATGTTAGGAAGAGTCCTGATTTTGATAAGACATTGTTTGTTTTATACGGCGATCATGCTGCTCAATTGTCTAAGAGTGAGTTTAATTATTTTGTTAATTATGATTTTATGACAGGGGAACTTAAGACCGAAGATAATCCAACTTATATTGATTATGATTATTATGAGAATGAGTTATTTAAGAAAACACCATTGATGTTGTGGACTAAAGAGAAAAGCGTAACAGGAGTTTTTAGTTATCCAATGGGAATGATTGATGCCTTACCAACTATTGCTAATATGTTAGGTATTCATAATAGGTATGCTCTAGGACATGATATATTTGAAATAAAAAACGATAATACAGTAGTGTTTGCTAATGGTAATTTTTTGACGAGTAAGATGTATTATAATAATTCTAAAAATGAATCGAGAATTTTTGGAATGGAGACGATTGATGCAAATTATATTGAAGAAAGAAAGAAATATACTGAGGATATCTTGGGAATTTCAAATGACATTATCGTGTATGATCTTATTGAAAAAGTAGGGAATGGTAATAATGGATAAAAAGGAAAAGAAAGAAATACGTGATTCAATTAGAATTATATTATTTACATTTGTAATTGTTTTAGTTGTCTCAGCTATTGGAATTGTGTCGTATTTCGTCTTAAAAGACGATAAAAAAGACGTCACAGTTGATGAACTTAAGAAGAATACACAGGTAATTGATGGATATGGAATTACTGTAGATGATTTAGATAGTGAAGTTTATAGGGCTGAGTTTGATAAGTTAAAAGCCAATTTAGAGTCTGGAAATATTAATAGTGATGAGTATGCTAAGAGTATCGCCAAGATGTTTGTAATTGATTTGTATACGATAAAAAGTAAAGTCAATAAGTATGATGTTGGTGGTGTTGATTTTGTTTTAGAAGAAGGCAAAGCGAACTTTATTACCAATGTAACAGACACCATTTATAATTATGTTGAAGATAATAAAAATGGCAAGAGAACTCAACAACTTCCGTATGTCAGTGGAGTTGATATAGTTAAGGAAAAAACTTCTCAATTTAAGATAAATGAAATAAATCAAACTCTAGATTCTTATGTTTTTGATATTGTTATTAAATATGAGAGTGATTTAGGGTATGATACAAGTGTAGAAGTAACTGTTGTTAATCGTGATAACCGCATGTATGTTGTTGAAATGAATTAAAGATAATTTAAATTTTTAAAAGAGTTAGTAATAATTCTTTTTTTGTGATATCATAAAATATAAAAAAGAGATGATTATATGAAATTAATTACAGAGTTAGCAGAAAAATATGAATTTGATGATGTTATACCATATGGTAATTATATGGGGAAAGTTTCTCTTTCAGAAAAGTTTGGAAAGGGCAAAGTTATTTTAGTAACAGCGACAACTCCAACTAAATATGGGGAAGGGAAGACGACGGTTGCTATTGGACTTGCCGATGCTTTAAATATGCTTCAAAATAAGTGTATAGTTAATTTACGTGAACCATCAATGGGGCCAGTGTTTGGTTTAAAAGGAGGAGCAACTGGCGGAGGAAAGGCAGTAATCTTACCAGAAAATGAAATTAATTTACATTTTACGGGTGATTTTCATGCTATTACTACTGCTAATAATCTAATTTGTGCGGTTATAGATAATGAAATATACCATGATAATAAATTAGATATTCAAACGGTTACATTTAAAAGATGTATGGATATGAATGATCGTGCTTTAAGACGCATTAAACTTGGATGCAGGGATGATGGTTTTGATATTACAGCAGCAAGTGAAATCATGGCAGTGTTTTGTTTAGCTAAAGATTTAGATGATTTGCGGGCTCGATTAGATAATATTATAATTGGTTATAATTCTGGATTAAGAGAAATACACTTGAAGTATTTAGGAATAACTGATGCTTTAATAGGGATTCTTAGGGATGCTTTTAAACCTAATTTAGTACAAACATTAGAGGGCAATGCTGCGTTAGTTCACGGCGGACCTTTTGCTAATATTGCTCATGGTTGTTCTTCTGTTAGTTCCTTAAAGTGCGCAACTAACAATGCCGATTATGTCGTTACAGAAGCTGGTTTTGGAGCCGATGCTGGAGCATTTAAGTTTATCGATATATTACAAAGAGATAATAAATTTGATATGGCAGCAGTAGTTTTAGTTACGACTATTAGATCATTAGTAGAATGTGGAAAAGGTTCTTTAGAAAGTGGCGTATTCAACTTGAAGATGCATGTTAATAACTTGCTACTTATGAACAGCAATGTTATCGTAACAATTAACAAATTTGAAGGTGATGATGATCAAGATATTAAATTTGTCATGGATTATGCTAAGGCCTTGGGAATAACTTGTGTTCTTAATGATGTTTATAAAGAAGGCGGGGTAGGAGCCCTAAGATTAGCTGAAGAGATTTTAAAATTAGAGGATAAAAATCATGTTCAATATATATATGACTTAGAAGATGATTTATATACAAAAATAGACAAATATGTAAAAAATATTTGTCATGCAGAAGGGTTCAATTGTTCATTTGAAATAATGAATAAAATTAACGCATTAGATAAATATAAATATCCAATTTGTATTGCTAAAACTCAGTATAGTTTAAGTGATAATAAAAATCTAAGAGGAGACATAAGTAATTATCGAATGACTTTATCAAATATTGAGGTAAAAAATGGGGCAAGATTAATAGTATGTTATTTTGGTAATATACTAACAATGCCTGGGTTAAACGATAATCCTAGCGTAAAAGAGATAAAAATAAAAGATGGCGATTTGATTTTGCCTAGATAATTACATGATAAAAGGTAGCATAAATAACGCTACCTTATTTTTTAATCTTCGTCTAAATGAGTAAATAGGATACCAACATTAATCAAACCTGTTAATCCTACAAGCGAATAAATGATTCTTGCGATTACTGATCCAGCTCCGAATATTGCTTCAACTAAGTTGATATCTAGTAGACCAATAAATCCCCAGTTAAGAGCGCCTATTATAGTAATAACTAAACACGCTTTTTGTAATGTATTCATGTGTCTCAACCTCATTTCTACTATTATTGTGTCTTATTTTCTTTTAATTATACATTTTATATTTACATTTAGTTACAAGGTTTATTTTTTGGAGTTTTGTCGAATGCATTTAAATCATTTCTTTTATATAGTATAAGTTTAATTGGGTGATAATTATGTTAAAAATTAATATGGAGTATCGAAAGGGAATCTTATTTGTTAGATTAAAAGGAAATTTAAATGCGAATACAGCGCCAAAATTTGAAGATTATGCCATACCTATTATTAAAGATTATGGGATTAGGTATGTTGTTTATAATTTAAGTGAACTTGTAAGTTTAGATTCACGAGGAGAAAGTGCACTTATCAAAGGTGGCAATGAAGCGCGAGGAAATGACGGAAAAGTTTTAATAGTAAATAACCGAATTAATTCGAGTTTACAGTATGATAATGTATCAAATGAACTGGTAGCTTTAGATCTTTTAAAAGTATAAATGGATGATCTTGCGCAGTACGATTGGTTAGTTAAGTACCAAGCAAAGAGATTTTATAATGTAGAATGGGAAGATCTATGTCAGGCTGGACGTTTGGGACTAGTTAAAGCATACAATAATTATACTGATACAAGTGTTGATTTTGCTAGTTATGCTAGTAAATATGTATTTGGAGAAATGTATGAATTATCAGTTCGGTGTCGCAATATAAAGCTTAATAAGTACTATTTAAAACTATATAAATTAGTTACAAAAGAAAAAAGTCATTTAACACAGGTTCTTGGAAGAGAAGCAACTTTAAGTGATATAAGTGCTTATTTAGATATAGACTTATCGGAAATAGAGAGTGTTGTAAGTTTGATGGAAGATATGTTTAGTTTGGATGATGAATATGCTAATATCCAAGTGGGGAGAGAAGAAAATACTTTAGACCGAGTGCTATTAAATGATTCTATTAATAGTTTGGATCCATTATCATCTGCTGTAATTAACTACCGATATATGTGTGATTTAACACAAACAGAGGTAGCCAAACTACTTGGAATTTCACAGGTTAAAGTATCGAGAATTGAACAAAAAAGCAAAGAAAGAATCCTTGAGTATATTTCGTAAGACTTCTAAAATTTTTAGAAGTTTTTTTAATAGAAAGCTATTCATGCAAATTCCAATATTTTATATAATTCTTCATTTGGTCGCTTGTTTATATAATCAAGAATATTTAGTTAGTTTGGGGTACTATTCTCCTTATTATTGTGATTTTAGTCATATTAATAAAAAAATAGTACCAATTATATAAGTCAGTACTAAAACAAATATTTTTGGAATAATACTTTTCAAAATAAGAATGCTCTAATAACGACATTTAAGAACCTATAAAAGATGCTCACAAAAATGCAATATTTTTAGTATAAAAAAAAATATTTGTTTAATAATAAAAAATAGGTGATGATAATGTCTTATCAAGAATTAGTTAAAAGTGTTACGCCAAAAGAAAATAAATGGAAAAATTTAATAGTTGCTTTTCTTTCTGGTGGAGTTATTGGAGCAGTTAGTCAAGTGCTAGTAAGTGCCTTGGGAGTAGAATATATGATGGTAATATGGATTGTTTTAGCATCAATATTAACGGGTATGGGTGTATTTGATGATATGGTAGATAAATTTAAAATGGGAGTGATAATTCAAACAACAGGATTTGCTCATTCTATTACAGCATCAGCTATTGACTATAAAAGTGAAGGTTTTGTTACTGGAATTGGATCTAATTGTTTTAAATTGGCAGGGTCAGTAATTATCTATGGAATTATTAGTGCAGCAGTACTCGCACTTGTAAGAGGTATATTATGATTACATTAAAATTTAATAATAGTTATATTAAAACATGGTTTAGTGTTGCTGGTGATGAAGAACAAAAGGGAAATATTAAGACTGCTGATATGTATATTAATGATGCTTATTATGGAGAGAATACTCTTGAAGAAGCAGAAATAAAGATGCAAAAAACGGTTCTTTCTAATATTAAAGTAAAAAATAATTTTGATATTGTTGTAGGAGGAAATTTATCTAATCAGCTTGGGACTATGAATTTGGCATTAAGAGGAGAAGATTATAGTTTTCTAGGTCTTTATAATGCGTGTTCAACATTTACAGAAAGTGCTATTGTAGCTTCTTCTTTGATTCAAAATAAGGCAGTTACTAATGCTCTTCTTTTGACAAATTCTCATGCGTTAACTAGTGAGAGACAATTTAGATTTCCGGTTGAATATGGAAGTTTAAAGAGTTGTTATACGACTAATACTATAACTTGTGCAATTGGAGTTATTCTTAGTAACGAAGTATCGCCATTTAAGGTAGTTTCGGGGACAGTTGGAAGTATAGTTGATTATGGAATAAAGGATGTTGCTAATATGGGTGCGATAATGGCACCTGCGGCAGCTGCAGTTATCAAAGAACATTTATTTAATATGGGAAGAACTATGGATGATTATGATTATGTTTTAACAGGAGATCTTGGAAGTGTTGGAATTACTCTATTGCAAAGTGTCTTAAAAGATGACTATGGCATTATAACAGATAAAATAATGGATGCTGGAGCAATGATCTATAAGAAGACACAGAATAAAGGTGCTGGTGGTTCTGGTCCTGCTTGTTTACCTTTTGTATTTTTTAATCGCTTAATAAAGGATAAGAAGATAAAAAGGGTATTATTAGTCGGAACAGGAGCTCTTCATAATCCGACACTCGTTAATCAAAAAAATAGTATTCCAAGTATTGCTCATTTAATAGAAATCGAGGTTAATCATGCTAATAATTAAGTCATTTATATTTACAGGTGTTGTATGTTTAATTGCACAGATAATAAAGGATAATACTAAGTTAACATCAGGACATATTACTTCTTTATTTACGGTTGCTGGAGCATTCTTAGGTTTTTTAGGAATATATGATAAACTTATTGAAACATTTGGTGGAGGAGCTAGTGTTGTTATCATGAGTTTTGGTAATGCTTTGTATAAAGGAGCAGTTGAACTAGGTATTCTACAAATGTTAGGTAAGGCATCTGTTGGGATTGTAACGGCTGTTTTAATGGGCTTTATAATCTCATTAGTATTTAAAGTTAAAGATTAGTTTCTTTAATTTTTTTATGTAATAATTTATATAGTCCGACAAAATATTACAATATATTTATTGTTAGAAAATGTTTATTTGTGATACAATACTAACAGAATAGGATGCATGTTTATGAGGAAGAAAAGTCTGATAATTTTAAGTATATTGTTGCTTGTGGTTGGTTTTGCTAGTGTCGCAACTAATTTAATAATGAATGCAAGTTTGAAAGTTGGATATAATAATACATTTGAGAGTGATGTTGTGTTCATAAAAACTAATACAGAAGGTACTGCACAAATAAGTGAAGATGGTAAAAAAATTACATATGATGCTAAAAAGATAAGTGCAATGAATGAAGAGACAAATCTAACATTCTGGGTAAAGAATAAAAATACTCAATATGATGCAGATGTAACCATCAATTGTGGGTTAAATGAAGCATCAAGTACGTTAAATGATCTTGTTAATATATCAGTAAGTCCAAGTAGTTTTACATTAGTAAGTAATGAGTTTAAAACTGGAGAGGTAAAAATCACTTTAAATGGAGTAGTAACAGAAGAAACGACTGGAACCTTCACTTGTGAGTTAGTAGCAACTCCAAGTGAGAGAGAAGTGCCAGGTGTAATAACCGATACATGTATAAATGATTTAAATGGAGCAGACCCAGTAATAAGTGGGGATTTAGTCCCAGTCGAGTTGGCAGATAATGGTAATGTAACATATTCAGATCAAGGATATGATTGGTATAATTATTGTGAACAGAAATGGGCTAATGCAGTAATATTAGTTGATAGTCCATCAAAGACTTATAATGTAGGAGATACCATACAAGAAAGTGACATTGAATCATACTTCGTATGGATACCAAGATATAGATATAAGTTATTTCATATAAATCAGGCAGATGGATATGAAAATAAATTATCAGAAAGTATAGCTCAGGAAATCGAGATTGAGTTTGAGAGTAAAGATACACCAGTGTCAAATGGAACACAAGATGGCGAGTGGTTAACCCATTCCACCTTCACAAATTTTGATGTAAACGGGTTGTGGGTCGGAAAATTTGAAACAGGATATAAAGGATCGACTAGTGTTGCAACAGCTCAAGTAAGTTCAAGTGATCCAACAAAAATACAGGTTAAGCCGAATGTAAATTCATGGAGAAATAATTCAATAGGTAATTTCTTCAAGGCCATGTATAATTATAATCGTGAATTAGATTCACATATGATGAAGAATACAGAATGGGGAGCAGTAGCTTATCTAAGTCATTCAAGATATGGAATAAACACAGAAGTAAGAATAAATAATCATTCAAGTTATCTAACTGGATACGCAGCTAATACCAAAGATGCTTCTGGAAGTACAACAGCAAATCATCCATATAATACAGAAACAGGATATCTAGCATCAACTACTGGTAATATAACTGGAGTATATGATATGTCTGGTGGGTCTTGGGAGTATGTAGCTGGATATATAGATGGAAAAGCAGGAAGTAGTGGACTAACATTAACTGAAATAAGAGAAACATATACTAAGTATATAGATGTATATGCAAGTGATTCATCAACAACAACATATAGTAGACGAATACTAGGAGATGCCACAGGAGAGATGGGACCATTTTATTTATCTGGAAATTATCGAAATAACTGGTATGATGATTATTCGCTCTTTGTGGAGTCTTCTAACCCTTGGTTCGGTCGCGGCGGCGTTTGCGGCGATGGCTCCGGTGCAGGCCGGTTCTACTTCCATAGAGGCACTGGTGGTGGCAACAGCAACAACAGCGCTCGCCTCGTTTTGTTAGGATAGTAATAGATTAGTTAAATTTAATTTCTTGAAGTAATATAAATTATAATTTATAATTGTGGTAGGTGATAAAGTGAAAAAGTATTTAATACCTATTATTGGTTTATTAACTATAGTTATTGTGTTATGTACTTCGGTCTTTAGATTTGATAATCGTGATTCTTCTGTATCTTATGATAAAGATATTACTGTCGATGTAGATATTGATGGTGAGATGTTGAAGGTTTTTTATTCAAAAGGAAACCTGGTAGATGAAAAGTTAGCATATGGTAATAAGTATCAAAAAATTATTACAATAGAAAATAATACTGATAAAGATTTATCGTATGCTTTGGCTTTTAATGATGTTCAGTTAAGTGATGATAAATTAACGTATACGCTTAGTTATAGTTATGATGCTGATGTTCGCGAGCAAGTGTTTTTAGACATTGTTAAAAATATTGGAATAAGGGGTAGTGATAATCTCGCCTATAATTTAGTAGTTGCTAAAAAGAGTAAGATGTCTTTGTGCGTTACTTTTATGGGAAATAATGAAGATGCAGAAACAATGATTAAAGGGGTATTTGAAGTAAAAAGTAATTTAAGTGAAAAAGATATATTTAGAAG
>CATNCE010000031.1 GCA_950097225.1 uncultured Bacilli bacterium
TATATCTTGGTATCCATACGAAATAGGACTCAATATCACTTTCTTGTATTGTATCTCCTACATTATATTGCTTACTTGGACTATCAACTAATATTACTGCATTTGCCCATTTCTGTTCACAATAGTTATACCAAGATTCATCCTTGTCCGAGTATGTAACAACACCATTATCTGCCAACTCGACTGGGACTAAATCCCCACTTATTACTGGGTCTGCTCCATTTAAATCATTTATACATGTATCGGTTATCACACCTGGCACTTCTCTTTCTACTGGAGTTGCTACTAACTCACATATGAATGTTCCAGTTGTTTCCTCTGTTACCACTCCATTTAATGTGATTTTTACTTCTCCAGTTTTAAACTCATTACTTACTAGTGTAAAACTACTTGGACTTACTGATATATTAACAAGATCATTTAACGTACTTGATGCTTCATTCAATCCACAATTAATTGTTACATCGGCATCATATTGAGTATTTTTGTTTTTAACCCAGAATGTTAATGCTGTCTCTTCATTGATTGCACTTATCATTTTAGCATCATAGGTAATTGTTTTCCCATCTTCACTTATACTAGCATTTCCCTCAGTTTTTGTTTTTATGAATACAACATCATCCAAGAATGTATTATTAAAACTTATATTTAAAGTATTATTTATTATTAGATTTGTTGCTACACTAGCAAAACCAATTACAAGTAAGAATATACTTAAAATTAATAAACTTTTCTTCTTCATAAGCATGCCATCCTATTCTGCTAGTATTTTATCATAAAAAGAGACTTCCTTACAACGTAAATGATGTAGTATTTTGTAAAAAAAGATACCAACAATTAGTTAGTATCCTCTAATTCGGTTTTATATAAAGCCTTAAATACACCACAATTTTTTAATAAATATGAGCGTGAGCCACTATCAATGATTTTACCTTTATCGATAACAAATATCTTATCAGCATTCATAACTGTTGATAAACGATGCGCAATGATTAAAACTGTATACTCACCCTTCATATTTTCAATTGCCTTAGTAATCTCTCTTTGTGTTTCATTATCTAAAGCACTTGTAGCCTCATCAAATAAAATAATCTTTGTTTTAAGTAAAAATGCCCTAGCTATTGCTAATCTCTGTTTTTGTCCTCCCGATAAAGTTACTCCACCTTCACCAATAATCGTGTCGTATCCATCCTTTAAATTAACAATAAAATCATGCAAACACGCCATTTTACAAGCCTCAATAATATCCTCTTCTGTTGCGTCACTTTTTATTATATGAAGATTTTCACGGATACTCATATTATATATATACGGATTTTGACTAATAATCGATAAATTTCCCCTAATCGAAGAACGATCCAAATCTTTTATATTATAATCATCTAAATATATATTCCCTGATTTTGCATCATAAAGCTTGCTTATTAAATTAAAAATTGTTGACTTTCCAGCTCCACTTCGTCCAACAAAAGCAATAGTTTTATTAGCTTCAATTTCAAAACTCATTTTCTTTAATACCTTACTATTTTCATCATAATCAAAAGATACTTTATCAAAACGAATATTTCCATTTAGAGAATTAACACTAATATCCCCAAATTGCTCTTTTTGAAATTCTTCATTATTTAATATCCCAAATATCCTACTAGCAGCTAAATTAAAACGATTAACTGTCTCAATTATATGTTCTACATTAGATGAAATATTCATTATTTTCCCTGAATAATTAGTAATAATCAACATAGAAGCAACTGATAACTCTCCTGAAATAATAGAATAAATTCCCGCAAAAGAAATTAATAAATCTAAAAGATCGCGTACATTACCATTAAAAAAATGAAACTTAGCTCGTGTCAAAGCCATATTTAAACCTGACTCTTTTAAATTATCCATTGTCTTCGATGCATACTCTAAAAATGATTCTTCAGCATCCAAAATCTTTATATCTTTTGCTCCTCTTACAATCTCAGAAGTAAAACCATTAACTTTTTCACGATTTTTTATATGTTTTTTTCTCTTTTCAAGAATAATATCAGCAGCTCTTTTTTGAAATATAAATAAAACTACAATAAAAATAACATATAAAATAAATATAAATTTATTAATAAAAAATACGCTTATAAATACCCCAATATTCGCTATACACGTTGATACAAGATCAAATAGCTGAATAAAAATATCTGTCATCTGTTCTGTATCATTATTAATTCTTTCAATAAAGACCCCACTAGAATTATTATTAAGCTCATCTGTTTTAATCTTTAAAGTCTCTTCTGCTAAAGCAAGCTGAATATTCTTTCTAACCTTAAAGAAATACTTATTCCAATATACACCATAAAACCAGTGACAAATATTACGCAAAACTTCTATTCCAAAAATCAAAACAACAACTATTATTAACTCTTTCCATAACTCATCAGTTAACTTTACAATTCTTTGTGCACTTAAAATCGGTACAATAACAGAGATAATAGTTAAAATAATATTAGCAAAAAATACAACAAATAAATACTTTTTTCCACTACTAGCATACTTATAAGTCTCTTTTAAATATTTAAAAACACTTAAAAATTTAATCTTTTTATCTTTCTCCTTTTTTTTCAAAACTACCACTTCCAAACCACTAGGGTAGTATATCATAGAAATATTTATGATTGCAAGAAAAAAAGCAAACATTTATTCGCTTCGCTTAAAAAATAATATTAATCATTATTACTCTCATCGATATCTAATATTTGCTCTGTGCTAATATAATCAAAAACTTCCTTAAAGTTTGCATCTTCTAAAAAATAATTCTCATCAAGAGGCAACCAAATATCTGCTAAATGTTCATCTCCTGTTTTGACATACGAAGATAGTGGCTTATTAGAATTTTTCAAAAGATGCATATCAAAACATTCTTCTTCACTATAAACCTTGAGCTGTAAATCACAATCCAACTTATCACAGTGATAAGCAAATTTTGCATCTGGAGTTTTTCTTTCGTTAAATTCTAGAAGTAATTCATCTACAAATTCAGCCTCTCCTAAACAAGAAAATACTTGTCTAGCTGCCAACATTTCATCTGCTTTTAAAATAGCATAATTAGGATCACTAACAGGAATATCTCCTAGCAACACCTCATCTAACTCATGAACCAACAACATACATAATACTCTCTCTAAATTAATGTCTTTTCGTTTATAAACTATTGCCATTGCTAAAGCTAAATGCGCTACACTATAGACATGTTCAGCCACACTTTCCACTCTTTTTCGGTCTATTCCAGCATTTACAAAACCTTTTCTTAAAGTATCTTTTAATTTAATAATCAGTAAATAAAATTTTACAACTCTCTTAGCTTCTAGCATTCCTCACTACCTACCAATTCTAATCTTTTTTGTTCCTCATATGAGTAATTAGTTCCTATCTCCCTAACAATCTCATTAATGGCAATCTCAATTAACTAGTAACTTCTATAACTTTATTTAAAACATCCCCATATTTAGTGATGATATCTTCACCCTTATTTACTAAAAATCTAGTTATATCAATAGTTTCCTCATGACTTTTATTTACACCATCATAGCATTTAATAATTTCCCCATTTATCGTATCTACCTGTTTGTTAATTAAAGCCAAAACATCTTTAGCATTCATCTTAACTAACCCATCAATTTCCTCTAAATCAAACGAAAATGCATCTATTGGTTCTTCAAAATCACATATATAAACGTTAGAAAAAGCGCGATCCCTAAACATTGATCCATCCTTATTTTCGCGATCTAATACAAATTTCACAACATCAACTAAAATAGCATTTTCATAATTAACTTCAATGCCAATCTCTTCTTTTATTTCTCTAAAGAATCCCTCTTTAACAGATTCAGAAGCCTGAACATGTCCAGATGCTGTGGTATAAAAAGTTCCCTCTTCTTTTCTAATTTGAAAATAAATATTACCTTTCATATCATAAAGCCAACAATGAACAGTGTTATGCCATAGTGCATCACGATGAACAACATCTCGCGTTTCTTTTCCTAAGTAATTTCCCTCTTCATCATAATAATCAATAAATTCCATACTATCACCTACTAATAAATTATCACAAATACTATTCAAGAACAAGAAAGAATTTAATAAAATTTATTGCCATTTCTTTCTTGTAAAAATTGCTTATATAAAGCCAATCTTAACACCGGATATCTAAGATAACTTTGTTCTGTATTCCTATCAGCAATACGAATCTCTTTTTCCAAATCGCGATTAATTACTCTATAAATCTCTTTTGGAGTATAAATTTTATCAAAAGCACATTTATCAATAACTGACTTAAGAGTTAAGTCAATAACTACATTTCTCGCCACATCATAGACATAAGAATGATAAAATGACCCTTTAAAAGCGAATGCACAAAGGGAAGTAATAGTATATAACTTCTCTAATTCCATCTCTCTTGCTAGCCTCTCCGGATGCGCATGACACACTTTCTTCATTAAAGAGTATTCCATATAATCAAGAATACTATTACAATACTTCATAAAATAGTATTTAGCACAAATAAATTCAAATTCTCCTAATTCATCACTAATAATTTTAAAGCTCCCTTGCGAATCGTACGAAATATCTTGAATATAAGGCAATCTCAATAAAAATTCTATTTTTTTCTTATTGCAATTTGGATCACTCAAAAATGCCAGTTCATGAATAGCTAACTTTATATCATACACAATATTATAGTCATATTTAGCTAAAATAGCGTAAAGCTTATCAATATACTCGGGATTGCTAATATATTTCTCTCTAAGCTGTAAAAGACCATACAAATAATTATCACCATAATAACATGCTGCCTCGCCGCAATATTCCAAAAATTCAGCAATTACTTGATTTCCAGTTACTATATTTGCCTCAGCATTAGGTATTTGATACTTTTTTAATAATTCTAAACCAACATCTATTCCCATTTCATCACCTAAATTTCTTGATATTATATCACATCACAAAAAAAACAGCTAGCATACTAGCCGTCTTTGTTTGACTTCCGTCCTTAAGTCTTGTTCACCATTATCATAATCATTTTTTACAAACTCAGGTTTACTATTTTTTTTACTCTTAGAAGCATTATTATTTATCATTGCATCTAAAAGAGCTTTTTGAACTTTTAGACGGTTTTCTTGATCATAATTCATAGCACGAACTACATCATCAATTTTCCGTTTACGTAAATTAATTCTCTCTAATTCTCTCAATTTAATAGCCTTTTTAAGATCCTTTTGCCTTTGCTTCAAACGCTTTCTTTCTAATAAATAGAAATATAGGCGTCCATAACCTTTTTGAATATTATTCTTTAACTTAATTAATAAGTCAAGTGAACATCTCCATAAAAGAGCCTTAGCAGAAGTTATCTTTTGACGACGACACAATTTTAAACGAACTTTCTCAATTCTTTTATAGTGTAGTTCACGACTATCTTTAACTTCATTACGAACCGCCTCCCCTGCCTTAGCAAGTTTACGTGCATAATACGCTCTTTTTAAATCATTAATGAAAAGTCTAGGAACAAAAACAATTCGACCGCGATAAGTTATTTTAAATATCTTCTTTTCTTTTATATTTAACTTTTGTTTCTTTTGGGATTTTGTTTTTTTGGCTTTCTTACTTTTCTTTTCTTTTTCTTCAATAGTATTTAAATCTATTTCAACAGCAGTGTCTACATCCTCATTAGAGTATTCCAATACTTGAGCCTCTTCTTCTAAATACTCACTTAAATCATCTTTCGAATTATCATAAATAAGCTCAGATTCTGTTTCATTTTCATAGTCATCATAAGCAGGATAACTACCATCTTCAACTCTCTCAGTAGCTTCATACCCACCAGCCGTAAATTCATTAGATAATTCATCAAATTCAAATGACTCATCAGGCTCATTAGAATTTTGATAATCGTTTTCGGAAGTCTTATCAGGAACTTCTTTATCACCTAATACATCATTATAATCAAACTCATCAGAAAAAGCCAACCTATTAACTTCTTCATCTGTTGTCGATAAAATATTTGCAGTTTCAACAGGACTATATCCCTTCCAAGGATCACCTAAAGTATCCGAGCTACCATCAGCAAAATAAGAATTATTCTCTTCTTCACGAGGTTCAACTTTTGTATTACTAAAACGCTGTGAATAATCAGTTGAAAAACCATCCCCAGATCTAGCTGCCGCTCTTTCTTGGGAAACTCTGCTTCCCGCATTAACAGCAAAATTTTTCGGTTCTTCCGGACCTTTCTTCTGAAATGAATCAACCGCACGATTAACTTTACTACTTCTATCCTGAATATCTACCTCTTCATCTTCATCATCATGTCTTTTGTTATAAACTGGATACATATTGATATTCTTTGGAACTGCATTAATCAAGCGATCTAATGATGCAACAATATTACTTTTATCATCATGTTCTTTTATTTCTTCTCGTTCCGTTTTATGTGCATCTTCTTGTCTTCGTTTATTTTTTTGACCAAATAGATTTACAACACGTTGGGGAACACCAGAAATAACTCGAGAAAGTGCTGATTTTGCTACAAAAGGCTTCTCTCCCTTAGAAGTTAATTCTTGTGCTTTTACGTTCTCATCTTCACCATGATCTCTGTCTTCTTTCTCATCTCTAGGGTGCTTTAAATCATAATTAAAATTCTGATCTACATCATCACTAGATTGTAAAGTAAGATTATTTTCTTTTAAAAATTTGTCTAACGTTGTAACTTCTATATGCGCACCTGAACTAGCATTTTTGCGCTCACTAGAAAACATATCAGTATTTAATTCACGTGTTTCCTTACTCTCTTCCTCGTAAGACTCACTCTCATCTTTAGCATCATTAATTTGCGAAAATTCCTCCACAGAATCTAGTACAGCCTCTTCATCAGATGTTCTTTCCTGATCAAGATCTCTCATGCCAGACAAAAGTGCTTCCATTTCTTCTTGTGTTAAACCATCATACACAAAATCTCCCCCTCACTATTTGTTTAATACTTCATGTATCATTTTTAACAAATGATCCTTTATTTTAGGATCTTCAATATCCACAAGATCATCATATCCTTCTTCATCAGTAACTACTTCTGATGCAAATATACTACTTGTATCATCGTCATTATTAGTAAAATAAAGCGCATAATTCTTTTCTTCAAATTCAACAATTTCAAGTAACTCAGCTTGTTTTAAAACCCCATCAATTTCTACATCAAATACTTGTCCTTTTTCCATACTAGTATCCCTCCATTACCTTAATTTTAATACGTTAGCTATATCTTGTCTATCTTCAGCAATTTCTTTTACTGCTACTTGACAATCTTTTCTCAATAATTCCAAGTTCTATCACTAAAACTAATCCTCTAACATTACTTTATTCAAGACTTCACAATTACCGCTTCATTTGTGCCTATTATACAATATTTTTTAACAAAATCAAAACTAAATATTTAAGTCATCAAAAATTCGCTTCATATCACTTAAAGTTAATAAATTAGGATCATACTTAACACTTATTTCAACCACTTCATTAGAAGCATAAGCACAATCACTAATGTTACTATCCACTTTAACTACTCCTTCTATAAAAAATAAATCTTCTATTGCTCCCATAACACAATATTCACAACAAAAACTATCTAAATTTACAGTATAATCTTCTACTTTATTAACAGAGAACTTGTCAAATTTCGTCATTGATGGAACCCTACGAACATTTAAAAAAGTATATATTTCATAATATAATATATTCGAAGATATTAATGAAGAATCATATTTTACGTATATATTTATAAGTCCATCATCATCTACATGAGCATCATTTACTCCAGATAAAGACTTTAAATACGCCTCTAATTCTCTATGTCCCCAAGTTTCTAACGTTATAGTTACCTCACTCACAAAATACCAACTTCCCTTCTAAAAAAATAATGTCTTTACTTCCTATACCTTAGAAATTCTAACAAATAAGAAGTAAGGTTTATCAAATTGATTTTTGTATTTTGGTTTTATACTAAGTATCTCTTCATCAGGAATAGGTTCTAAAATCTCTTCTATTTTAAAATTACACTTGATAAGTGTATTAATAATATAACTAAAATTCCTATGATATTTAACTACATCACAATTATACCAATCAACAATTCGCTTTCCATTTATATTATAATCCGACACCAAATAATAATGTTTATCTCCAAGTTTAATATTATATTTACCTTCACATTCTTTATTTAAATTCGTTCCCGTTCCAATTGGATGTTCTTGTGAGAATATGAAATAACCATCTTCATTCAACAAATTATAAATATCATATTGTTATTTGTAGCTTTAATATAAAAGAAATCCACCTAACTCGACAATGATTTAGGTGGAGACCATTTATGGCTACACTCAACATGCGACTATTGAATGTTCCTTTTTTATTTTATGCAAGTTCCCTTAACATATTCATAATAACATAAAAACACGCTTTTACCAAGTGCGTTTTATATTGTTACTCGAAAAGTTCGAGTTTAGTATCAATCTGGTGCCCGTAGCCGGACTCGAACCGGCACGGTATTGCTACCATTGGATTTTGAGTCCAACGCGTCTACCAATTCCACCATACGGGCAATAACAACCTAATTATATCACATATAATCAGATTTTTTAACTATTTTATGCGAATTTCTAATAAACTTATTAAATCTAATGCTTGAACTTCTGTCACTAAGGCACCTTTTAAGTCATTAGGATTTATCATTATTCCTTCAATCGTGCACTCAGATAGATCGATATCGCGAAGAGGCGTATGCATAAACTCAGTTCCAACAAAGTTAATATCAAAATAATCTAAATTAGTCATCTCCACATCACAAAAACTTGCCTCACGAAAATTTATCTCCCTAAAAACACTTTCTAATAATTTAACATTAGTTAAATTGCTCATCATCATATTACAACGGACAAATTCACAATTTTTTATAGTAGAATCTATAAAACTAGTTCCTAACATCTTGTCACCTTCAAAATAACATGCATGAAATCCACTATTTTCAAATGTCTCATTAGATATTTCACACTTTGAAAACTTAACATTAAAAAAAGAACAACTTTTAAAATATCCCAAAAAAACACAATTTTCGAATACACAATTATCAAAACTATAAAAATTAAGCGACTCATCAAAAGTTATATCAACATACTTCTTATTTATAACTATTTTATCATCGGATAATCCATTTCCATCAAATAGCTCTCCTGGCTCTTCATATTTAATTTTGCTTCTCTTCATCTTTATATATCGAAGTAAATAATTCTTCTTCCCTCTCCTCTATATTAACATCACTCTCAACTTTAGGTAAATCTGCCAAAGTTGCTAAGCCAAAATAATCTAAAAACTCTGAAGTTGTTGCATAAAGATTAGGTCTTCCAGCTAAATCCGATTTACCAGTTTCTTTTAATAACCCTTTAGCTACTAATTTCCGAATTAATTGATTACATTGAACCCCTCTGATTTCACTAACTTCCGAAATCGTGATAGGTTGATTATAAGCAATAATTGCTAAAGTCTCTAATGCTGCTTGACTTAATTTATTTGTCCCAGGATTTAACACCAATTTTTCATAATATTCACGATGTTCTTGCTTCGTTGTCAATTTAAAAGCATCACCTAAATAAGAAATTCGCAGCCCACGATCATCAGCTTCATAATTCTTCTTTAGCTGTTTTAATAACTCTTTAGCATCATCATCACTAATATTCATAATCTCACATAGGCTTTTTAAATCTATTCCTTCATCGCCCATCACAAACAATAAACCTTCAAGTACTCCTAATTCCTTCATTTCTTCACTTCATTTCTAACATTATTTCTCCAAAAGTATGATCTTGAGTTATCAATATTTCCTTATTCTTAGACATCTCTAAAACAGATAAAAAGGTTACAACTACATAAGGCTTACTAATATTATCAAATAAAGAAGTAAACTCACACTTGCCTTTCTCTCTTAAGATATTTCTAATTTCTCTAGTTCTAGTCGTTACACTTAATTCTCTTTTAGTAATCTTAGTATTAAGTGGTTTATTTAACTTTTGACGCTCCAAAAACATTTCGAATGCATTTACCAAATCACTTAAATCAATATCAGGATCAAGACTAGTATCCTCAATTTTAAACTCTGATAAATCACTTGGTAGCTTCGTATAAAAGTTACTACGCTTATCCTCAAGCTCTTGAAAAGTCGAAGTTAACTCTTTAACATGCTCATATTCTAACAACTTATTGCGCAAATCTTCTTCTGAATTTATCTCATATGCTTCATCACTAGGCTCTTCCTCTTTTTTATTAAGTAAAATACGACTTTTTAAATGCACTAACTCTGCAGCCATAACCAAATATTCCGATGCCACATCAACACTTAAATCTCTAGCCTCATCAATATAACTTAAATATTGCTTAGTTATACTTTCGATATTAATATCGTATATATCCATTTTACTACTGCGAATTAAATGCAACAAAAGGTCCAATGGACCTTCGAAATCATTAATACAAAAATTACCAATCATTGACACTCAAATCCCTTGCCCATTAAAGTAAATCTAATAACTTTAGCTTCTGTATCCAATGCAAAATAATTATAGTCAATGACTTTTGATGGAATAGAACTAACCTCTAAGTTAATGTCCATGTTGAAATTAAATCCTTCCATATCCTCTTCAACGTAAGCATTAGAACCAAAATAAAGAGCTTTATCATCATAAACTTTCTTCAAATTTAAATATGCTGTATTATCCTTTTGAGAAGCTAAAACCACTTTGTAATTATCTTTTATACCAATCAAATAATTATTCTTAAAACGATACTCAATAGTTCTATTATCCATCTTACAAACCATTGAGCCAAGTCCTAATTCTGAAGAATTAACTGAATAAGGAGGATAATCACTATTCTTGTATTCAACCATCTTACCTTCATAAGCATAATCTAAATTAAAAGCTAAATCAGCAGCCTTCAATTCCACTTGTTGGGTTTGATTATCATATGTTCCAACTAACTTAACAACCGATATTAAATTATTAGAACTAGCACTATAAACTTCTAAAAATAAATTTTCTTTATCTAGATTAATTACCCCATTATAACTATACATATCACAGATTATACTACTGCCCTTTAAAATAAAATTCTTCATAACAATATTTTCAAATTTCATATTTGTATCTTTAGAAAGTGGCTGTGCTACTCCACCGTCCATAAATTCATCTACTGCTGGCTTAGTTGGCGTTGGAACTATTGTCTGTCCATTCTTATTAACCATTTTATAAAGAAAACTATTTTCATCTGCTAGCAAATTATTAACAATTGGTAAACCAATCATTACAATAGCAAATATGACAAACATCTGAATAACTAACATTGGACGCCCTATCTTGTCTTTACGCAACTCACCAATTACTGAAGCTTCTACACTTCTTGGATCAACATAGTTTTGCGCATCGGCATGATTATTACTCGAATTATTATCATTACTCATACATAATCCCCTCAATTCTCATAATAATTATAGCAAACATTTAAAAAAAATAAAACAAAAAAGGAAGTAAATATTATCTAACTTCCCCATCTAAACTAAAACTCTTAGCCTCAGTTATAACAACATCAGCAATCGTCCCCATTAAATCATGATCACATTTTACATTAACTAACTTCATCGTTTCTGTATAGCCATATAATTTATTGCTATCTTTTTCACTAATTCCAACCAATAACACTTTCTGGGTAGTTCCTAAATATTTTTGATTGTTCATATTTGAATACTTATTAACAATTTCATTCAGTCTATGAAGTCTTTCTTCCTTGACATTTAGAGGAATACTATCATCCATTTTAGCCGCTGGCGTACCTTCCCTCGGTGAATATATAAAGGTAAAAGCTCCATCATACTGACATTTTTGAACAACATCTAAAGTTTCTAAGAAATCCTCTTCTGTCTCATTTGGAAAACCAACGATTATATCCGTAGTTATCGCAGCATTTTTTACTCTACTCTTAATTTTATTATATAACTCTAAATACTCATCCTTCGTATAACGGCGTCCCATTAACTTTAAAATACGATCAGATCCTGATTGTAAAGGTAGATGAATATATGGCATAATATTATCCTCTTTAGCAATTACTTCAATCATTTCATCAGTAAAATTCCAAGGATGACTAGTTACAAAACGAACTCTTTCAATACCTGTTGCCGCAACACTAGCGAGTAATCCTGCAAAATCCATATCATCTTCTAAATCACGCCCATAAGCATTGACATTTTGACCAAGTAAAGTGACTTCTTTATATCCTTTTTCTTTTAAACATGCAACTTCTCTTAAAATATCCTTACTCCTACGACTGCGCTCTTTTCCTCTCGTAAAAGGAACAATACAATATGTACAGAATTTATCACACCCATACATAATGTTAACCCAAGCCACATACCTAGAATCCCTTTTAAAAGTCTCTCCTACTTCAAAAACATTACCTTCATTACTCTTAACCTCAATGTTTAAACCACTATCTAAATTCATAAGATAATTCGGAAGTTCATGAATATTATGTGTACCAAATACTAAATCAATATAGGGATGCTTCTTTATTATTTCATCAACAACACTTCGTTCCTGAGCCATACAACCACACAAAATAAGTTTTAAATTTTTATTATCCTTCTTCAAGTGTTTACATCTACCTAAAAAACCAAATACTTTATCATGAGCATTTTCTCTTATAGCACAAGTATTCAATATAATTAAATCGGCATCATTTTCATGATCAACACTCTCAAATCCTAAATTTTCTAAAAGTCCACTAATTTCCTCAGAATCATGAACATTCATCTGGCAACCATATGTTTTAATAAAGTATTTTTGTCCACTAAATTCATTTGTTACCAAAGGATTAGTATAGATAAATTCAACACTTTCTTTATTGCGCATTTTGGCCTTACTCATATCTGGTAAATTCATAACTACTCACTTCCTCATTCGACCCTGATTATATCATGGTAATATCCAATTGTAAATTGCTGATGCTAAAAGGATTCCCCCCATTTATAAAAAATTTATGACAAAATAAAAAATCTCCACGCTTCAATATTCGTAAAGATTTTTCTAAATGATAAAGTATCTAATCACCATAATAAGATATATTAGTTTGTTCTTGTTCGTTAAGTTGTTTTATTCTTGATGCATACATATTAAACATAACAACAAATACTAATATAAACAAAATCACCCCTTTATACTTATCTAATACTTCAATCATAAATGTCATCTCCCTTCGACAATTATAATTTATCACGAACATTTATTCGCGTCAACATATTTTTATACATTTGTTCGCATTAATAAAAATTAAACATTTGTTTGACATTTATACAAATGTTTGCTACTATAATATTAGGAGGAATCTAAATGAACAAAGATTTAACTAAAAAACAAGATGAAACTTTATTATTTATAAAAAAATATATTGCACTACATGGTTTTCCACCATCAGTTCGTGAGATATGTGCTGGAATGGGTTTATCTAGCCCTGCTACTGCTCACACCCATTTAAAAGAATTAGAAAACAAAGGCTTTATTCGTAAACAGAATTCTAAATTTAGAACAATTGAACTTCTAGTTGATAATGAATTTTCTGAAAAAAAAGAAAGCGAAGACGTCGTATCTGTTCCTTTACTTGGTAAGGTTGCTTGTGGTAATCCAATTGAAGCCATTGAAAATCCTGATAACTTCTTTACTTTGCCTGCGAGTTTAATACCAGCTAAAGAATCTATTTTCACTCTTCAATGCTCAGGAGACTCCATGATAAATGCCGGAATTTTTGATGGTGATATCGTAATAGTTCAGAAACAAAGCACAGCACGCAATGGAGATATGGTAGTTGCCATGACAGAAGATAATGAAGTAACATTAAAGACATTTTATAAAGAAGATGGCCACATTCGTCTTCAACCAGAAAATGACGAATTAGCTCCTATTATTCTTAACAATTGTATAATTTTAGGAAAAGCTATTGGTCTATATCGTAAAATTTAATAAACAAAGGTGGAAACCTATATTTCCACCTTTTTAATTTGCACTGATTCTTAAATTACTTCACGCGTCTAATTATTCTCTCTTCAATTAAAGCTTTTCGTTTTTCATCATATTCTAGATAATCATCTTTAACGTCATTGGGAATAACGATGTTGTGTGCAGATGCAATATCATCTAAAGCCTGGCGCATATCAAATAGCATAACCTTCTCTATCGCTCTTAACATATTTTTATCAAATTGACTTAATTGAGCTAACAAAGTAGGAGTTATCGATTCATCTATAAAAAAGGGATCAACTAACTCTCTATCATTAGGGAATCGCATTGAACATTCATAATCATAGAGTTGGGCTAAAAAAACAGAAGCGTTACGATAATAACACAAAACATTGTTCATTCTATCCACTTGATTAGCGTAGAAATTTCTAGCTAAATAATTATACATTGGTCGTTTTTGTTTTATATTAAAAATACTTGGTCGTGATCTCAATACTCTTTTTATACTTTTATGTTCTGCATCACTTAACTCGTTTGCCTTCACATACTTGACCTCTCTATCGCGGAAATTTCTGCTAACGACACCGATAATCCGATCAGAATCCAAAAGCAAGTCATAATGTATCGTTGCTAAATCCATATAATCAGATAAATACTCTCCTAAAAGTTCATTCAAAACATTTTTTACCAATATGCGTATTTTAACAAAATAATAATCACTACCTAAGGTATACCAATCGTCAATTTTCTCAATTTTATCAACAGGTAAATTAAGCGCTCTAGCTAAACTATCACGATCACATCCAACTGATCTTAAACTCTTAATATCAATACCTCTAGTCTTGCCATTTTTCTTAACTAAATCATCTAAAGGATAATCTAAGCGATCATAAACCATAAAAACCCCCCTTTTTTAAGCTGAATTAGTATAGCAAAAAAATCAAAATTATGCAAATAAAATCGCACTCGCTTGCAATTAAGAGTTCTTCTGTATTTTTTTTAAATACAACAATTTTTTTATGACAAAAATCTACATCAAATTAATTGTATTTGAAATGCTCCTATGTTAAACTAGATATAGAATAGGAAAGAGCAATATGAGTAGAAGAAATGTAAGTATATTGATAATCGTGTTAGTCTTAACAGTAGGATTTGCAGGAATAGCAACTAATTTGGTGATAAATTCAAGTTTAAATGTTGGATATAATAATACATTTTTGGATGATGTCGTGTTCATAAAAACTAAGACGGAAGGTACTGCACAAATAAGTGAAGATGGAAAAACAATTACATATGATGCTAAGAAAATAAGTAGTATTGGAGAAGAAACTAGTTTGGTTTTCTTTGTTAAGAATAGAAATACTCAATATGATGCCGATGTAACAATTAATTGTGGATTGAATGAAGCATCAAGTACGTTAAATAGTCTTGTTAATGTATCTGTAAGTCCAAGTAGTTTTACGTTAGTAAGTAATGAGTTTAAAACTGGGGAGGTAAAGATTACTTTAAATGGAGTGGTAACAGAAGAAACGACTGGAACCTTCACCTGTGAGTTAGTAGCAACTCCAGTAGAAAGAGAAGTGCCAGGTGTAATAACAGAAGATAATATATGTGTAGAAGATCTAAATGGAGCTGAGCCTATAATAAATGGTGAGTTAGTCCCAGTTGAATTAGCTGATAATGGCGAAGTAACATATTCAGATCAAGGATATGATTGGTATAATTATTGTGATAAGAAATGGGCAAATGCAGTAATATTAGTTGATAGTCCAAGTAAGCAATATAATGTAGGAGATACAATACAAGAAAGTGATATTGAGTCATATTTCGTATGGATACCAAGATATAGATATAAGTTATTCCATGCCAATCAAGCTGATGGATATGGAAATAAATTATCTGAGAGTATAGCCCAGACAATCGAGATTGAGTTTGAAAGTAAGGATACACCAGTGTCAAATGGAACCCAAGATGGAGAATGGTTAACGCATCCTGCCTTCACCAATTTCGATGTTAATGGTATATGGGTAGGTAAATTTGAAACGGGATATAAAGGATCAACAAGTGCATCATCAGCTGCAGTAAGTTCAAGTGATCCAACCAAGATTCAAGTAAAGCCAAATGTAAATTCATGGCGACGTAATAAATTAGGTAATTTCTTCAAAGCCATGTATAATTATAATCGTGAATTAGATTCGCATATGATGAAGAATACTGAGTGGGGAGCTGTTTCTTATCTTTCACATTCAAGATATGGAATAAATGAAGAAGTAAGAATAAATAATCATTCGAGTTATCTAACAGGATACGCAGCAAATACCAAAGATGCTAATGGAAGTACAACTAATAACCAGCCATACAATACAGAAACAGGATATCTAGCATCAACTACTGGTAATATAACTGGAGTATATGATATGTCTGGTGGCGCATGGGAATACGTAGCAGGATATAGAGATGGAAATGTCAAGAATAGTGGACTAACAT
>CATNCE010000032.1 GCA_950097225.1 uncultured Bacilli bacterium
TTGCTAGTGTAGCAACAAATCTAATAATAAATAATACTTTAAATATAAGTTTTAATAATACATTCTTGGATGATGTTGTATTCATAAAAACAAAAACTGAGGGAAATGCTAGTATAAGTGAAGATGGTAAAACAATTACTTATGATGCCAAGAAAATAAGTGCAATGAATGAAGAGACAATATTAACATTCTGGGTAAAGAATAAAAATACTCAATATGATGCCGATGTAACAATCAATTGTGGATTAAATGAAGCATCAAGTACGTTAAATGATCTTGTTAATATATCTGTAAGTCCGAGTAGTTTTACATTAATAAGTAATGAGTTTAAAACTGGAGAAGTAAAGATTACATTAAATGGAGTGGTAACAGAGGAAACAACAGGGGTATTCACCTGCGAGTTAGTGGCAACACCATTGGAAAGAGAAGAGACAGGTATAATAACAGAAGATAATATATGTGTAGAAGATCTAAATGGAGCAGCCCCAGTAATAAATGGTGAGTTAATTCCAGTAGAATTAGCAGATAATGGTGATGTAACATATTCAGATCAAGGATATGATTGGTATAATTATTGTGATAAGAAATGGGCTAATGCAGTAATATTAGCTGATAGTCCAAGTAAAGCTTATAATGTAGGTGACACCATCCAAGAAAGTGATATTGAATCATATTTTGTATGGATACCGAGATATAGATATAAGTTATTCCATGCCGATCAAGCAGATGGATATGAAAATAAATTATCTGAGAGTATAGCCCAGACAATTGAGATTGAGTTTGAGAGTAAGGATACACCAGTATCAAATGGAACACAAGATGGAGAATGGTTAACACATCCAGCCTTCACAAATTTTGATGTAAACGGGTTGTGGGTAGGTAAGTTTGAAACAGGATATAAAGGAGCAACTACTGCATCTTCTGCTCAAGTAAGTTCAAGTGATCCAACAAAAATACAGGTTAAGCCAAATGTATATAGTTGGCGTAGTAATTCGGTAGGTAATTTCTTCAAGGCCATGTATAATTATAATCGTGAATTAGATTCACATATGATGAAGAATACAGAATGGGGAGCAGTAGCTTATCTAAGTCATTCGAGATATGGAATAAACACAGAGGTGCGAATAAATAATAATTCAAATTATTTAACTGGATATGCAGCTAATACCAAAGCAGGTTCAAGTACAACAGCAAACCAGCCCTATAACACAGAAACAGGATATCTAGCATCAACTACTGGTAATATAACTGGAGTATATGACATGTCAGGTGGGGCTTGGGAGTATGTAGCTGGATATATAGATGGAAAAGCAGGAAGTAGTGGACTAACATTAGAAGAAATAAGAAATACATATAGTAAATATATAGATGTATATGCAAGTGATTCATCAACAACTACATATAGTAGACGAATACTAGGAGATGCCACAGGAGAGATGGGACCATTTTATTCATCTGGAAATTATCGAAATAACTGGTATGATGATTATTCGTACTTTGTGGGCTCTTCCGGCCCTTGGTTCCATCGCGGCGGCGGTTACAGCAATGGCTCCGATGCAGGCCAGTTCTACTTCAATAGCTACACTGGTGCTGCGCACAGCTCTTACAGCGCTCGCCTCGTTTTGTTAGGATAGTTTGTATTTTATGTAAAATTTGTGTAGAGAATGATAAAAAGTGCAATACAAACACTTGTACAAAAAAAAAAAAAAAATGCTATATTACTAATAGGGGAGTCCGCCCATTAGGAGGGATTATAATTATGAAAAGAAAATATATTGTTATAGGTTTATTTATAGGTTTGTTCTTTGGAAGTATAATAGGAGCGGGAGCAGTCACTTTGTGTAATGCTAAGGATATTTTATATAGTCCAAGTGATGACGCATGGGATATAGATACAGTAGATGATGCATTAAATGATTTATATAATGCATGTGTATTAGGAGAGAAGCCAGGAGATGGAACTGAAGGCGGATCAGGAGAAGGTAATGATGGGTCTGGAGCAATGGCGCCAGTAATAAGTAAAGATTTAGTTCCTGTGTTGATAGCAAGTGATGGAGTAGTAACAAAAGCTAATACAAGTGAAAAATGGTATGATTATAATAATAAGGAATGGGCTAATGCAGTAATATTAGTTGATAGTCCAAGTAAGACTTACAACATTGGAGATACAATAATAGAAGATGATATTGAATCATACTTTGTATGGATACCAAGATACAGATATAAGTTATTCCATGCTAATCAGGCAGATGGAATAACAACAAAGTTATCTGAGAGTATAGCACAGACAATCGAGATTGAGTTTGAGGGGACAGACACTCCAGCATTTGCTGGAAGTCAAGATGGAGAATGGTTAACACATCCCGCTTTCACAAATTTTGATGTAAATGGTATATGGGTAGGTAAATTTGAAACGGGATATAAAGTAGCAACTAGTTATAGTTCCGCTCAAGTAAGTTCAAGTGATCCAACTAAGATCCAAGTGAAGCCTAGTGTATATAGTTGGAGAAACAACTCAGTAGGTAATTTCTTTAAAGCCATGTATAATTATAATCGTGAACTTGATTCGCATATGATGAAGAATACTGAGTGGGGAGCAGTTGCATATCTATCACATTCTAAATATGGAATAAATAAAGAGGTGCGAATAAATAATAATTCAAACTTTTTAACAGGCTATGCCGCAAACACCAAAGATGCAGGACAAAGTACAACTAATAATCAGCCATATAATACAGAAACCGGATATTTAGCAAGTACGACTGGAAATATAACTGGAGTATATGATATGTCTGGTGGAGCTTGGGAATATGTTGCAGGCTACCGCGATGGAACATTAGGAAGTAGTGGACTAGCATTAACTGAAATAAGAGAAACATATAGTAAATATATAGATGTATATCCAAGTAACTCAGCATTAACAACATACAGTAATCGTATATTAGGAGATGCTACAGGAGAGATGGGACCATTCCACGGAAGTTATTATAACAACTGGTATGATGACTATTCGCTCTTTGCGGGATCTTCCAGCCCTTGGTTCTATCGCGGCGGCGTTTACGTCCATGGCTCCGCTGCAGGCCAATTCTACTTCGGTAGCTATACTGGTGGTGCCGACAGCAACGCCAGCGCTCGCCTCGTTTTGTTAGGGTAAATAAATAATTAATAGAAAAAGTATGGGAAGATACTTTTTTTTTTTTGGTCAGTATTGTATAATAATTTTATAGTAAAGGGGTATACATGATGCGTAAGAAAATATTGCTTGGATTGTTTGTTATAGTTTTCTATATATATTTTTTGAGTGCTTTTTTAATTAATAATTATAGAGAAGCTTATTTAGTTAATAGAAGTCTTTCATTGATAAGTAGTTATAGTGAAAAACTTCATGAAAGTGTTGGTCGTTATGATGTTGGGTTAACAGGCACTATCGATGTAAAAGCTAATTATAAGGGAGCTCATGGGGAAAATTATCCAGCTCAGTATAATTATAATTTTGAAGTAAGTGATAAGTTATATTTTGAAGATACGAGTTTAAGTTATTTTGATATAAATACGGAGTGGTTAAAAGTATTTAGTGTTCTTGGGAGATTGAAAAATCTTGATTTAAAAAAATACTTAGATATTACAACTGAGAAAAATGATATTGTCGTTTCTTATGATGCTAAATATATTAATGATATTTTAGGTTCAGAGTTTGAAAATACGTATGTTAAGATACATACTAGGGGGATAACTAGAAAATTTGATAAGATAGTAATTACTTTGGATGAAATAGTAGTTACTATTAATGATAAGGAGATTATTGTAAATAGTGATGGCAATGAAATACGTATTGTACCCAATGATGCGGGATTCTTTATTGCTATTAATAATATTTTGAAAGGTAATATCTTTGTTAATGATGATAATTGTTCTGGTAGTTTAGTAATTGGGGATAGAGTGTATTACTTTGAAGTTAGTGGGGATAATGCCATAGTTAAGTTTAGCAATGAAGCTTCTATTTATAATAGTATTGAGATGAATGTTCATTTTTCTAAATTGGAACTAAAGAAAATGAGTGTGTCTGCTAATTTTGATGATAATCCAATAATACGTTATTTGAGTGAGGCTCGTTATTCTTTGTGGAATCCGAAGGAGTAAGTATATGAATAAGAATATATCAGTAATGATGGTAATAGTTATAATTATTGTTATTAGTGTTAGTTTAGGGGTATTTTGTTTTATTAAACCTAGTGAACATTTTAACTTTGCAGGGGCGGAAAGTAGGAATGCCTTATTAAAACAGGTAAGTGATCAAGCCATTATAAATGAAAAGTTAAATGGGATTGCTGATGAAAAAAAGTATACATTTACCGATGCTTATGTTGAATTAAATCCTTATAAGATAAGTCCTTTATCAGCAGTAATTATTTTTAATACAAATAAGGATGAAGAAGTAGATGTATATATTAATGATAAATTTGCTACTAAAATTCAAGCTACTAGTAGACATATTATTCCTGTTTATGGGTTATATGAAGATTTTGATAATAAAGTTAGATTAGTCATGAATGGGGAAGAGAAGACTTATAGTATAAGGACAAAGAAGAGCAATATAGCTTATCCTTTAAATGTTGAATATAAACAGGAAGGTTTTTATACTGATGAGTTATATTTTACAATGGCTTCTTATAAGACTTATTTTACAGGATGGGATATCGATGGGAAGTTGCGATTTTATTTAACTGTTGATAATCGCATGGATGTAGAGTGGCTTCCTAATGGACATTTCTTAATTGGAGTGGCAGAAGGGCAGTTTGCCGAGAATTTTGCTTCATTTGTAGAGATGGATTATTTAGGGAAGATTTATAATTATTATGTTCCTAGTAATGGTTATTCTTTTGAGTTTCAAGTCTTGAGTGATGGAAATTACATGCTAGCTGGGGGCGATAAGCCAGTTTATATAGATGAACAAGTCATATATTCTGTTAATAAGGATACAGGGGAAACAATGGATATTCTTAATATAGCTAATATTATTAAATCTATTGATCCAGAGTTTGATGGAAGTTTTTTGGGACAAAAAGCGATTCGCAATAGCTTTTATTACGATGAAGCACAAGATAATTTAGTAGTGTCACTACGAGGATGGAATGCTGTTTTATCTTTTAGTTATAAGAATAAGACTTTAAATTGGGTATTTACTAATCCAGAGAATGAATTATTTGCACATGATATTTGGCGTAATTATTTAGTTGTAAGTAGTTCGGGGAATTATCCACTTGGACAACATTCAGTATTTATAACTCCAGATGGTAATTTGGGATTATTTAATAATGGATATGATAGATTACATGGTTTTGAAAATAATGGTAATGATTTAGTGAGTTATTATAAAGATAATTTTTCATCAGCGGATGTTTATCGCATAATTAATAAACAGGCTGATTTAGTTTGGCGATATGATGAAAATCGTTCGATGTTTTCCCATCAATATGGTTCTTTTAGGGAGCTTAATAATGGCAATTATTTAATTGATTTTGGGTATAACTTAAAGGATGAGTATCGTTTAGGGGAAAGTGGGAAGTTAAGTTTGGCTGAAGCTAACCCCGATAATATATATGCAACTATTTTAGAGGTAGATAAGAGTCAAAATGTCTTATTTAAGGCAAGATCAGAAGAGGGAAAATATCGAGCATTTAAGAATAGTCTTTATGCTCCAACTATGGCTAATTTAGATGTATCAGTTTTGAATATTCATAATAATTTAGAAAAATCATCTTTGATGGAAAGTAATAGTAAACAAATTAATTTGAATAATGCGCGTGAGTGGATTTATACAAGTGAGTTTACAAGAAATACATTTACGACTAATTATGATATAAAAGATGATGATGCTATTGATTTATTTTTCGTTACAGAAAATGGTAAGATTTTTATATTTAATTATAAAGATAGTGATACTAAACGACAAATATTTAATGTAGATTTAGAAAGTGGTAAATATGCATTGTATGTTAAATTAAATGATCTTTTATATAAGACTAATATGGTTATTGTATTTTAGGAGGGTTTTTAATGATAATTGATAATATTATAAGTAGAGCAAAGATGTTGCAAAAAACAATTGTGCTACCAGAGAGTATGGACGAAAGAGTAGTTGATGCTGGAATACAAGCTCACAAAGAGGGAATAGCTAAAATTATCTTTATTGGTGTTCGTGAGCAAATAGTTAATACTTTTAGTAATAAAGATTTTTTAGATATTGAATTTATAGATCCCAAGAATTTTTCGGATATTGAACAATATATTGATGAGCTTTATGATATGCGTAAATCTAAGGGAATGGACTTGGATGAAGCCAGAATGCTTTTATTTAATGATTATATGTATTTTGCTTGTATGTTATTGTTGCATGGAAAAGCTGATGGAGTTGTTTCGGGAGCTGTTCATTCAACTGGCGAAGTTTTAAAGCCAGCTTTGCAAATCATTAAAGCTCGTGAAGATGCGAAGTGTGTATCTGCTTTTTTCTTAATGGAAGTTCCAAATTGTGAATATGGGGAAAACGGAGTTTTTGTGTTTGCGGATTCAGGGTTGATACAAGATCCTAGTGTAGATGAGTTAGCTAGTATTGCGGCGTCTTCGGCTAAATCTTTTGAGTCTTTGGTTAATTCGCAGGCAAAAGTAGCTTTTTTATCTCATTCAACATATGGTTCTGCTAAACATAGCTTAGTCGATAAAGTTAGGGAAGCTGTCGTCATAACTAAAAGAGAATACCCACATTTGTTGTGTGATGGAGAGTTACAATTAGATGCAGCAATTGATTCATCTGTTGCACAAAAAAAAGCGCCGGATTCTAACGTTGCTGGACAGGCTAATGTTCTTATATTTCCCAATTTAGATGCGGGAAATATTGGCTATAAATTGGTTCAAAGACTCGCTAGGGCCAATGCTTATGGACCAATAACTCAAGGATTAAGAATGCCAGTTAATGATTTGTCACGTGGAGCAAGTACTGATGATATTTTAGGAGTTATAGCAATTACTGTAGTACAATGTGATAAGAATTAATTTAGACATAAAAAAATCTGCTTTATTAGGCAGATTTTTTCATAGTTTTCCACTCATTACTTGCTAACTTAACCTTAACACCGTTAATTTTTTTAGTTTGATAATTGGGTTTTTGAGTCATTTTAGTAGCGCGATTTGAATGACTTCTTTTATTACCTGTTAAAGGTACAATATTACTTAAGTTCTTTTTTGTCATAGTTTTCCCTCCAATCACGAATTACTTTTCGATTATATCATTCAAGGGGTGATAAGTCAACAATTAACGCTTTTCTTCCCTTATAACTGGGAAATATTCTAAGTCATAATAGTTTTGGATAAACGCTTCTCTAATTAGTTTTTTAGCTTTTGTCTCAGTAGGAGAACACTGATTATAAAAGTTATCATATTCAATTAAAGCTGATTCATCATTTAACATTACTAGTAAACTGCGGAGATATATGGCTTCTATTGTCGCGTGTTCTTTTAACTCGGGAGATGCAAAAGCCTCATCAGAGTACTCTAATAAGCTTAAAATACACTTTCTGATGCTTGTATCTATTAAATTATTTATTATGTTGGCAATGTTATATTGTTCAGTTGGTAAAGTAGCCTTTATTTCGCTTGTATTTAAATATTTTATGAATATGTAGTCTCGTAAAGCCTTTAAACTTTCTAAGTCATCTGCGTTATTCTTACGGATATAATCATCAATAATACTTAAAAATAGGCGACTAGTTTGGATATTAAAATTAGTAGATATTATCTTTTGACATCTTATACTGTTAAAAAGACAGTTAGATAATTGATGAGAGGTTCTTGAAAATATTTTAGTTAGATATTGAATATATACTTGAAGTAAAAAATGATCAGTAATACTATTTCTTGTTTGATAATTTTTTATATCAGTTGATAGATTATTGGGATTAGCCGTGTCATCTTTACTAATTGTTATTTCCATTAGTTTATTTAAATGACTTAAAAGTATTTCAGGGAATAGGCTATTTTCTAATTTTTTTATTCGGTTTATGATAAAGGTATTAGTTGGATTATTTTTTAATATACAATAAAGAGTGCATAGCTCTAGTGAAGTAGTGTATGATATAGATTTCATCTTTTTACCTCTTTTCAGTAATTTTTATGCTAACATATTGATTAATTAATTGTCAATAATAGGTAATTATGTTATATAATAAGATTAGGTGAAAGTATGTTCGTACATTTGGGAATAAAAACCGATTATTCATTGTTAAAGAGTCTTATTAAAATTGAGGACTTGATTTCATATGCTAAAGAGAAGAATTATCAAGCACTTGGTATACTTGATGATAATTTAAATTCATCATATAATTTTTATAAACAATGTAAGAAAAATGGAATTAAGCCAATAATTGGGCTTGATTTAGAAGTTGAGAATTATCGTTTGTTTTTGTATCCAAGGAATATGGCAGGGTTAACTAATTTATTTAGATTAGGTAAGGCTAAAATAAGTGAGATAATTATTATTGAGGGATTAGAGCAATTTAAAGATGATGTTATAGCTGTTTTACCTTATGAATCAATAAAAATATATGACACTATTAATAATATGTTTGAGATTACATTTTTATCTTTTAAAAATGAAAGCGAACAAGTAGAGGAATTAATTATAACGGATAAAGTTGTATATATTAATGATATATATAGTTTGTCTGTTAATGCATCTAAGTATGTTAATTATTTGCATATGATTGATAAGGGATTAAAGTTAGGAGACATAGAGTTAGTTAATTATCAGGATAATGTATTAGTTGATAAAGAGTATGATGTTTCTAAATTGGTTGATTTAATTGATATTGAATTTGTTACTGATAAGCGATATATTCCCCATTTTTCTTTAGAAATAGAAGATAGTGAGGCCTATTTGCGTAGTTTAGCTTTAAAAGGTCTTGCGAAGAGATTAAATGGAAAAGTAGGGGAAGAATATAAAAATAGATTAGATTATGAGCTTGATATTATAAGTAAGATGGGATTTACTGATTATTTTCTAATTGTTTTTGATTATGTGAAGTTTTCGATCAAGAATAATATTTTTGTTGGAGCAGGGAGAGGGTCTGCTGTTGGGTCACTAGTATCATATTCCCTTGGTATAACGTGGATTGATCCATTAAAATATGATTTATTATTTGAACGTTTTTTGAATCCTAATCGTATTACGATGCCCGATATCGATATTGATTTTGAGGATGAGAGACGTGATGAAGTCTTTGAATATGTACGTGATAGATATGGGAGGGATCGAGTAGCTAAGATTATTGCCTATGGAACTATGACGGCTAAGGAAGTAATACGTTCAGTAGCTAAAATTAATAATGTCGATGAGGTTACATTGAATTCTTTACTTAAACATATAAATTCTAAATTGTTACTTAAGGATAATTTAACTGATGAAGTTAAAAATGTAATAAACAGAAATTCTTTGTTGAAGAAAGTGTATGATGAAGCTTATTATTTGGAAGGGTTAAAAAAACATGTTACGACAACGGCGGCTGGAGTAGTTATTTGTAGTGAGGATTTGATTGATTTAATACCAGTTACTTTATCAGGAAATGAAATATTAACGGGATATGATAAGGATGAACTGGAAGAATTAGGTATATTGAAAATGGACTTTTTATCAATTAGGAACTTAACTATTATGTCTAATGTTATAAAAGATGTTGAATTTTATACAGGAAAGAAATTAAATATTAATGCTATACCTTTAGATGATAAAGAGGTTTATGATCTTTTTAGTAGAGTAGATACAGTTGGTGTATTTCAGTTTGAATCAACGGGAATGAAAAATTTCTTGCGCAAGTTAAAACCAAGAAAATTTGATGATTTAGTTATGGCATTAGCAATATATCGTCCAGGACCAATGGGGGAAATTAATGAATATGTGGCACGAAAAAATAATGGAGCACCTATTAAATATGTGGATGATGCTTTAAAGAATATTTTAGAGCCAACATATGGTATTTTGATATATCAGGAACAAATAATGGAAATATTGAGACGTATGGGGAATTTCAGTTATGCTGAGGCGGATCTTATTAGAAGAGCTATCAGTAAGAAAAAGCTAGCAGTTATAGAGGGAACAAAAGAGAAATTCATTAGTAATGCTAAGAGTAATGGTTATACAGAAGACAGTGCTATTAAAGTTTATGAGTTAATAGTTAAATTTGCTGATTTTGGGTTTAATAAGTCGCATTCGGTAGCTTATGCCTTGATTGCTTATCAAATGGCTTATTTAAAGGTTCATTTTAAAGAATATTATTACATTAATTTATTGAATACGAATATTGGTGGAGAAACTAAGACGAAGGAATATATAGATGAAGCTAAACAATTGGGAATTAATGTTTTTAAACCAGATATTAATTTATCAGGAGTTACGTATTTGAAAGAAAGCGATGGGATTCGTTTACCACTGCGGGTAATTAAAGGCGTTGGTATTACTGCTAGTGATGCTATAATACGAGTAAGAGATGAAGGGCCATTTACTGATTTTTTTGATTTTATGGCGCGTGCTTATGGATTTAGTGTCAATAAAAAGGTAGTAGAAGCTTTGATAATGGCGGGAGTTTTTGATGCTTTTGGAAATAATCGGGCTACTCTTATGAAAAATATTAATGCTTCGATAACTTATGCCGAACTTATTAAGGATTTGGATTCTTCTTTGGTGAGTAAACCGATGCTTGAAAAAGTTTTAGAATATCCAGAAATTGAACTTATGAATAAGGAGTTAGAATTGTTTGGGTATTATGTTTCTACGCATCCATCTTCTAAGTATCCTAAAATGTTTAAACTTGTTAAAACTGAGGCATTCTTTGATAAGCATATTGAGGCGGTTGTTTTAGTTGAAAAAATAAAAATGATTAAGACAAAAACGGGAAAGGATATGGCTTTTATGAGTGCAAGTGATGAAACTATGAGTGGGGAGTTTACCTGCTTTGAGTCAGTTATGTCTAGTTTAAATTTGATAAAAAAGGGGGATTTAGTTAAGATAAGTGGAAGAGTTGAGAAGAGATTAGACAAATATAATATAATTGTTAATAAAATTGAGAAAATATAACAGCAAGGGATGATAATTATGCTAAATTTTAATGTTGATAAATTGCAAAAGAATAAAGAACGTGTAGATGAATTTGCTAATATAGTGATAAGTTCTGCTAATGTTTTTGAACGTTATGAGATGGAACTTTTCTTTAAAGGATTAAGTAAGGCACATATAAATGCTTTGGAAAAAGAAATCATACGCTTATTGGAAATTGATCGTGTACTGGCATCTAGTGTGCGTGATGGCGTGAATTTAAGGCCATATGAAGTGCAAGATACGGAGTTTTATCAGAAATGGACTAATTTAGTTGATTATCAGAGTTTCTTGCGAGAAGAGGTAATAGACTTATTAATTAGGATGCATAAATTAATTCTTGCTATTAGTGAATCTTGTGTTTTTAAGAATACAAAGAGTCTTATCGGAGAAGAGGCAAGTATATTACATTTAGTTTCAACTAATAATCACTCTAATGCTCATATTAAAAAGTTAGCAGATGATTCTTATATGTATTCTTGTCAGTTCCATTATGATCGTCGTCCATCAATGCGTGTTAATAATCGTGGAAATAATCTCGTTTGTTATGCTTGTGGTACTAAATTAGATGCAGTTGGGTATATTATGGAAGTTGAAAAAATAGACAGGTATCATGCTCTTTCTCTGTTGGCAAAAATTTACAATATTGAAAGTGCTAATAATCCTTATACCGAAGATGATGAGTTAGTTAAAAAATATACATCTAATTATGCATTAAGAAAATATAAAAGAAGACTTGAAGATGGTAAAAATGTAGCAATGAGTAAAAGGAAAACGTTTAATAATTATTTAGCTATTGAGACGTATACGAAGCGTTTTAATACACTTGATAGAATGAAAAAAGGTGAAAAGTTGGTGGCGTCTAATAAAGATAAGCAAAAACGTTTAGTTTTAGAAATGCCAGAGTTTGATATTGATAAAGAAAATAGACTACAGATGTAGTCTTTTTTTGTTGGGGCTTTTTACTTAGCGTTGAATCAATCTGAAGTGCATAGACAATATGCATAACGATTCAAGAAGTGCATGTCTAATAGAAAGTGCACTTTTTAAGCCGGTTACAAAGAGATTTTAGATACAAAAAGATGGATAAAAGTAATAAAATGTAGTATATTAGATTTAGTCAAGGAAATTATTCCACGGCAAAAAGTGTAGATTATTGCAATTTTAAAAAACAAAGTGCAACTAATCTACATAAATTATTAATGTGATTTTAGGCAATTTATTTGTCAGAAATATTTATAGTTCATTGCTATAAATATTTTTTTGTTTAAATTACTTTTTTAATAAATCCTGATTAAGTACGACTTCATCAGGATTTATATAATAACAATTAAGCGAGTGAAGAGTAAACTCATCACATAAAAATAACATAGCTTCATATGGAGATTTTCCATTTAAGGAATCTCTACATAAACTATTAATATGATTTTTAAGAATATCACAATCATTTTGAGTTAGATTTTTAAAAGAAGTTCCTTTGGGTAATACATATCTAATAAATTCATGATTTTTTTCGATCATTCTTTTTTGACAAGATTCATGTGGATCACAATAAAAAACTTTAGAAAGCTGTTCTCCATTTTCGTGGGCACATTCTATATTTAAAACATCAAAAAATTCATGTCCATTATCAGTAAGAATAATTGGAAATAAATTTCTATAATCATCATCAAATAAAGTTTGCTGCAAATATTCAAATGTTCTAGTCACTTCGTCAGTAGTTTGAGATTCTAATTTGAATATAAGCATGAATTTAGATTTTCTCCATAAAAGAGTAAGAAAGCAGTCGGATTCTTCTTGCAAACCTTCAACAGTATCCATTTCAACAATATTTAAATCAGGATTTTCCATAACATATTTGCAAAAGTCATCATATTTTCTTCCAATAAGAATTGCTCTTTCTTTTCTTGTTCTTCTATTATTAGAGTTTTTTCTCTTTTTATATTTAACAATTCTAGGGAAATCTAAAGGTCCAAATTCAAAAACCCCATTATTAACATAATTGTAAAATGATGGTTTCGAAAAATTTAAGATATCAGGGTGATTAATATATAAATGATTAATAGTTTGCCCTTTTTTTATAAGTGGAGTAAGAGTAGTATTAATGTTATATACTTCTTCTGGAGTTAAACTAATACCTTTTCTTGCGTAATAAGTAAATCGTTCTTTTCTACAACCACTTCTAGATTTACAACCATTACAAACGTAAGGTGATTTAGAGAGCTTTTCACAAGATAAATCTTTATCATAGTTGTTTTTATAAAAATTATTAAAACCACTAGGTTTAGAATAAACTTTATTTCGGTCTATTTCTCTATAAATGGAAGAAGAGCTTCTGTTTAATTCTTTTGCAATTTTATAAATGGATTTATTATCATTTAACCCATCTTCAATATTTTTTCTATCTTCATAAGTTAGATGACAATAATTATTTGTCATTTCTAAATACCTCCTTATTTGACAAATAAATTGCTTAAGATGATATTATAATTGTTTCTATATCTTATTGCATATTATATCTGCACTTCTTTTTTTAAAATACACTTTTTACTTAGTGCTGAAATGCTACACCAAATTAATTGTACTTGAGACATTTTCGTGTTAAACTAGATATAGGATAGGAAAGAGTAATATGAGTAGAAGAAATGTAAGTATATTAATAATCGTGTTAGTCTTAACAGTAGGTTTTGCAGGAATAGCAACTAACTTGGTGATAAATGCAGGTTTAAATGTTGGATACAATAATACATTTTTGGATGATGTCGTGTTCATAAAAACTAAGACTGAAGGTACTGCACAAATAAGTGAAGATGGAAAAACAATTACCTATGATGCTAAGAAAATAAGTAGTATTGGAGAAGAAACTAGTTTAGTCTTCTTTGTTAAGAATAGAAATACTCAGTATGATGCCGATGTAACAATTAATTGTGGATTAAATGATGCATCAAGTACGTTAAATGATCTTGTTAATATATCAGTAAATCCAAGTAGTTTTACATTAGTAAGTAATGAGTTTAAAATAGGAGAAGTAAAAATCACATTAAATGGAGTGGTAACAGAGGAAACAACTGGGGTTTTCACTTGTGAGTTAGTGGCAACTCCAAGTGAGAGAGAGACGCCAGGTGTAATAACAGAAGATAATATATGTGTAGAGGATTTAAATGGAGCTGATCCTGTAATAAATGGTGAGTTAATTCCAGTAGAATTAGCAGATAATGGTGATGTAACATATTCAGATCAAGGATATGATTGGTATAATTATTGTGATAAGAAATGGGCTAATGCAGTAATATTAGTTG
>CATNCE010000033.1 GCA_950097225.1 uncultured Bacilli bacterium
ATATTAGTTTGAGAAATTATGAAGCTTGGTCAAGGAGGTTAAATATAATAGGATCATTTTTGAGAGGATGGATTAATTCATGTGTAGGACAATAAAGAATTGCTTTTTTGAGTGTTTAACTTTTGATAAATTATTAGCTGCTCATGAGCGTGCTTCAATTGGGAAAAAGTCAAAATGATAGAGATTATCATGTTCTAGACTTGCTAAATCCCTTATAAAAGTTTATGTAATTAATACTACCCTCCTCCACTCATAAAAAAAGGCAAACTATAAATCATTTGTATGCCAATCATCCAGATATTTTAAATTTTTCTAAACCTTCATTTTATAATTGTGTTAATCAGGGTATTTTTGAATTTAATCCACTAGATTTTCCTAGAGAAAAAACTTTACATATTTATAAAAATCCAACTCTAAATATAGTTAAGGTGAAGCCTGCTGGTTATTTACAAGAATTAATTACATATGAAGATTACAACTGATAATGGTACTGAGTTCTTTGATGTTAATATAGAATCATCTATCTTACAATCATAAATAGTAAAAATGCTATCAAAACAATAGTAATAATCGCTCCATTAAGTCGATTCATTTTATCGGATTTACCCTCAATTCCAACCATCATAGCAGCAAATATTCCACCTACTAATCCGCCGATGTGACCAAAATTGTCAACACCTGGAAGCATAAAACCTATAAATAAATTAATCAAAATAACTGGTATTATTTGTGATCTTACTACGTTTCCCAAATACAAACGATAATAATATCCAAAATATAACATCGCTCCAATAAGACCAAATATAGCTCCACTAGCCCCAATAGCTGCTCCACCAGATAATAATGCACTAGCAAGAGATCCCATAATAGCACTTATCAAATAAACTACAATAAACTTTTTCTTCCCTAAAACTGTCTCCAACTGAACACCAATAAAATATAGAGAATACATATTACATAAAATATGAATAATATCAGCATGTAGAAAAGCTGAAGTCAAAACTACCCAGTAGTGTCCCATTTTAATCGAATAAGCACTAGTGGCATAAAGATTAGTATTAATTATCCCCATATACTGCAATATAAACACAATAATATTTATCACAATCAAAGCATATGTTACCACTATTGGCTTTTGACTAAATACCTTATCATATAGACGACTTTTTCGCTCTGTTTCTTCATTAATATCATCAGTAATATTAATGAAGAAGTCCATTGGATCACTAGAATCTATAATATCATTCTTTAATTCAGGAAACAAAGAAGCAAGTCCCTCATCATTCCCCAAATCATTAATAGAATTAACTTTTAATAATTCCATATTTTTATAACTTGACGATAAATTATTAACATTATCGCCTACATTTAACATAATATTTAATGTATTACACTTGAATGATAACATCTTTTTTCTAATCTGTTTAACGACTGTTTTAGCCTTGTACAAATCAAAATCTAATTGTTCATCATTGTGTATATAATTACTATTTATTCTTATTACCTCAAAATATTTATCAGTATTTTCTAACCATATCTCATTTTGTAGTCCATTGACAACAATAGGTTGATAATTTTCCTTAGTTATAAAATAATGAACTAATTGCATCGTTACTTCGTCCATAGAATTCATTCTTAAACTAGACATCATATCCGCCCTTTCAACATCTATTCTATAACATTTTTTACTTCTTTTCTAGAGTATCAACGAAATTTTTAAACTTATCGGGTAAAGAGCATTCAAAATTTAGTTCCTCTCCAGTAATAGGTTGTTTAAAATTCAAACTTGCCGAATGTAAAAATTGCCCAAAATCATCACAAGCATCCTTAGTATAAACTGGATCATTATATATGGGAAAACCAATATAAGCCATATGAACCCTTATTTGATGCGTTCTACCAGTTTCTAACGATAATTTAACTAACGTATATCCCTTAAAACGTTCTAAAACTTTCAAATGCGTTATTGCCTCTTTGCTATTAACGTCTGTTACACACATCTTCTTGCGATCTAACTTATCTCGCCCAATTGGAGCATTAATAGTTGCCGTATCGTGCATGAACTCTCCCTTTAATAAAGCAATATAATCTCTTTTTACCTCATGTCTACTTAACATATCCGCTAATATTTCATGAGCCTTGTTATTCTTAGCAACAACCATCAACCCTGATGTATCTTTATCGATACGATGTACGATTCCCGGTCTCACTTCACCATTTATATTCGATAAATCTTTAGTATAAAACATTAAAGCATTGACTAGGGTTCCACCTCTATTACCACTTCCCGGATGAACGACCATACCACTATCTTTATTAACGACAATAACATCATCATCTTCATAGACAATATTAATCTTTATATCTTGAGGAACTATATCTTCCTCTTGAACGAAACCTTCCAAGACCTTAATAATATCTCCAGTTCTAACAACATAATTACTCTTTACAGCACCATCATTTACTAAAATATATCCTTCTCCTATCATCTTGGCAATCATACTTCGCGACTCTTCTAAATATTCACTTAGATATTTATCAATTCGAATCTTGTTTTCTTCTTCTAAAACCTTTATTTCCACTTCTATCACTTCCCATAAACGTCATTATAATTATTAATACAACTCCAAATGTTATCGCCATATCAGCAATGTTAAAAACTGGCGCATGATAACTAAATAGCTTTATATCAATAAAATCACGCACATATCCATAAAATATTCGATCAATCAAATTACCAAGCACTCCACCAATTAATAACCCAAAAGCTACATTTTTTAATTTTGAATCTGGATGAGAAAAAGCCATACTATAAATAAATACCAACATTACCAAAGAAATAGCTATTAATGCATACGTTTTTCCTTCCAATATACTAAAAGCTGCCCCAGTATTTTGATAATAATTAAACGCAAAAAAATTACTGATTAATGTCACATGAACATTATTTAACTCTATAATCGATTTTATTATTTGATCAAATAACAAAACTACTGACGATATCATAACAATTTTTTTATTCATGAAAGAACACACCTTCTAAAAAATTATACCCTATTTAATGTAAATCTACAAGTATTACATCCTCTCCTATTTTAACTATTTGATTAATATTTATACTAGTTTCATTATTATATATATTTAATCTCTTCATAATTCTCTTAGGTTCCACGACAAAATAATTAATTATCCCACCTTCTGTAATATCGATATCAATTATTCTCCCAATGTTTCGCCCATCCGTTTGGTTAACAACATCCTTAGATTGTAAATCACTTATTCGCATAAATTCACCTAATAAAATTATATGTTAAATAAGTAAAAAAAAATCAGACTTAATCCGATTTAATTATTATAAAATTCAATACTTAAAGATACTATAATATTATCCTACTTTATTTCCACATTTACCACAGAAATTACCAGTAACAGGTGCTCCACAATTAGTACAGAAACGGTTTTCATTAGACTCCGATACTGCATTATTAGTTGGTGCCATATTAGCTGCTGCTCCCATAGCTGTAGCCCCAACATTTTGTGCCATATTCATTCCCATGAATCCCATCATTGCTCCATTTTCATTAGAAGAGGCATTTTTCATAGCATCAGCAGTTGCCGCTGCCATCATACCATTTGGATTTTCAGAATATAAGTCTCCACGACGTTTCTCACGAGAAATCTCTGCATCTACTTCTCTAATTATCTTCTTAGATTCTTCACTTGCATTTATAACTAAAGCAACATCGACAATTTCAAATCCATACATTGCTCTCCACGATTCATCTAATAAAGAATTCATTGCATTACAAATTTCTACTTTTTTGGTTTGAACAGTATTAAAAGATATATTACCTTCGATCATTACCTTAGAAATACAAACAGACATATTAGTAATAAATGACATCTTCAATTGCCCAATTACATCATCTACTGTTATTACATCACTTACGTTAACGCCGATTAAATTAGCAACTAAAACAACTGGATCAACAACTTTAAATGAATACATTCCATTAAATGTTATCTCAACTGATCCATAAACTGGATCTGTAACTGTTTCTGGATTTGGAGAACCAAACTTATTCTCTGTAATAGTTAATAAATTTATATAATAAACACGTTGATCTCTTGCTGCTTGTCCTCCATATGTAATACGACTTCCAATTTTCTTAATGGATTCAGCAATTCCTTTAAAGAATCCTCCTTCAAAGACACTAGGTTCTACCGAAGTATCCCAAATATATTCCCCTGGTTCCGCCGAAAATTCTTTAATTGCTCCATTATCAATGATCATCATGGCATACCCTTGAGGAACCACAATTTTACTACCATTAGTTATAACTCCTGGCGTTGGATTAGAATTTCCCTTACCATGATTAACAACTCCACGTGCTACTAAAACAGTTCTATCAACTTCAGGAACTGTGACATATTCTTTAAATTGATCGCCAACTACACCACCAATTGCTCCAGTTGCTGCACTAATTAATCCCATATTTTCACTTCTTTCTATTAACAAAGCATATGCTTACTACTCAATTATATCATATTTTAGAAATTGATAAGCACTTTTATTAGTTACCTAATCATCTTTTTGACATTGTTAATCGCATTTTTTTCAATACGTGAAATTTGCGCCTGGCTAACCCCCATTTCACTAGCAAGTTCCATCTGCGTTTTTCCAATGATATAACGATCAACTAATATCTCTTTTTCACGTTTTTTTAACTTAGTTAAGGCCTTTCGTAAGGATATTAAATCATCTTTTTTACTCTCGAGTTCTCTTTTATCAGCAAGTTGATCGAGTAAATATATCGTATCTCCTCCATCATTATAAATAGGTTCATAAATACTCACTGGATCTTTTAAAGAATCCATCGCATTAGAAAGTTCATACTCACTTATTTCAAGAGTAGTAGTTATATCCTGAATACTCGGTTCAACTCCATGAATTGCCATATACTCATCTTTATATTTCATAATTTGATAAGCCTGATCCCTTACACTTCTCGTTATTCTAATGCTAGTAGAATCTCTTATATACCTTTTAACCTCACCTAAAATAAGTGGAACAGCATAAGTGGAAAACATTACCCCATACGATTCATCAAAATTATCAACAGCTTTAATTAAGCCAACACAGCCAATTTGAAATAAATCATTCATATCATTCTTGCCATTATTATATTTGTTAATAATCGACAACACTAATTTTAAATTGCCATTAATGATCCGCTCCTTAGCAAGTAAATCCCCCTTTTTATAATCACTCATAAGTTGATCCATATCTGCCTTACTTAATACTTCTAACTTACTAGTATCCAGCCCCGTTATATTAACTTTATACTTACTCATAAAAAAATCATCCTTTCGATAAATCAATGGGATGATTTTTACTATTTTATTCAGATACAACCGAAAAATCGTAATCAATTGCTCCTATTACAGGATTTACTACGCCTTCATTAGAACGAACAACTGCTGAGCTCATAAGATTTGTTATCAATTGTAAATAATTATTATTGCCAATAACAGCCGTATTATGAGCAACACAATCAAATACCATATTGTCCTTATATTGAACAATAAATTCAGTATTAACTACTCCATTTGCATCAGTTAAATCAATTGCATAATATGAATAACTTTCATATGTAGTTAAACTAGAAGGCACTACAGATGTATACTTTCCTGTTGCTTGATATGCCAAAACAGCTGCATCTATTAAAGTAGTATCAGTTAAAGTAGCATTCTTTAAATTAAACGCTACACTCAAATTAGTAGCATTATTATAAACATAATAAACGCCATTTGTAGTTACTAAATCTTTAGTCTTATAACCTGTTGGAATTGTAAAATCAACTCCTGAAACTGAAATCATATCATGTTGAACAACTGGTTTAGTAGTAGTTGGCTCAGTCGTCTTTTTTTCATTATTTATATTGGCTGGAACCTCAGCCTTAAAAAACGCATCAATTGAAATAACTTTTGTTGCAATCAAAATCCCAACTACAAGAACTATAAGAACAAGCCCAAGTAAAATAATCATTGAAGCCTTACTCTTCTTCTTTGGTTTTTCATCTTGCACTGCTGCTACCTGTGTTGTTTGCGCAACTGGAATAACACTTTCTTGTGGGGTATTAGGAAGTCCATTATCAACTGGATTTGCGCTTCCCATACCCATAGCAGGTGCCTGATTATTAAAATTCGGTTCTGCTATGTGTTGAGGAGCTTCCACTCCCATTTGATTAACTGGATTAACATTTTGTTGCATTACTGGTGCTTGATTAACTGGATTAACAGTTCCTAAACCAGGATTAGATACACTCCCTTGCATTCCACCTTGATTAACACCAACATTTTGAATAGCAGGTCTTGGCGCTACTTGCTGATTTATCCCCATATTATTAACTTGATTGCTTGGAGCACTTGGCATCCCCAAATTAGGGACACTATCTACTCCACTTGGAGAAGTGCCCATATTTACAGCTTGATTATTAGTAGCTGCAACTGGCATATTAGCACCACAATTAGTACAAAAAGCCTGCCCGTTTTCCACTTGACTACCACATTTATTACATATCATATTTATTCTTCCCTTCATATTCTAAAAACCAATAGACTAACAACTTCCTATAAGTCTCCTATCATAATGAAGTATAACATAAAAAAGATAAAAGTTCTACCTTTTATCTTTAAATTATTTATTATATTTGCTCAAAACGTGCTAAGATTCTCTCTTTTCCCAGTAATTTCATTATCCAATAAAGATCTGGTGTCTGACTTTTACTCGTCAATGCAACGCGCAATACAGTCGAAATATCAGCAACATTGCCCTTATAAGCATCTGGATTGGCCTTATACTCTTTCATATTAGCAGCATATCCAAGCTCAGTAGAACAAGCTTTTATTTTATCGAACCATGTATCTTTATCATCATTTTCATTATAATACTTACTTATATATAAATCAACAACACTTTTTATATCATCACGCCCACTTATTTTACCCCATTCATAAGTTTCTGGTTTATAAAGTGCATCAAACATATACCAAATAGATTTTCGAACATCACTCCAACAAGCAAAATCCTTTCTTGGCTTCTCTTGCTCTCTTTCGATATTCAAAATAGCTTTAGTCATCTCTTCATTTTCGCTTATTATCTTGGCAAATTCTTGGTCATAAACTGATGCATACTTATAAAGTGCATCATATACTTCATCTTTAGTCATCTTAGAAATAATATTTTTAGAAATATTATCCAATTTCTCTAAATCATATAATGCCCCCGTTGTTCCCACCTTTGTTGGATTAAATTCAAACTCTAAATATGACTTATCTGGATTATTATCTCTCCACTCCTCATAGTTAGAGTTTAGGATAGTCATTAAAGATTCAATAACTGCTATGCTTGGGTAGCCCTTTTCTACATAATATTCCATAAGAGCTTCTGGGTCTTTACGCTTACTAATCTTTCTTCTTACACCATTATCTTGCTTTAAAAGCAAACAATTATGAATATACTTTGGAATCTCAAATCCAAAAGCTGTAAACATCTCGATATGCAAAGGAACACTTGGCAACCATTCTTGTCCACGTACGACATGTGTAGTATGCATTAAATGATCATCGACAACATGAGCAAAATGATACGTTGGCAATTTATCTTCTGATTTCATAATAACCATATCATTATTATTCTCAGGAAACTCAATAACCCCTGTTACCAAATCCTCATATTGAATTTTTCTATTAGGATTTCCCATACTCTTAAAACGAATAACAAACGATTCACCATTTTTTATACGCGCAGCACGATCTTCATTAGATAAATCACGACACTTAGCCCACGCTCCATAATAACCTGGTTGCACCTTTTTAGCATCTTGCTTTTTGCGCATAACGTCTAATTCTTCTGCTGAACAAAAACAAGGATAAGCTCTATCAATCTCTATTAAATGTTTAATAAAAGCATGATATATCTCTTTTCGCTCACTTTGAACATAAGGTCCATAATTACCTACAATTTCTCCGCGATACTCATATTCATCTGGTTTAAATCCAACATATTCAAAAACATCCATTATCTTATCAACAGCTGAATCTACTTCCCTTTTTGTATCAGTATCTTCATTACGCAAATAAAATATACCATTCGTATTTCTAGCTAAAAAATAATCCGTTAAAGCCTGCATCATATTTCCAATATGAACAAATCCAGTTGGTGATGGTGCAAATCTAGTTACATAACCACTTCCAACTTCGCGATTTGGATACTTTTTCTCATAATCTTCAATCGTCCACGTAATATCCGGAAATATTAAATCTGCTAATTCTTTATTAGTCATAAAAACACCTCTTAATAATCTAATTATAATAAATTTAAAGACAAAAATAAAGAAAAAAGGCTTAAATAAGCCCATTACAATCCAAAATTTATACTATTAATTATATAATCAAGACTTCTTGATAATCCTTGATCATCATTAACCATCTTGCTTATCATCAAATAAGTCATATCTCCGCCCCTAAAGAATTTATAACTTCTCGAATAACCATTATTATCATCTACAACTGTATTTAATTCCTCATACTTTTGATAATATTCACTTTCTGTAACTCTTTCAATTTTGACGAATACCCTATCATCATCCTTGTGCGAGACTACTACTGAACCATCTGATAACCCCCTCGGAACAAATACACCTTCAAATCTAAAACTAAAACCCAAATGCGAATTGTATTCTTGAACCATTATTTTCTTAGACACCCCATCATGATAAATATAATCTTCATAGACAATATCTTTTATGTTGGGAACTAAAGTTGGCTCAGTACTACTCACAACACGTTTATGTTTTGAACTATAACCATACACATTTATCCCAATAAAACATCCTAATAATACAAATAAACAAAATACACAAACGATCTTTTTTCCATTATATTTCATATGTTCACCCATACTATAATTTTAACACAAAACATTTAAGAGCATACCACTGAATATTTAAGCTTTACATAAAAGCTCATCTTCATAATCTAACATCATGGCTTTTTTAACTTTTTTCATTTGCTTTTTAGCACGCTCTTGAGCTTTTTTCGTTCCCTTATCCAAAATTTCTTTAACGAGTTCTGGATTTTCTTCATATACTCTTCTACGCTCTCTTATTGGTGTTAAGAATTCATTCATAGCAGTAATTAACTCGCGCTTACATAAAACACACCCACGCACTCCCTTTTTACACTCTGCACAAACCTTGTTCACATTCTCTTCATCATTAACTAATTTATGATAATAATAAACCATACACTTTTCTGGATCAGCCGGATCATCTTTCTTGATTTTGTTTGGATCTGTTACTGCTCCCATAATTTTCTTACTAATAGTTTCTTCATCATCGACTAAATAGATAGCATTCCCAAGACTTTTTCCCATCTTTTCATTGCCATCTAATCCTTTAATGCGTTTATTATTAGACAAAACTACATTCGGTTCTTTTAATGTACTTCCATAAATAGAATTAAACTTACGAACAATCTCCCTACATTGTTCAATTAATGGTAACTGATCTTCCCCGACTGGTACACATTCACCATCAAAACAAGTAATATCTGCCGCCTGTGAAACTGGATACCCTAAAAAACCATAGGTAATAGATTCCCCATTATTTCCAAATAAATGCTTTTTCTGCTCAATTTCTGTTTTCACAGTTGGATTACGATTTAATCTAGAAACAGTAACTAAATTTGAATAAAAAACCGTTAATTCTGCGATTTCTGGAATTCGTGATTGAACAAAAAAGTTTACTTTCTCTGGCTCTAACCCCAAAGACAATAAATCAGTAGTAATCTCTAAAACATTACGACGTACCTTTTCTGGATTATCAAAATTATCAGTTAACGCCTGAACATCCGCTATCTCCAAATAAAAATCATACTTATCTTGTAAAGCCAAATAATTAACTCCTGCTCCAAATAAATGCCCTAAATGTAAATTTCCTGTCGGTCTTAATCCCGTTAAAATTGTTTTCATAAAATTCCCTCTTTCTAAAAATAAAAAGACTCTTCCCCATAATAGGACAAGAGTCTTGTGCCACCTAAATAGTTAATTTCATATACCATCATATATGTCTCTTGTTAACGAGTGAGTTCCCGTCTTTTCCTACTTATTTCAAAAAAGCTCTCATTGGCCCATTCAATAAACATCCGTGATAACTTTTCATCGACCAGTTACTTTCTACACACTTCATATTTATCTACTATCCCAAATCAACAATTTAAGTTAAACAAATAATACCACATTTATTTTAAGTTGGCAAGCTCCTGATAATGCTTATCAAAAGAATCTAAAAACTCCGATATCTCACTTGGCAAAGTCAAATGGGAAAGACTTATTCTTATAGTTGTTCGACTACGAATTTCATTACCATACATATTCATAACTGAAGCACTTGGCTCTAAAGAAGAACAAGCAGTATTCGAAGAAACGTATACCTCATCTCCCTCCAAAGCATGAATAAACGTTTCTGGCTTGATATTCATCAAACTTATATTGAGAATATGAGGAATACAGTATTTGCTAGAATTTATCAAAATATCAGAATATTCACTTAAATGTGCAACAATTTTCTCGTTATATTTTCGAACTATTTCTTCCTTCTTGGCTAAATCTTTTAAAGCTAAACGCAAAGCCTTTGCAAAAGCTACAATCAAGGGTAACGCTGGCGTTCCCGGATGCAGTTCTCCCTCATGAGCCCCATATAAAAGCGGAGTCAATACCAGATTTTTATTTTTAAAAAGCAATCCTATTCCTTTTGGCCCATATATTTTATGTCCGCTCATACTTGCTAAATCAACATCATTAACGGATACATTTACTTTTCCAATAGCCTGTGTCATATCAGAATGAAAAATGCAATTTTCATTATTTTTCCGAATTACTTGACGAACCGTTTTCAAAGGTTGTCTAGCTCCTGTTTCTGAATTAACAGCACATATACTTACCAGAATTGTATCCTTAGTAACTTTACGCTTAAGATCATCAAAGTCGATAACCCCTTCTTGTGTCACATTTACATAATCAACAACAAATCCTTGTCGTTCTAAAAATTTACATATTCCATAAATACTAGGATGTTCCATTTTAGAAACAACAATTCGATTACCATATCTTCTATAAGTCAAAGCGGCTCCAATTAACGCCATATTATTCGCCTCTGTAGCTCCACTTGTGATAGTAAATTCTGTTTCTTTAATATTTAATAACTCGGCTATTTGTTTTTTTGCACTCGTTAAAAGTTCATTACTCTTAATTCCCAAACTATGTAAGCTATTTGGATTACCAAAATACTCTTCTGTTACTTTATTATAACTATCTAATACCTCAGGTAATACGGGAGTTGTTGCTGAATAATCTAAATAAACCATCTTCCCACCTCACTAATTTTCATTTTTATAGGCATCCAATAAACGATTATAAATTCCTGGCTCTACTACATTTATAGAATTAATAGCATATTCAAGACTACTCTTAAAATTCCCTTTAAAGAATTCCCTTTCTGCTTTAGCAAGCCCATTTTCAATATTATTATTAACCATTCGATAACGATTACCATACACTATTGCATTTTCAGCCATCGAAGCTGTCTTTACAATCTCTAACGAAGTATTATAAACTTTTAAAACTAAATCCCTTGCCGTATCGACACGTGTATTTAACGTTTTAATGCTTATTGGTTGTTTTTCCAATTCAATAATCATATTCTTTATTGCTTCATTAGCTTCATCAAGCTCAACAAAATAATTTTTAGGAACAATTGGCAATTTGAAAGAATTCATATGTGTCTTAGCTTGTTTAATTATCGATTTTATTTCATCTAATTGCTCTCTTGCTCTTATTTCATCTTCTTTTAGCGAACCTAAACTACGCAAAGTATAATCTAACTTATCCTCACACTTTAATAAACGAACATTAATAATTTCCATCTCTTTACTAAGCTTGGAATAAGCCGTTTTATGTTCCCTATATAAACTTACAACTTGATCATACAGTCCTTCACAGACATTAACCTCATCTTTAAGTTCTACAATTATTTTAACATCATCATCAGTTAAATCATAGCTATATTTTATATCATCGATCTTATTCGATAAATTACCTACTATCTTCTTTAGTTTCTTACACTTCATGATGACACTGCGAATATAATCATCAAATAATTTCTTAGCAATTTTTTCTTTATCAAAATCACCATATAATGAATCAAAATATTCCATAATCGTTCTTAACTCAAAAATTGAATCCTCCAAATTTAAAACATTTAAGCGATCAAAAACATCAGCAACCTTTTTCTCTGACTCACTAATATTATATTCTACATTTAAATAGTCAAGATTATACCCTTCCCCCTTCATCTTTTCATAAATTTTATTAACTTCTGCTATTCGATTAGGAATCAAATTTTTCCCCATTAATATAATGCTTGGTGCTTCTTCTATTACTATTTTTAAGTTACCTATCGTATCATCTAAAGCTTTAACAATTTTCCCAACTTCAGAATAAACATTATTCTCCATCGCCATTTCAAAGGCTGAAAAAAGTTTATCTATATTTTCAAACTGTAATTCTAACGGAACTTGTATAAGAGCATAATCTTCCTTATCATTATTATTATATTGTAAAAATATTGTTCGATAATCTGTCTTTAATTTAGTAACAATTTCTCTATTTTTTTGCTCAGATAAAGTAATCTCTTTAATATCTTCCAATAACTTTTGAGCCTTACTTTTCTCAATAAAAACTTCAAACTCAACTTGGCCAAGCAAAACTTGAGCCTCTTTATAATTTTTAACATCTAAAAGATCCTCAATCATAATTATCTTATCAGTTATTTTGGGAACCTCAACATCCTTAATTGTTTTAAATAGACTTTTCCAATAATTATATTTTTCTTCCAAGTCTTTATTATTTATCAAAGACTCTACTTTGCTTAATTCCGATAATATAGAACCACTTATAATTAAATTTTTACCACGCTCAATCTCTGTTAAAGTGTCTTTATAAAGCGCTCTTATTTTCTTCTTAGTAACTACAATACAAACAACGACAACGATAGCTGTTACTACGCCACAGAACATCATAATCATCGTCCACAATTGATCACTCATAAGAACACTCCTTACTATAAATAAATTATATCACAAAAACGTGTAAAAAAAACAACTTTACACATTAATAATACGATTTATCATCTAGAAATATGATGTCACTTTACACTTTTTTACTAAGAACCCAAAAATATTTCCTAACCGCAATTTAAACCACAAAATATTTTCTGCTTTCTTAATTAGAACTAAGAATTTTTAATACATCATCTATAGGTAACTTTACAGCCCCAGCAATAACATCAATATTCAAATTCATCTTATTTAAATTGTTAATTACTTCCCTTTTCTCACTTTCTCTTCCTTGCGTTAGTCCTTGATTTATGCCTTGTTTTAATCCTTCCTCGCGGGCTTCATAAAGTGATGTATTTCGGTCCATCTCATTCATTTTCTCAACACTCATATATCTTTGGAACTCTTCATTTTCATTCATTCTTTCTAATTCACTTTTATAATTCATTACTACTTCGTCCTCCCTAATCTTATCTAACTCTTCTAAGTTCATATCTAACATGGCTATATACTTTAGCTTTTCATCATTATAACAATCCCTCTTTATATATTCCATATTGGCCTCAATTATTTCTACATTATTTATGTACCTTTTTCCTTCCGAGTTTTGGATATAATAATTATACTTGGCATAATTACCACTTACACCCCATGTTAGATCAATATGAACATACTTTCTACTACTATCATAGTATTCTCCTCTCCTTATCTAACTCACTTTTCATGAATGTTATTTCACTTATACTCTTATTCAATAATGCTTCAAGTATCTTATACAAATATATTTTATTTCCTTCATTACATATAATTGATTTAAATACTCTATCTGTCTTA
>CATNCE010000034.1 GCA_950097225.1 uncultured Bacilli bacterium
AATGAACTCAAATGTAAACTCACCATTTTCAGTAAATGTATACACATTTGATCCATTATTATTTGTTATTGTAACACGCTCATCAGTAACTAATGTTGCAATAACACTACCCTTTGTTGGGTTTGTAGTACTATAACTAATTGTACCAGTTGGAGCTTTTTTATCAATCCAATTTACTTTAGCAGTAAATGTTCCTTTATTACCTGCTTCATCAATAAATTCAAATGTAAATTCTCCATTTTCTGTAAATGTATATTTATCAGAACCATTGTTATTAATAACTCTAGTAGGTTTATTAGTTATCAATGTTGCTACGACATTCTTATTAGTTATACTATTTATACTATATATAATAGTTCCTTTAGGTGCTTCGCGATCTATCCAAGTTACATTTGCAGTAACTGTTCCACGATTTCCTGCTCTATCTACAAATTCAAATGTAAATGTTCCATTGTCATTAAATACATAAGTACTTGAACCATTATTATTAGTAATAGTTACTCCATCAGCTACACTTAATGTTGCTGTTACATTTCCATTTGTTGGTGTTTTCTTATCATAACTAACTGTACCAGTTGGAGCTTTTTTATTTATCCATGTAACATTAGCTGTTGCACTTCCTTTATTTCCTGCCTCATCAACAAATTCAAATGTAAACTCACCATTTTCGGTAAATGTATACTTGTTAGAACCATTATTATTTAAAATAGTTACTTTTTCACTTGGAATTAAAGTTACAACTACATCTTCATTTGTTATATCTCTTATACTATAATCAATTGTTGCAGTTGGAGCAACCTTATCAATCCAAGTAACTGAAGCATTAATTTCTCCATGATTGCCATCTTTATCAACATACTCAAACGTAAATGTTCCATTGTCATTAAATGTATAAGTAGCCGATCCATTATTATTTGTTATTGTAATATCTTTATCAGACACCAAAGTTGCTGTTACCGAAGAATTAGTTTTATTAGTAGTACTATATTCAATACTTACATTTGGAGATACATGGCTTAAGTCTTCATATAAATTAATCATTGCAGCAGAAGCAAATATTCCATAAGTATCTACCTCAAACTTAACATATTGTCCATATATACTTTGATCAAAATCAATTCTCTTCATCTCACCATCTTGTGAGCATTCTTCAATACTTCCAGCTAAAGTCCAATTATCTCCATCTAAGCTAACATAAACCCTCGCATTTTTTATATCATCAGGATCTCCATTTTTATATTTCTTTTGAATAAATTCCAATGCAGAAATATGTCTTGGTACATCCAACTTGATAGTAACATAAGTTTTTCCCTCTTGCGTCAATACTGAATATCTAAAATCAGTATGCCATAAAGTATTTATATTTCCATCGATTACATTTGGTGCATAATATGGTCTTTTAGAATCAATTGATTGAGTCGAAAAAGAATCAATAGTCAAATGTTTAATAGGAATATATTTAGCTTCTTCTGGGTGATTATCTTCAGTAAATTGATATTCTAAAGCATTACTAGCTAAAACGTTTCCTAATGCCTTTTTTCTAACTTGAAGAACACGAGTTCCCAAAACAACTGGTTCTTTTTCACTATAAGAAGTCCACTCAGTAGTATCAGAATATTTCCATTCTAACTTAGAAACATCACCAATTGCAATAAGTCTGTTTTCTAAGTCATTTAAATATGGTGATAAAACTAACTCTTCCGCTTCTTTAATAGTAATAGAATACTCAGTAGCATCATTACCAATACGTACCTTTATTCCTGTAAGAGATGTAATACTACTTAATTCTTTAGCTGATAATTGATAACTATTTCCAGAAACTAAAACCCAGTTAGTTCCATCGATAGAATATTGCCATTCACCTGTATATTCACTATCATTTAAAGTGATTTTTCCAGCATTTGCTCCATCAAATGAGAATGAGGCAACTAATTTTATAGCTTTGTTCTCATAGAAATTGAACATTGCCCCTGCCATATAACTTTTACCTGAATTAGCAGATTGTGTTTTCTTTCCAACAATTTTAATATATTGTCCTTTAGTTGGTTCAAAGTCAATTGTTCTTACACCAATATCATTAGTATTAACATATGTCCAATTCGTTTCAGCAACTTGAATATAATCAATACCATCCATACTAACAAATATTTGTGCTTTTTCAATCTTACCATTTCCACCTGCTAAAGGATAAAAATCCATTGCAGTTAAATTTTTTGCTTCATCAAGTTTTATAACTATTTCTTTTGTCCAGTCACTACCATCCCAAGCTGAATGCCAATTAGTATAAATGTTTCCATCAATAATATTAGCTGCATGTCTGCCTTGCGCAGTAGCAGAGGATGATACACTTTCAATACTTAAGTTGTCAATAGAGATGTATTTTCTCGTATCTGGATCTGTATTTTTAGTAAAATGATATGTAACTTGATCATTGGATGCTAAATATAAACCTGTAGCTCCTGCTTTAACGATAACATCTTTTTCCCCACTTAAATCAGGAATCTCATCTTTATAATATTTCCAATTATCTGTCTCATTATATTTCCACATCATAGTAGGAATTGCCGCAATCAATCTATTTTCAAAATCATTAGCATATAAAATACTTGGTAAACCTGCCGATTCCTTTATATCAATTTTGAACAGATTTTCATCAGCATAATTAACACCAACAATATGAACATATATATCATTTACTGAAGTAATAGAAGATACTTCTTCTGGTGTTAATAACCATTTATGTGGTTCTTCAGACGAGAAAGATACCTCTTTCCAAGTTTGCTTACCATCTAAACTATAATCCCATCTTACACCATTTCCATCAAAACGTGATGATAAGACAATATTATTAGCATTATCCCCATCAAATGAGAAAGTTGCAAGATTTGGATCTGTTTGTCCTAATAAATAGGATGCTTCTACTCTTGTAACTGAAGGTTGTAATACTTCTGTTCCATTATAAGTTGAAGCAGATTTTAACGTATTAGTTAATAACAATGAATACGTAAATCTATAAGCTGTTGATGTAAATTCTGATTCAAGTTGTTTCATTAAATTATAGAAAGGTAATGGAAATTCTAGGAAAGCCCCACTCATCTCCTTAGCTAAATTATAGAAATCTTCCTCAGTTTTACTATCATCATTTTTATATAAATCGATTAACGCATACCAAGCATCAACATTAAAATCTAACGCTCCAATTGCTTCACGCAAATAAGCCTCTCTCTTAGCTGGATCATTTTGATATGTATCTGCTAACATCAATAATTCTGCTGATCTTTGATATTCATCAAATCTATTAATTGCCTCTTGAGCCATAACCATGTAAGGTACATTATATCCGCTTACATAACGTCTATCATTCCCCCATCCAAGAAGCATTCTCTCACTCTTCTCGGATAAAGTCCATCCACTAACATCATTATCGATTCCCCAATAACCTTTTCCTTCGGCATTTCTTGAATAGAAGATAATAGCAGCATGTCCTGGTTGTCCAATAACCGCAGCGGGTATACCATGAACAGTACGAATATTTGAACCTGTCTTAGAAATACCTCCACAAACAGCCCCTGTACCAAATTCATTTCTAAAGTTCATCCAAACTTTATATACCATATTTGACTCAGTACTATAAGTCACCCCATATTTTGAAAAAATTCCATCGTATTTTTGATCCCAATATTCTTTTCTCGCTTGATCATGGAATACTGGATTAGCATAATTTGGCCATACATACGCCATATATGGGTGTGGTGTTAAATATGTCCAAACTTGATTTGGATGCGCATCAATTTGTTTTTGCGTATAATCATGTAACCATAAAATTGATTCATCATCAATAATATTATTCATAATAAAACGCATTTCTTCTACTGTATATGTTTCAAACCAAGGTGTAATATCAACTGTTGGTGAAACGACAAATCCACCATTGTCATACAAGCTTTTGAATATTGCATAACGAACTACAGCAGTTGATTGATTTTCTGGTGCACTTGGTTGCATCCATAAAGCAACTTGAGCAGAATGTGTAAGTGAAAGCGTGATTGCCATTTTCTTATATAAATCACCTAACACAACACCATTTTTGCTTATATCTTTAATTTCCCAATCTGCACGATAATTTTGATATAATTCAGTTAAAGCATTAATTGAATTATAATAACTTCCAGTGGGCTTTCCACCCATTACATATAGTTTTAAATTAGCAAGGTCAGTCATTAACCACTTAAGCGTATCACCATATGTAGAATTAAATGTTGCAAGATTTTGTAATAAGTCATAATCAGCATTATCAACAAAATTTCTTTGTAACAATATTAACTCTTGCTCAGCAGTTAAAGTACTTGAAGGAAAATTCTTAATTAACTTGTCATATTCTTCCACTGTTTTTATAAAATCAACAGTTGGTGCTGGTTGTTCATAACCTTCTTTTATTAACTTAGCATCAGCTAATACGGAATGGTCATTAGAATTATTACCGCAATCTCGAATAACAAATTTAATATATTTCACACCTTTTACAGGATATTGTAAAAAATATGATTCAGTATTTCCTTTAAATACAGCATTATTATTAACACGTTCTTGTAATTTCCAATTTTTACCATCTTCTGATGTATGAATTTCAAATCTTACACCATTTCCTATGTTGCCACGCCCCGCATCGACACCTAAGTAAGCAGTTAAATAATCAAAATCATAACCTGTTAAATCATAAGCAAGAGTTGCATTAGCATGTGCGAATACTCCCTTCATGAACATCTTCTGTCTACCATTAACTAAAAGTGAAATTAAATTACCCTCTAAGTTCTTATCTAGTTTAATAGTACTATAAGCTGTTGATGAAATATCCATATATGCCATGTCTGATAGATAAATACAATCCATATTCTTATCTACACTAGCTGTAAATTTATCAGATATTACTGTGTTTTGCTTTAAGGCAATATAATTATCAATTGAATAAGATGAATTATCTGCATCTCCTTTGATAAATTTATTGACAGGTGCTAACAATAGAAATGTTCCTAATGAGAGCATCACAATCAAAAAGCTAAAAAACAGTGCCATCTTGATATAAATGTGCTTATGTTTACGATATCGTAAACACTCTGTTTTCATTGCATAAGTTCCCCTTTCTTAAAAATTTGTGTAATAATGTACCACAAAATAAGAAAAAAATCAAATCGCCTAGAGTAGTTACATAATGCCCAAATAGCATCGATATGCAAAATTCTACCTGGCAAATAAAAATACTCATCGCGATCTAAAAGTTCATTATCGATAGTCGGACGATAATCATCAACTTTATCCGATAATACTAAGTCATCTAAGGTTGCATCGGCATAAAGACGAATATCAGTTCCTTTTAAATAAGCAATATTATCCTTTATCTCTAAAATAATAAATTTGATATCGTGATTATAGCTTATTCGCGATACGCAATCTCCTATTTTCATACAATCACCTATTATAACTTATGAAAAAAAGAGGCATTTGTTAATATTTATTAGCAATATCAACAAATACCTCGTAACTTAACTCTTCAGCTCGAGAGGATAAAGAAAAACCATGTAATGATAAAATACTTTCTAATTTAACTAAATCATATTCCTTCATATTATTTCGTATATTCTTGCGCTTAAAACGAAAAACATCCTTAACAATTCTATTAAACTTATTAAAATCAACATCTAAAGAATTATTCTTAGCTATAAATTTAATAACAGCGCTATCAACATTGGGCACAGGATAGAATTTAGAACGATTAACGATAAATAATTTCTTTATATCAAAAAAATAATTCAAAAATACACTGATTGACCCATACTCTGAAGAACCTGGTAAGGCCGAAAAACGCACAGCTACCTCTTTTTGAACCATAAATACCATTTCCTTCACTGAAAGCTGTGATTCAATTATATGCATAATAATAGGAGTTGTAATATAATAAGGCAAATTACCTATTATATAAAGATTATCATAACGAATATCTTTTATGTCTGACTTTATATCCCTACTTAAAAAATCGTCATAAACAACTTTTAAATGATCTGTTTCATATTTATCTAAATATGCATGAGCATCTACATCTATTTCATAACATAAAACATTACAGCCAATTTCACTTAATAACTTAGTAAGAGCTCCTGCTCCTGGACCAATTTCAATAACTAAATCGTTCCTACCTGGATTAATTGCCTGTACAATGTCCCTTATAACATTCTTATCCTGTAAAAAATTTTGTCCAAACTTCTTTTTAAAATTAAAATTCATATAATTCCCTCATTAACTAATTTTATCACAACATAAAAAAAAATGCACCAATGTGCATTATCTATCCCACCCACGACGTAAAACATCATAGGTAAGTTTATGTCTTCCAATTTTCTTAAGAGCATAGTCTTCACTTGGTACCAATAAATCAAGATCATTTCCTAATACTCCACGATCTAATACGATACCGGTTACCTTCTCACTTGATACATATGATGCATCAAATGCAACTATTGAACCACATGGCAAATTCTTAGATGAAGCTAAAATAACAACTTCCCCATAATCTTTATCATTATAACTAGTAGTTCCATTAGCAACATAAGCTCCTGTACAAGCTAAATATCCTGTACACAATGGACAATCAGCAGCATATCCAGTTAAATCACCAGTAAATGTATCTATCGGATAATACTTATCAGCCATATTAATCTCATTTAATTTAACGGCCATCGCTGTTAAATCAAGTGTCTTATTTAAACTTTCATTAGTTAACTTCTCATTCTTACTCATAACATTAGCTCTTTGAACAACTAAAACAACAAGTAATAATAATAGAATTTTCGTTGTCTTAAAAACGCGTGATGCAATTCTGTTCATATCTATCACCTTACACATAAAATTTTATCATGGACCAGTTTAAATGTCAAAAACATCTTTAACATTTTTTCTCGTCACTTTAGAAACTTCTGCTATATCTATATTCATTATATTTGCTAAATATTCCGCAATTATCCTAATATATTTAGGTTCATTACGATACTTGCGATATGGCTCTGGAGTCAAAAAAGGAGAATCAGTCTCTAAAAGAATTCTATCAAGTGGTATTTCTTTTATTACTTCCTTAATATTAGCCTTCTTAAACGTCATAACACCACCTACACCAATATAAAAGCCCATTTTTATGTATTCTAAAGCCGTTTGAAGACTTCCACTAAAACAATGTATTACTCCTTTGACTTTATACTTTTTTAAACATTCGATCGTATCTAATGTTGCATCTCTTGAATGAACAACAACTGGCATATTATATTTTTCTGCTAAAGCCAATTGTCTTTCAAAGATTTTAATTTGTTGTTCTTTATTATCTTTGCCATAATAATAATCTAACCCAATCTCACCAATAGCAACGAGTTTTTTATTATTTAAATTACTAATCAAAATATTCTCATATTCATCATAATCATCATTACAATGTTCAGGATGAATTCCAAGAGCAATATAAATATCCTCATACAAAGAAGCAAGTTCGAGCATTTCATAACAAGAACTAAGAGAATCAGCCGCACTGATATACATTCCAACTCTCGATTTAAAAGCATCCTCTCTTAATTTATCAATGTTATCAAAAAATTCTTTATTTAAATGACAATGTGAATCTACTAACATATTATTTAAAATCAGTTGCCTGATTCCTCTATTTCTATTCTTGCAAATAATATTTCTGGTTCATTAACCCTTGTACCTGTTGGATAATTTCCAAATACTGTCGTGGACTCATAAGTGTTTGCATCTGTATTAATAAGGTTAAATATCTTCTTTGACGTATCAGGTAAAAATGGTTGTAGGTAAACTGCACAAACACGAATTGACTCAATTAAATTATATAAAACATTTTTTAATTTATCCTTTTCTTTAGGATCCTTAGCCAAAATCCATGGTGTTGTCTCATCAATATATTTATTAGAGGCTCTTAGGACATTAAATATCTCATCAATTGCATCGGCAATTCGAAGATGATCCATTTTTTCCTTAACTTTTTTACCAAGTTCCAAAACTTTGGATTGTAATTCAGCATCAAACTCTGTTGAAACACTCGTTTTTTCTATAACTCCATCATGATACTTATGCGCCATTGATATCGTTCTATTAACTAGGTTTCCTAAAATATTAGCCAAATCAGCATTATTTCTTTCAACAACTAACTCCTCTGTTATAACCCCATCATCTGCAAAAGGAATTTCGTGTAATACAAAATAACGAATAGCATCTAAGCCATACTTTTCTACTAAATCATCTGCATAAAGTAAGTTTCCCTTAGATTTACTCATCTTATCCCCATTGCTAAGTAACCACGGATGACCAAATATCTGCTTTGGAAGCTCTAAATCTAAACTCATTAGAAAGCAAGGCCAATAAAGAGTATGAAAGCGAATTATATCCTTACCTATTAAATGCAAATCAGCAGGCCAAAATTTCTTAAATTCTAAAGTAGTATCATCAACATCATAGCCAATATTAGTTATGTAATTATTTAAAGCATCAAGCCATACATACACGATGTGTCCCTCATCAAAATCTACGGGTACTCCCCATTTAAATGAAGTACGTGATACACACAAATCCTGCAATCCAGGCTTTAAGAAATTATTCACCATCTCATTTTTTCTAGATTCTGGCTGTATAAACTCTGGATGCGTATTAATGTGCGAGATTAGTCTATCTTGATACTTGGATAACTTAAAAAAGTATGCTTCTTCTGTTTTACTCTGAACCTCTCTCCCACAATCAGGACACTTTCCATTGGCAAGCTGTGCATCAGTCCAAAAGGATTCACATGGTGTACAGTATAATCCCTTATATTCTCCTTTATAAATATCGCCTTTATCATACATTTTCTTAAAAATATGTTGAACTACTTTCTCATGATTCTTATCAGTAGTTCTCACAAATCGATCATAAGTTGTATTCATCAAATCCCAAATATCTTTTATTTGTTTAGCTACAGTATCTACATATTCTTGTGGCGAAACCCCTGCCTCCTGAGCTTTTATTTCAATTTTTTCACCATGCTCATCCGTTCCTGTTTGAAAATAAACATCGTACCCTTCCAAACGTTTATTACGAGCAATAGCATCAGCAAGAACAATTTCATAGGTATTTCCAATATGTGGCTTGCTTGAAGTATAGGCAATCGCCGTTGTTATGTAATATTTTTCTTTTTCCATTATTTTTCCTCCATATATAAAATTTTATTTTGATAATTGCGAATTATCTTAGCCGATGGACTACATAAATTACTTGGTAAATCATCTAAATCAAAAAACTTATAATCTACGTGTTCAAGGCTACTACCGAGTGATACATGACCATCCCACATCCGTACTAATACGCCAAGTGTCAAAAATGATGCATATTCATTCATATCATCAGCAATCGAAACAACTTCTAAGTCATCAATATTCAAATCAACCTCCTCTTTAGCCTTTCTCTTTGCTGCCATAAATAGAGTTTCATAACTCTTAACTTTTCCAGCAGGTAAAGTCCAAGTACCTTCTAAACGCATATCGCTTCTAGCTTTATTAGCCTCACTATTGCGCAAAATAAGCAAAACTTGCCCTTTTTCATTCAAAATAATAATTCCAATTCCTACTCCAGGCATAATTTTACCTCCTAAAACAAAAAAAGCCATGAACTTAAGGATGAGGATGCCCCATGGTACCACCTTATTTCATGACTAAAATCACCTTAAAATCTTAACGCGAAAACACGATTTAAACTCCAGACCCATTCGACTAAAAATTATTCTTGTTTGCTCTCACCTAATCAAACTCTCTTATAAAGACAATTATTTAGCTTCTTTCCTTCTCTGTTCAACAAACCTAATATATCACAAAAACTTGCTAGTTTCAACACTTTATCATCCCTTTAATTTCTTTAAGTAAATCAACAATATAATAAACAAAGTGACGATCTAATCCCAACAATGATAGATTAATATATATTCGCTTCATTCTATAACTAAGTCTAAATTTAGGATTTATATTATAAGCAACAAGAAATAATTTATCGCCTGCTACTTTATTAGATAATTCCTCTGGTAATTCAATTTCTAAAAGCGTCTCCGTTTGCTTAACTCTTTTTATATTTAAATCTTTAGCTAATTTCTCAAACCACTCTTCATGCATATAAATATCCATCTCTTCTGATATAGTTCCAAATCTATCTATAATTTCATTTTTTACTTTATCAAGTGATTCTTGATCCTTAATTGCATTGATTAATTGATGAATCTCAATTTTTATACTTTCCTCAGAAACATACTCATCACTTATATGATTTTCAACCTCAATTAGTGGATTTACATCCTCAGTTTCTAAAGTCTCTTCTCCATTAAAGCGTTTTATTTCATCATTTACCATCTGCGTATATAATTCTAAACCAACCGAATCAACAAAACCAGCTTGTTCTGCACCTAGCAAATCACCTGCACCTCTAATCGATAAATCGCGCATAGCAATCTTATAACCACTACCTAATTCAGTAAAGTCTTTAATCGATTGTAATCTTTTTACTGCCGTATCAGTTAAAACTTTTGCTGGATTATACATTAAATAAGCATAGGCAATTTTATTGCTACGTCCAACTCTTCCTCTCAACTGATATAATTGAGCTAAGCCAAAACTATCGGCATCCATAACGATTAAAGTATTAACATTAGGAATATCTATCCCTGTTTCAATAATAGTAGTACATACCAATATATCGTATTTATAGTCAACAAAATCAGTAATAATATTTTCTAACGTATTTTTCTCCATTTGTCCATGAGCCATAACAATTCGTGCCTCAGGAACCAATCGATATAATTTATCAACCTCATCTTGAATAGAAGCTACTTTGTTATATAAAACGAATACTTGCCCATTACGAGATAATTCCTTTATAATAGCATCTTTAACTAATACATCATTTTCTTCTAAAACATAGGTCTGAACAGGATATCTATTAACTGGCGCAGTATCAATTATAGATAAATCTCTTAACCCACTCATTGCCATTTTTAAAGTTCTAGGTATAGGTGTAGCCGATAAAGTTAACACATTAACTTCATTCTTTATTGCCTTAATTCGCTCCTTATGAGAAACTCCAAAACGTTGTTCCTCATCTATTACTAATAAACCTAAATTATTATAAACTATTTCCTTATTAAGCAACTTATGTGTACCAAATACTATGTCTATTGACCCACTCTTTAATCCAGCATAAATTCGTTTTACCTCTTTTTGAGAAGTAAAACGATTTAATAAGGCAATATTAACTGGAAAATCCTTAAATCTTTCCAAAGCATTATTATACTGCTGACGAGATAACAAAGTTGTCGGACATAAATAGGCAACTTGATAGCCATTAATAACAGTCTTAAAGATTCCTCTAAAAGCCACCTCTGTTTTGCCAAAACCAACATCCCCACACAATAATCTATCCATAGGAACTTTAGATTTCAAATCAGCATCTATTTCTTTAATAGTTTTCAACTGATCATTAGTCTCTTTATAATCAAAATTAGCAGCAAAACCTATTTCATCTTCAAAATCTTCAAAAATAGGACCAGATATATTTGCACGAGATGCATACAGTTTAATTAATTCATCACTAATATCGCGAATACGATTGCGAACTTTCATCTTCGTCTTTGCCCAAGTAGTCGAATTTAACGAACTTAACTTTGGCGATGCTCCATCTCCATCAGAATATTTAAAAATAGTAGTAATCTTCTCCACTGGCACATATACTTTGTCATTACCAGAATAATTAATCACGATATAATCCCTAATCATTCCCTTTTTATCAATTGGAACTATACCACCATATATGCCTATTCCATGTTGAGCATGAACTACATAATCCCCCTTCTTAATATCATCAAAATTCTTTATCTTTCGTCCAATTTTATAATTATTCTTATAAACATTAGCAATTTTTAAATCATCTATATCAAACTCAGAAATAAATACATATTTATCGACAATGAATCCCTCATTTATCTTTTTATGCAAAATATTTATTTGCCCATCTATTACTTCTCCATAATTGACATGAGAAAATAACTCTGAAATCCTTTCAACTTGTTTATCTTTAGAAAGACAAATTATTATTGTCTTTTTACTCTTTAAATCATCACAGTATGAAACAAACTTATCATAATCGCCATTAAATTTCATTATTTCCTTTGAATCATAAGAGATAGCTCCATTGATATTATTTATTGTCTCTACTTTCATATACTTTTGTGGCTGCAACTCCTCTAGTTTATACATGTATTCAGTAGTTGCTAAAGAAGCCTTGTTAAACTCTTCTATATCAGCTAATATTTTATTATATCCATTAAGTATTTGTTGATAATCAACAAAAAAGACCTGAGCATTACTCAAATAATCTAAAATAGAACTATGCTCACCAATATTTAATTCCTGAATAGGCAAAACAATAAAATTATCTACTTCATTAATAGATAACTGAGTTTCCTCATTAAAAAAACGGATAGAATCGATTTCCTCTCCAAACAATTCAATACGAATAGGATGATTACTCTCTACTGGAAAAACATCAATAATAAAACCACGAACTGCATATTCTCCAGTCGAAGTAACTAAAGAAGATCTTGTATAACCAAATTCTTCTAAACGAGACAATAATTGTTCACGATTAATAGTGCTACCAAGCGCCAATTCCATTTTCAAGTTATCTGATTGCTCAAAATTTGGAAGGAAACGCAAATATCCCATTAAATTTGTAACAATAATAGACTTTTTATTATTTTTTATATGTTCTAAAGTAGCAAGACGATTAACTTTTAAATCTGGAGAAATAGCTAAGGCAACAGAAGATAAAAAATCATCCATTGGAAAAAGACATACATCATCAGTGTATGTTTTTAATCTTTGATAAATTTTATTAGCATCATATAAAGAATTAGTCACAACAAGCACATTATCATCATTCTTAAAATAATAATTATAATAATAAAGTATGCACAATTCTTGTGTTAATCCACATACACTTGCTTCATTTTCATATTTAAATATACTTTCAAGAAAATTCATATATTTCACCTAATTATATTTGTTCATAAGACTATCAATGCTATTATAATCAAAATTTTCAATTATATCACGATAAGCATTTGTATTATTCCACAATAAATCCATATCTGCTTTACCAAAAGTTGAAAGTACGTAATCTTTAGTATCAATCAACTTATTATTAGAAATACCAACTTTAAGACGAATAAAATCTTGGGTTCCAATTGCATTTATTATATCTTTAATACCATTATGTCCTCCTGCTGATGAATCAATTTTTAAACGAATCTTGCCAACAGGCAAATCCAAATCATCCTGGATAACTAAAATATCTTTATGCGATAATTTAAAAAATTTCATAAATTGATAAACTGCTTTTCCTGACAAATTCATATAAGTCTGTGGTTTTAAAAATATATACTTATCCCCTTTTATATTCAGTTCATAATAAAGACTCTCAAACTTAGACGACCATTTTATAGACTC
>CATNCE010000035.1 GCA_950097225.1 uncultured Bacilli bacterium
GCCGGATATAATTATAATAACATGACAGAAGATGCCGAAGTTGCAGGAGCGCCAGAATACATGTATACAACATCGTACTGGACTTCTTCGCCTTATGAAGGGTTTGATGATGTAGTGTGGTATGTCTTCTCTTTTGGCTTCTTTGGCAACATCTCCGTTAGCAGCGGCTACGGACTTGGTGTGCGCCCTGTTATCGAAATCTCTAAGTCTTTATTTTAAATACAAAAACTCCAAAGAGCTCCTTTATAAAAAGAGCTTTTTTTGTTAATGAAAATATATTAATTGATAAATATTTGTAAACTGCTTTCGACAAAATACTACAACGTATTTGTTGTAAGTGAAATGAAGTTTATGATACAATACTAATAGAATAGGAAGTGTACTTATGAAAAAGAAAGGCATCTTAGTTTTAAGTACGTTGCTACTCGTAATTGGATTTGCCAGTGTAGCAACAAATCTAATAATCAATAGCAATTTGAATATTGGATACAATAATACATTCTTAGATGATGTTGTTTTTATAAAAACTAAGACAGAAGGTGAGTCTTCTATAAGCGAAGATGGAAAAACAATTACCTATGACGCTAAGAAAATAAGTGCAATGAATGAAGAAACAAATCTAACATTCTGGGTGAAGAATAAGAATACTCAATATGATGCCGATGTAACCATCAATTGTAGTTTAGATGATAATTCAAGTAACTTAGCTGATTTAGTAGATGTAACGATTGATCCAAGCGATTTTACGTTAGCAAGTAATGAATTCAAAACTGGAGAAGTAAAAGTAAAGTTAAAAAGTGTTGTAACAGAAGAGAAATCTGGAACATTCACATGTGAGTTAGTAGCAACTCCATCTGAAAGAGAAATACCTGGTGTAATAAATCCAAATAATTTATATGAAGATGAGGTATTAAATGGAGCTAATCCAGTAATAGGGCCAAAAATGATAGCTGTAACAATAGCAGATGATGGAAAAGTAACATATGCTGATTCGGATAAAAAGTGGCATGATTATGCAAATAAAGAATGGGCCAATGCAGTAATACTGGTTGATAGTCCAAGTAAGCAATACAATGTAGGCGATGTTATAATTGAAGATGATATTGAATCATACTTTGTGTGGATACCAAGATATAGATACAAACTATTCCATGCTAATCAAGCAGATGGAGTTACTGATAAATTATCTGAAAGTAATGCCCAAGAAATCGAGATTGAGTTTGAGAGTAAAGATATACCAGTATCAACAGGAAGTCAAGATGGGGAATGGTTAACGCATCTAGCCTTCACAAACTTTGATGTAAATGGCATATGGGTAGGTAAGTTTGAAACAGGATATAAAGGAGCAACAAGTATAGCATCCTCGGAAGTAAATTCAAGTGATCCAACCAAAATACAGGTAAAACCAAGTGTATACTCATGGCGTAATAATTCAGTAGGCAATTTCTTCAAAGCCATGTATAATTATAATCGCGGACTTGATTCGCATATGATGAAGAACACTGAATGGGGAGCAGTTGCATACCTATCACACTCCAAATATGGAATAAATACGAATATAAGAATAAATAATAATTTAAATTATTTAACTGGGTACGCAGCAAATATGGCTAATGCGGCAGAAAGTGCTGAGGATAATCAATTATTTAATACACAAGTTGGATATCTAGCGAGTACAACCGGGAATATAACAGGCGTATATGACATGAGTGGAGGAGCTTATGAATATGTAGCAGGTCATCTTGATGGGGATGTAGGAAATAGTGGATTAACATTGGATGAAATAAGAAATAAATATGATAAATACATTGATGTATATGATAAGAATGCTACTAACACCTCTTATAGTAAAAGAATATTAGGAGACGCAACAGGAGAGATGGGACCATTTTATAATAACGCTGGGTATTTAAATAACTGGTATGATGATTATTCTGCATTTGTAGAGCCAACTTATCCTTGGTTTAATCGTGGTGGGTATTATTATGATCGTGTTGTTGCAGGCCAATTCAATTTTTATAGATATACAGGCGGGGCAGGGAGTAACTACAGCGCTCGTCTTGTACTTCTAGGATAACTTATAAAAAATATCTTATTAGGAATATTATTTGTAAATTTATATATAATTGGAAGTGATACTTCCTTTTTTTATATTGTTTAATAAAAAAAAGTATGTTAAAATTGAATAAGAATAGAGGCGGTTGAATGAAAACTTTTGAAAACTTCATTGAAAGTGAAGCATTTTTTCCAGTTTTAATTCTTTTATTAGTGATGCTAATTGGCGTCTTTATATGGATTATGCTATCTAATAAAAAGATTGAAAAACAAAGACGCGAAAAAAAGCACAACATAAAAATAGACGAAAACTCAGAAATAAAAATTGTCGCTGATTCGCCAGGGCAAAAACGACCTGTTATTATTGAAGAGGAAGAAGAACCAGCTCGTACAGAGATTGCCATTGTTGAAGAGGTAAATGTAAATCAAAAACGTACTATTTTTGATTATGAAGCTGACTTAAATCCCAAAAAAGCAGAAGAATATCCTGAAGAAGAGCATTATAACAGTGAAGTTGGGCTAGTTGTTACAAATGAAATTCATAACGAAAAAGAAAGTGTGAATGTACTAAAAAATATCGAAGATAATCAAGATATAAATCTAAGCTCATTTACTACTGATGAACCAGAAATACCAAATGCAGATAACTATCAGAATGATGAACTTGCGTTTTCTAATAGTGCATTTGAACAACAGCCTAATGAAGATCATTTCATTAATGAAGACATAAAAGTAGAGCTCCCACAGGAATACACTAGCGAGAAAACAGAGATTTTTGATTTTCCTAGTTTCGATGAAAATACAGAAGTAAATGATAGTGATATTGAAGAAGCAGTTATCGCATCAGCAAATGAATATATTCGCAATATTATGAGTAAAAAAGATTAGGTGATATTTTGACAAAAAGAGTTGAATTTGAAGATGTATATATTGAATTACCAGATGAATTAGAGAAAAAAGAAGAAGTAGACAGTGAAGATAAAAATCTAGAAAGCAGAACGATGAAATTTAGTTTGGATGAACTTCAAAGAAAACTTGAAGAGACTCAAACTTTACATTTATAAGACACATTTTGTTGTCTTTTTTTTCTTTTTATGATAAATTCTAATAAGGTGAGACTTTATGGCAAAAAGTAAAACAACTAATTATGATGCAGATTCGATTAAAATTTTAGAAGGGCTAGAAGCAGTACGAAAAAGACCTGGTATGTATATAGGTTCTACTGACAAAAAAGGGCTTCATCATTTAGCATGGGAAATAATTGATAATTGTATTGATGAGATCATCAACAACTATGGAGACACCATCAAAATTCGCCTAAATGGAGATGGCTCAATAACCATAGCTGATAATGGACGAGGTGTGCCTATTGGTAAGCACGAATCTGGAGCTTCAGCACCAGAAGTTATTTATACAGTTTTGCATGCTGGTGGAAAGTTTGAAGAGGGAAACTACAAAGTTTCGGGAGGACTACATGGTGTAGGTGCTTCCGTTGTAAATGCCTTATCAACTTGGATGGATGTTACAATCTATCGTGATGGTCTGATATCTAATATTCGCTTTAAGAATGGCGGAGAGGTAGCGAGTCCTTTAAAGAAAATTGGTGAATCTAAAAAAACTGGTACTTGTGTAACTTTTATGCCCGACTATGAAGTATTTAAAAATTGTCAATTTTCTTTTTCAACATTGTGTGAAAGAATGCAAGAAAGTGCCTTCTTATTGCCACAGTTAACTGTTGAATTAGAGAATGCTCCAGAAAATAAAAAAGTAAGTTATCATTACGAAAACGGGATTGTCAGCTTTGTTGAATATATAAATGAAGATAAAAAAACTATTAATAATATAGTTCCTATTCATGGGACTAAAAATGGTATTGAAGTTGATATTGCTCTTCAATATACAGACACTTATAACGAATCAATTATTTCTTTTGTAAATAATGTTAAAACATCTGATGGTGGATCTCATGAGGTAGGTTTTAAAACCGGGATAACTAAGATTTTCAATGATTATGCCCGTGCCAATGGCATTCTAAAAACCAAAGATACGAATTTTGATGGATCAGACGTTCGTGAAGGACTAACGGCTGTCATTAATCTTCGAGTACCAGAAAAAGTTTTACAATTTGAAGGACAGACAAAAGGAAAATTAGGAACTCCAGAAGCACGTCCTGCTGTTGAAACCATTGTTTATGATACTTTAAAATTTTACCTTGAAGAAAACCGAAGTGAAGCAGTAGCTATCGTCGATAAAATGGGAAAATCCAAGTTTGCTCGTGAAGCTGCTCGTAAGGCTCGTGAAGAAGCTCGCAAAGGAAAAACAAAAAAAGAAGCTCGAAACTTATCTGATAAATTAACGCCACCTCAAGCTCGAAATCCCAAAATCAATGAATTATTTATCGTTGAGGGAAATTCCGCTGGTGGAACAGCTAAGGCTAGTCGTGATCGTCGTTTTCAAGGAGTACTTCCGCTACGTGGTAAAATTTTAAATACGGAAAAAGCCAATATTGCCGATGCTTATAAAAACGAAGAAATTAACACAATGATTCATTGTATTGGTGCTGGAGTTGGATCCGAATTCGATATAAAAGATATCAACTACGATAAAGTAATAATCATGACTGATGCCGATGATGATGGAGCACATATTCAATGTTTACTTTTAACTTTCTTTTATCGCTTTATGCGTCCTTTAATCGAAGAAGGGCATCTATATATAGCTATGCCTCCTTTGTTCAAGGTCGAAGAAGGGAAAAAAATCCATTATTGTTTTACTAACGAAGAGCTAAAAGAGTATACTAAGGGAAAAGATTCTTCTAAATATCGTATTCAAAGATATAAAGGGTTAGGAGAAATGAATCCTGAGCCTTTAAGAATAACAACTATGGCGCCAGAAACTAGAAATCTTATTAAAGTCAATATTACCGATGCGGCTTTAGCTGAGAAGCGTGTATCTGTACTTATGGGGGATTCTGTCGAGCCACGAAAAGAATGGATTAATGAAAATGTTAACTTCACACTTGAAGATGACTATCGAAACTAAATATCAAGAGGTAGTAAAGTAGCTACCTTTTTTTGTTGTTTTTTAATCAAAGGAATTTAAGATTTGCTATAATTATATTATCAAAATACAATAGTAAGCTAAGGCTTACCTTTTAGAACTGGACGTGATTTACTTGATGAAAAGAAGTAGTAGTATATCTAATATTCGTTTTCATTTTAATAATATAAAGAAAGTAATGAAAAAAAATCTTTTTGGCTCCTTTGTTTATGGCAGTATAGCAAGTATCATCGCGATAGGCGGAACAGAGCTAGTAAAACAAGCATACATGAATTACAATGGCCAAGAAAGCGCTTCCCTTGAAGAAATGGAAGAATTAAAAAATAACAACGATAAATTGATAAATGAATTACTAGAAGATTCTGTTGTTGTAACAAATATGCCAACTAATTTAGGTTCTCCATATAGTATTAAAGATTCTAACTTATATAATACAGATAAGAAAATAACCTTAGACGATCAAGATCGTGCCGTTTTTTTGAATTGCCGTCTTGATGAAGCGACTTTGCAAAATATGAATATTCATAAATCTAATACTTCAAGCTTATTCTTAGACTTTTCTTGGATTGACGAAAAAGATTTTAAATATTTACCTGAGGGTTTGCAAATTTTATCGCTTCGCGGTTGTTATAATATAAAAAATTTAGAAGACATTCCAGATTATTGCCCAAATATCCGCTATATCATTCTCGATAATATGCCATTGTTAACTGATTTGAATTTTTTAAAACGCCTTCCTAAATTGGAAAAAGTTTCAATTCGTGAATCCTCTTCAGTTACTCCCGAATTAGTTGCCTATCTTGATGAGAACAATATAAGACACAATATAACTGAACATGATTTAAAAAATACTGAAACTATAGACAATATATTAAAAGAATTAGATTTAGAAAATGACAGTGACGAAATTAAAATTAAGAAAATAGTTGAGTATATAGTTGGATCATTAGAATATGATTTAAGTACAAGGGATGCAAGCAATGTAACTCCCTTAACTCAAGCTTTAGAAGATGGGAAAGTTGTCTGTGCATCGTATACTTATTTAACATCTGTATTACTAAATAAAGCTGGAATTGAAGTTTATCAAGTTGCTGATAATAATCACACTTGGAATTTACTAAATTTAAATGAAAATTATTATTATCTTGATTGTACTAATATTAATGATTCCTTGGATCTTTTTGTTTTAGATTTATTTAATACTACTGACTTTTATATGTTGAATCCTGATGATGAAATAATTACTTCTCACTATCCTAATGCTACCAATCTTCTTCCTTCAGATGTAATAGCCAAAATGGCAACTCAAGATAATTTTAATGAATATACTTTTAAATATAGTGTCATCACTTGTTGTGGCTACATAGTTGGTTTCATTGCTATAAATGGCTGTGTACTTTTAGCAACTACAATTACAGAATACAAGGAAGATTTAAGAAAAGCAAAGAGAAAAGAATTACATCCAGGAGAAAGATAATTATTTACAAACATTTGTTCAAATGATAAAATATAAAAAGAAAGGATGTCTAAGATGGAAGATAATGAAGTAAAATATTTTACTGTCACTCAATATAATCAAGCTATTAAAAACTTCTTAGATTCTAAAGAAGAGTGCCAAAGTGTCCATATAAAAGCTGAAATATCTAATTTTAAAGGACACACGCGTGGGCATTTGTATTTTACTTTGAAAGATGAAGAATCACGTGTTAGTGCGGTTATGTTTTCCTCTAGTGTCTCGTCTTTAGAATTTGTACCTAAAGACGGGGATGAAGTATTAGTTGACGGAAGAATAAGTGTATATGTTCCAAATGGAGGTTACCAAGTATATGTTGATCGTATGCAGTTATCTGGCAATGGCGATTTATTAAAGAAATTTGAAGAGCTTAAAAAGAAGTTAATGGAAGAGGGGCTATTTGATCAAAGCATTAAAAAGCCAATTCCTAAATTTCCAAGTAGAATTGGAATTGTTACGGCACCAACAGGAGCAGCAATTCGCGACATACTATCAACTATTAAGCGCCGCTATCCTCTATGCGAAACCATTTTATTCCCATCATTAGTACAAGGTGATGAGGCTAAATTTGATATAGTAAGGCAAATTGAAAAAGCAAATGAATATCCTTTAGATGTCTTAATCGTTGGTCGCGGGGGTGGATCGATTGAGGATTTATGGGCATTTAATGAAGAAATTGTTGCAAGAGCTATATATAATAGTAATATTCCCATTATTTCAGCTGTTGGACATGAACCCGATTTCACTATTGCTGATTTTGTCGCTGATTTACGTGCTCCAACGCCGACTGGAGCTGCGGAAATGGCTGTTCCCAACATGGTTGATTTAGTTAACTATTTAAATCAAATTGAAATTCGCTTAAACAAAAATGTTATTAACAAAATAGATTATTTGACAAATGCTTTCAATAGTTTAAAAAATAGTTATGTATTATCTAATCCTTTAGCTTCATTTGAAATAAAAGAACAGAAATTAGACACATTACTCAGCCGTCTAAATCAAAATATCATATACGCTTTAGATAAATCTAAAAATCGTCTTAAAACAGCATTAAAATCGCGTATTCTTTATCATCCAGAAGAGCTATTTGTTAAAAATAGTAATACTCTTGAGTTGATAATTAATAAACTAGAATTATTAAATCCTTTAAGTGTTTTATCTAAAGGGTACTCTGTTGTAAAAACTGATGAGAAAATAATTAAAAGTATTAAAGATGTAAAAATCAATGATGAATTAAGTATCCGTCTTTTAGATGGTGAAATAAAAACAAACGTAAAGGAAGTGAAATAGCTTATGGCTAAAGAAGAAATAAAAGAAGAAAAAAAATTTGAAGAACTAGTTACAGAATTAGAAAGTATTGTTAAAGATTTGGAAAATGGTAATACTGACCTGGACGATACGATAAAAAAATATACTGAGGCTATGAAAATAGTTAAAATATGCAACGATAAATTAGCTAATGCCTCAACTGCTGTCAATCAAATTCTTCAAGAAAATGGCGAACTTGCTGATTTTGAAATTTCTGAATAAGAAGTATTATCATAATATTTCTTTTTTTGTGCATAATAGTAATGGTGATGTAGTATGAAAAAAATCAAATTACTGTTATTGGCACTTATTTTATTTAATCCAATCGCAGTTTATGCCTATTCAGAATATATTATTCCCGGCGGTGAAAATGTAGGAATAGAAGTTAAATATGAAGGGGTTCTAGTTATCGGATTTTACAAAATCGACAATAAATATAACAAAAATGACTTAGAAGTTGGCGATTACATTACTCACGTTGAAGACCAAGAAATAAATACAATCGATGAACTAGTCACAAATATTGAAAAATATCAAAAAGATGGCAAAGTTAACTTCACAATAAAACGTGATAATAAGACTCGTATAATAAACTTTAACTTAATTAAAAAAGACGATTTATATAAAACGGGGTTATACATCAAAGATTCAATTACAGGAATTGGAACACTTACCTATATTGATCCGGAATCTAAAGTTTATGGAGCTTTAGGCCATGAAATATTGGAAAGTACAACTTCATCAAAGGTTGAAGTAAGGACAGGTTCTATCTATCAAAGTAACGTTTCGAGCATCGATCGATCAACTAACGGAAATCCCGGAACTAAAAATGCTAAATTCTTTTACAATAACAAGTATGGAAGCATAAAGAAAAATACCACCTATGGTATATATGGCGAATATACAACTCCTCTTACTAAAGAAACTGTCAAAGTAGGAGAGCCTGATGAAATAAAAACTGGAAAGGCCACAATTCTTACAGTTACTGAGGATGAACAAATAATTGAGTATTCTATTAATATTACCAAAGTAGACAAATCATCAAAGATAAAAAATCTCTATTTTGAAATCGATGATGAAGAATTACTTAAGAAAACTGGTGGAATCGTTCAAGGTATGAGTGGTTCACCAATCATGCAAGATGGCAAAATAATTGGCGCTGTAACCCATGTTGTCGTTGAAAATGTAAAAAAAGGATATGGAATATTCATCACAACAATGTTAACTGAAGGAGAGAGACAAGATTAATAATTCTTGTCTTTTTTGTATCTTTAAGCTTCATTATATGCTATAATTTACATATACTAGGAAGTGGTAACATGTTAAGAGTTTTGACTAAAGACGATATCGGATTGATTCATGAGTTTTACGATCATATTGGGGTATTAAATAAGAATGCCATTACAACTTTATATCAGGATTTAGACGATACCAAAGTTATATGTGCCTATTTAAGAGATAATAAGATCTCATCTCTCATTATCACATCTATTATTAAACATAATTACTACTTGGAGAAAATTGCGATTACGCACGAAGATATCCTGGAAATAAAGGATTTAGTTAGTTTCACGATCCGGGAATTGCGAAAAGACGAACGTGGAATTAATATAATTTATGATAACTTTCCATATAGTAGATTAATGCATCAAATAATGTTAGAAAATGGATTTAAGTGTAATTATATAAACCTTATAAATCTTCGTCGCCAAGATAAAATAGAGTTAATAAAGCCCAATATAGCTTTAAATGATAAAAGCGAGGATGTAAAAACATTTATATATAATAACTTAGTAGAAGAAGTAAAAAGCAATATTGCAACAGGCGTTAATATCGATATTCCAAGTCCAGATTCGGTTCATCTTGAAAATACAAATGTTGCCGTTATTAGAGACAACGCCAATCAAGTAATTGGCACAGTTCGCTTTAGTATTGTAAGCAATTCCCTTTATTTATCTAATCTATATGGGGACTCTAACAGTGTAATAAGTGATTTATTATCTTTAGTTAAAAATTTAACTACTAGAAATATTGAAATAGGTTTATACCCAAATAATAGTAGAATAATTGAACTATTAGAACATAATGGTTTTATCAAGTATCAAACTGATTATATTTTAAGGTTGCAATAGGAGGTTTATTTATGAAAAATAGTAATAATAATTTTCATCGTCCAAGCAGTGTTGTCGCTTTTTCTGTTGTTATTTTAGCCCTTATCATATCAATTATTGGCATCGAAATAATAACGTCTTCATATAGTATGGCAACATCTTCGGATATTTTAAATAAGGGAAGTGAGCTATTACTTCAATCTAAAAATCATAAGGAGTATGACACTTCTCATCTAACATTCACAAGCCTTACCTTAAATGCCGATGTAAGTATTAATTCTCTATGTCAAGAAGGATGTAATTTGAGTATATTATTAGATAAAAAGACATATCAATTTATCTTGAATAAAAATGTTAGCACAGGGGAGTATTTTCTAGACTTAGTAAGCAATAATAAGGCAATATTTGAAGATAAAAATTTAGGAAAAGATATATCTAGTTTTATTATAAGTAAATATCAGACAATGTTTATAATCAAGGGAATAATTAATGACAATTATTATCTTTACGATAATGTCTTAATTATAGATGCTAACAGACATGATGAAATCGCCAGTTTAGAAGCTAACGAATTAGAAGTTACAGATGATGGAATAATCTATTACTATGATGACTGTAGCACTAAAAGCAAAGTAAAGGTGATCCGCAAACCATTCTCTAGTGAAATAACTTATTTATCATCAGAACCAAGAGTATTTACTTGGTGCCAGTAAAGATCAATTTTGATCTTTTTTTATAAAGTACCCGAAATGGGGCTCGCTTCAGTTCAAAATATAGTCTTTTTTACTACCTTATAATTAACTTTAAATACAATTTTATTATAGTTTCCAAGTTCGTCCATCATTTAATTTAAAATTAGGATTAGAATTCATTTTTATATTAAATTCTTTAATATATTTGTCTATCTCCTCTTTTGAAATATATCCTTCAGAATAGGGTATATTATCATTTTCAGAAATATAAATATCTTTTATACCACTTATAACATGTAGTATAGGAATCAATGGACTATTAACTTTAATTTACAAAAAAATTATTTTTTTAATATTAATTGTTTACAATATTTATCAGTTTCACTAGAAAAAACAGACTCCAAAGTAGAAATTAAGGGATATTGGTTATTTGTTGTAATTTGTTCTTTAAATATACTTTCATTTTTACCATCTGCGTTAAAAAATAATGATATACCATCATGAGCAAACCAATCATCAAGATTTTTAATCGAATCATCAACAAGTAGGTTTCCTTTCGCCTGAACCACACTACTTTTTCTTAAATCATTTGGAACTAAAATAATATTGTTTTTAATACCTAATTCCCTAAAATATTCTATCTTTGCTAATCCTTCTGATAAAGAATGGACTTTTGTTAAAATTTCAGCATCATTTGGATTATTTTCTTTTATTATAGAGATTGCATCATTAATAATCTTTGCTTGTCTTATCCATCCTCGCCAATCTAATTGCTGTAAATAAGTTAGTCTTTTTATGTTTGCTCCCGTATTTTTAAGTCTATTATATTCATCAAATAAACCAAATTCAGTATCAAGTATTACTCCATCACAATCTATATATTTAATAATCTTTTTCATAAAATCCTCCATTACTTTATATTATATCACTACTATATTAAAAAATCTTTTTATCTTGAAAGTGAAAAATTTTAAAGAGCAGTAAATTAGTAGTAGATTTATTCTGTTTTTCCAAATACACCGATAAATAAAGACTTTTTTCAATTTTTTTATTATAAAAAGAAGTAAAGATAAAATGGGGCGTGTATAAGAATAGTAGAAAGGAGGATGCTACTATTAAAACATTAATACCTGCAGTATATGATTTTACCTTTAAAGCTATCATGTTAAATCCAGATAATTTAGATTATTTGAAGACACTTATAAATGAGATAACTAAAATACCTATGGATGATTTAGATGATATGCAAGTATTGAATTCAGAACATATCGTTAGTGGAAAGAATGCAAAGAGAATGCAAAGTGATATAATAGTAAGTGTTGGGAGTAGATATATTAATATTGAAGCCAATAAGGATTATTACAAGGGAGTATTTACAAAGAATAAGACATACACCTATCAGATAGGATCAAAGTTGTATAATAAGAATGAAGGGTATGCAAAAGAAAAAAGTGTAATCCAGATTAATTTTGATAATTTCTATTTGTTTGATAATAAACAAGAGATATATGAATTTGTTATGATGGAGAAGACAACCCATGAAATACACAAAGAGATAAATTATAGTATATATCATGTGTGTCTTCCATATATAAAAGATGAGTGTTATGATAAAGACGTAAAAGAGCTAAGTAAGTTTGAAAGATATTGTTTAATGTTAATAGCAGAGACAACCGAATATACAAAAAAGTTAGTTGGGGATGATGAAGTAATGAAGAAAGTAGGAAAGAGATTAGAACAACTAAGTGAAGACGAAAATATAATAGGTT
>CATNCE010000036.1 GCA_950097225.1 uncultured Bacilli bacterium
ACTTGGACTATTGACTAATATTACTGCATTGGCCCATTTTTGTTCACAATAGTTATACCAAGACTCACTCTCATCAGAATATGTAACTTCGCCATTATTTGATAATTCAACGGGAATTAATTCACCATTTATTACAGGTTCTGCTCCATTTAAATCATCTATACAGGTATCAGTTATAGCTCCTGGCTCTTCTCTTTCACTTGGTGTTGCCACTAACTCACAAGTGAATGTTCCAGACTTTTCTTCTGTTACTACACTTTTTAACTTTACTTTTACTTCTCCAGTTTTTACCTCATTAGATACTAATGTAAATTTATCTGGTTCTATTGTTATATCTACTAAATCAGCTAAGTCACTTGAATTATCATTTAAACTACAATTGATTGTTACATCGGCATCATACTGAGTATTTTTATTTTTAACCCAGAATGTTAGATTTGCTTCTTCATTTATTGTGCTTATTTTCTTGGCATCATATGTGATTGTTTTTCCGTCTTCACTTATACTAGCATTTCCCTCAGTTTTTGTTTTTATAAATACGACATCATTCAAGAATGTATTATTAAAACCTATATTCAAAGTATTATTTATTATTAGATTTGTTGCTACACTAGCAAATCCGATTATTAAAAGCATGATACTTAAAAATAGTAGACTTTTCTTACTCATAGACAACATTCCTATTCTATTAGTATTGTATCATAAAGTCCATTTTGCTTACAACGTTTATGGTGTAGTATTTTGTCGTCTATTGTTATATAAAAAACAAATAAAAATCCTTTAATGTAAGGATTTTAGTCTTTAAATAATAAGTTTGAATATACATCATCTTTGTGTTCTAAATAGAATTCGGTGTTAAAGAGATTATACTTTAATTCTTTATCCGTCTTTAGACTTAAGTGAATTTTTTGTTTTTTACCCTTTAATTCTTTAAAAATATTTATAGCGTAATCAAAGAATACCATTATTTGTGCCCCAGAAGATATTCCTACGACGATATAAATGATTAACTCGATATTATTAAAAAGATATGGACAAAACTTTATAATTGTTGCTAAAGTTGGACGAAATATATAAATGATTCCACAAGCTGCAGCTATTCCTAAAAACCACATTTTTATCTTTCCCAAAATAGAAGACTTAGTCGTTGCTCCGTAAAAAAATGATATAAAATTAATAAAAGCAATAAGGAGTTCTAATGTCAATATAATATAAAATAACTTATGGTAGCTAGCAATTATTAACAATAAGATAATTCCGAATATTTTATCAGCTATTGCATCCATCAGAGTTCCGAATAAGCTTTGGACATGAAACCTACGAGCAAGTACTCCATCAAAAACATCAGTTAGTAAGATAATGATAACAAAGATAAGTAAATATATAGGCGGGATATATATCCATAATAAAGGAAGAATTATCGTAGCTAAAATACGAATTATCGTAAGAGCGTTAACAAAAATTTTCATGTTAATCTTCCGTTTCTACTTTAATATCATAAATGGTACCTTCGGAATTAATAACAATATTTGTTATTATACTATCTTTAGTTGTTACAGCAAAGGTATTTTCATCAATCACATAGTTGTAAACGACACAATCATTTTCTAGCATCTTAGTAGCTTTGTTAGCTGATATTAAGTCAATTAGGGATATTATGTTAATATATGTTCCATTAAAATTAGCAAATATTTCACTGTTTGGAATATATTCGTTTAACTTAATCTCATAAATAATGTTATCCTTTATTGAAAATTTAATTATATTGTCTTTATTTTCTAGTAAGCCAGTAACTTCACTATCGGTAATATTTTCTGTAAGTAAGTATTTATTATCTCCTATAGTTATTTCGTAGTTAATACTTTTAGTAGTCGTACGCAAGTCTTCTAACATATCGTGATAATTTTTCTCGTTTATTTTATTTGTAGTTGACTCTTTATATTGTGGTTTACTATCTTGAACTGAGTCATTGCCAATTGCCACAACAGAAATAATTACAATGAAAAAGACAAAATAACCAAGTAATTTAATTAAAGCTTTAAATGGTGGATTGTTTTGATAGTTATATTTTATAAGGGACCATTTACTTACTTTTTCTTCTGTTTGTTCTGATTCTTGCTCTTTTTTCATTTACTCACCTACTTTTACTCCTAATAATTTAGATTTATCATAACCATTAAATAAGTCGCGAACGAACATTTCTTTTTTGCCAGCTAATTTTACTTTAGTGATCAATATTTCACCATCAAGACAACCTATTCCAAAACTATCTTTATTAACAGAAGTTATAACACCTATATCGCATTTTTTTTCTGAACCAATTGTTGATTCTATAATTTTCCATTCACTACCAGCAATAATAGTATTGGACATTGGTGATGGATTTAAGCTCCTTATGAAGTTATAAACTTCTAAACGACTTTTATTAAAATCGATGCGTTCATCTTCTCTTTTAAGAATTTTATAATATGTGGCACTTTCATGATCTTGAGGAATATCAAAGTTTTCACATTCTATAATTCTTGGTAGAGTTTTTATAAGGGTCTCGGCTCCTAAGACTGATAACTTTGCACTTAAAGTTCCTAAAGTATCATCTTCTAAAATAGGTATTTCTTTAGCTTGGATGATATTACCAGTATCTATCCCCTCATCCATATACATTATAGTTATACCCGTTTTTTCTTCTCCTTCTCTAATAGCAGCACTAATTGGAGAAGCCCCACGATATTTAGGTAAAAGAGAGGCATGAACATTGATACAACCATGTTCTGGGTAATCAAGAATTTGTTTTGGAACAATTTGTCCAAATGCACAAGTAATAATGATATCTGGTTTAAAGTTAAGGACATATTCGTATTCATTTCTTAGTTTATCGGGAGTAAATACTTCAATGTTATGTTCTTCTGCTAAAATGCGAACTGGACTCTTAGTTAAAACTTTTTTGCGACCAACATAGGCATCTGGTTGAGTTACTACTAAGACAACATTTGTTTCTTCAATTAATTTTTCTAAAACAGGAACAGCAAAGTCAGGAGTTCCCATAAATACAACACGTAAGTTATTCATTAAATATCACCTGCTTCTATTATACTAAAGTTTTCATTATTTTACACTAGTAAGAATGAATATCATTTTATTATCTGCTTGTTTTTGATATATTATCTGTAAGGAGTCACATATGAAAAATTTTTTTAATAAACATAAGGATATTCTAGCTATTATCTTTATTGTGACATTATTTGTTACAATTGGTAGTAAGAATTCACCTTTGTATAAATTTAATGATTGGTATGATGCCAATGCTTTTGTTACTATGGGAAGAGGTTTATTAAATGGACTTATTCCCTATAAAGATTTATTTGAACAAAAAGGACCAATATTATACTTTCTCTACGCTTTAGCAGCACTTATAAGTGATACTACATTTATTGGAGCTTACCTATTAGAAATAATCTCTTTATCGATATTTTTATATTATGTTCGTAAATGTGTCAATTTATTTTATGATAATAAATATTTAACTAGTTATAGTGCAATTTTGATGTTTACAATTATAACACTTAAACCATTTGGACATGGTGGAAGTGCTGAGGAGTTATGTCTTCCCTTCTTTATGTATAGTATATATTCTTTCTTTAAATATTTAAAAGATGATACCATAACAAAAAAGGAAATAATAATTAATGGTATAATGGCAGGATGTATCTTGTGGATAAAATATAGTTTACTTGGTTTTCATTTTATTTTGGCGGCATCACTTTTCTTTATTAGTTTAAGTAAAAAGAAAATAAAAGAGGCATTTTTAAATTGTGTATATTTTCTCTTGGGAATGTTAATAGTAACAATTCCTGTTGCAGTTTTCTTCATTATAAATGACGCGCTTAAAAGTGTCATAGATATTTATTTCTTAGTAAATATGACTTCATATGCAAATGAGAGTTCGGCATTAGCTAAGATCGGTAAATCTTTTGGTTTATTATTTTATAATTTAGTAAGCAATATTGGTTTTCTTATTCTGATTTTAATTCCTGGTATTTATTATTTATTTAAAAGAAATGAATTTAAAAATAAGTATGCTAAGTGGATTATTTTGGTTTCCTTTTTATTCATGGGGTTAGGAACATTTATTGGCGGAACAAACTATTTTTACTATTCGTTTATAATTACCCCTTTTATGATTTTAGGTGTACTTTTAATTAATAGATTGTTGAATAGATATAAGATAGAAGTTAATTTTATTAAAAATGCAAGTTTGATTTTAGGTTTATTGATTCTAGTAATCTTAATATCTGATAATATGGATTACCTTTTAAAAAGTAAAAGTGAATATGCTCAATATGAGTTTGCTAAAATTATAAATGCAAGTGGTGATAAGTCTATTTTAAATTATGAGTTCTTAGATGGTGGTTTTTATTTAACGACAGAAACTTTACCCGATTGTTATTACTTTATGCGCAATAATTTTAGTTATGAAAACTATCCGATTATGTTAGATACTCAAAATGCCTATATTAAGGAGAAAAGACCTCATTATGTGGTGACTCGTGATAAAAAAGATTTTCTAGATAAGGAAAATTATAGGGTTATAGCTTCTTTTCGCCAGAAATATGAAGGTAAATATGTCGTTTATTATTTATATGAAAGATAAAAAAGTCTTCTAATTTAGAAGACTCAGACTGTTGACAAAAGGGTATTATTATTAAATAATGCTCTTTTTGTTTGCCTTATTAACGATAAAATACAATTACAAATGTTATTTTTGATAGATTCTCCTCTTTTTTTATTATTTTTTGTTCTCCATAATGCCATTTTTTTTAAATTATGACATGCAAAAATTAAGAGTGCTTGATTAGAATTTTTTTCTAATCCTCGTACTCTTGAATATCTAAGCCCATGTTGTTCTTTACAATCAGCAAAGATTCGTTCAACCGTTTGCTTTCTTTTAGGATATTCTTCTTTAAATTTATTCTCATACCTACGATTATTTACTTCGTCTTTTTGATTTTGCCATATATGTCTAGTTATCACTTTTTGATTATTCTTACTTTTTGTACATTTTTCTTTCAATGGACATGTTGCACAGCTTTTTCTATTCGACTTGTATATTTTATATCCTTGTTTATCCACTGTTTTTAATTCTAATATTTCTCCTATTGGACATACATAACAATCTAATTCTTTGTTGTATTCATATTCTTTTTTACTAAATATTTCCTTATCTTTTCGACCTTTTGGTCTTGAATATGGCATTAATGCTTCTTTTCCAGAATCTTCGATTTTTTTACAAATTGCTGGAGTATTATATCCAGAATCTAAACATATATTGTCAATTTCATCTTTATATTTTTCCATTAATTCTTCAAATATGCCTTCAAATGCAACACTGTCGTGCATATTCCCCGGATTCGTTGAACAAGCTACTACGAATCCATTTTCATCACTAAAAGCTTGGTGTGTATATGCAAAACATTTTTCATGTTCTCCTTTATGGTAATATCCTGCCCCTGGATCTGTTATACTCGCTTTTATATGTTTCTTTTTCTTAATTTCGATTTCTTCTCCTGTTTCTTCGTCAAAATCTTTTTCTATTTTTTCAATATTTTCAAATGGCTTTTTCTTTAATTCTTTCCTTAGCTCATTTATTTCTTTTAATAGTTGTTCGTCATATGATTTTGCTTCTATTTCAACTTCCACATCTTGATATTTATTTTTATTGGCACTTGCCTTTTGGTGTGTTCCGTCTCCAAATACTATTTTCATTTCTACCATTTTATACTTCATTGCTTGTTTTAATATTTTTTTAAAGATTGTATCAAATATTTTTGTTCCTCTATATCTTCTTATATAATTTTGACTCCATGTACTATAATCTGGTATTTTATCATCTATTGATAATCCCAAATACCATCTGTATGCTATGTTTACCTTACATTCCTCACATGTTTTTCTCATGCTATTTATTCCAAATATGTAATTTATTATTAACAATTTAAAAAGTACCATAGGTGGTATACTTGGTTTTCCTAATGTACTGTATAATGATTCAGCTTCATCTTCGATAAAACTTAAATCAATAACTGTATCTAGTTTTCTAACTAAGTGTTCCTTTGGTACTAAATCTTCTAATGTTTTTAATATTATGCAATCGTTTCTATATGTTTGTCTCATCATCATTTTTATCACTTACTTTCCTTATAATATCCAATATAATTATATCAAATAACCATAAAAAAAGTAAGGTTTAGTAAGCTTTAAATTTTGGATATTATAAAGCAACCTTACATTTTCATTATACTATATATTCATCAAAAATAAAAGACCATTAACAAAAATTTACTTTGTCAACAGTCTGAGAAGAAACTTAATTCTTCTTTTAATTCATTGATTCTAAACATTTTTGATCTAATGCATTAAATAATGCATCTACTTCTTCTTCAGTCTTTAGGCGAGCTCCTGATGCAAATTTGTGTCCTCCACCATTGAACTCTTCGGCAACATCATTAATTGTTATACCACGACTGCGAATATTAATTTTATAAAGAGCATTTTTTTCGTCATAGGACGCGAAAGCCCACACGCGAAGTTCCTTTATAAAATTTAGATTGTTAACTAAATTAGCTGCAGTTGAAGCATCAACATTGTATTCTTTTATAGTTTCATTATCAATCTTTAAATAACCAAACCCATTTTCGGTAATATTTATGTTATTGATTAAATATGCTTCAAATTTTCTTTCGTTTATACCGCGCTCATATAGGTTATTATAAAGTGTCATTAAATCAAATTTATAATCATTAAGCAATTTAGCACACAACTCGATAGTCTTTGAAGTCGTATAACTTAGTAAGAAGCGATCCGAATCGGCAATAATTCCAGTAAACAGCTTACTTGCAATATCCGAATTTATCTTAATACGAGTATTATAAACTAATTCAGCAATTAACTGGGAGGCGCTTGAGGCCGTTGTATCAACAAGTTCAATATCGCATACTTTTTCATCACATGGATGATGATCTATTTTTATGGTATAGTCATAACTTGTTTTATTAGCTCCATCAACTCGTTCAAACTTAGGAACATCAGTTATAATAAGTAAAGCATGTTCAAGTGTCGTATCATCTATTTTATCTAGAGTTCCTAAATATTTAAACTTAGCAACACTATTACCGATGGCATAAACAGTCTTATTCGGAAAATTATATTTTATCATATCCCTAAGGGCTATTTGTGAAGCAACAGCGTCAGGATCGGGTCCGATATGACGAGCGATTACAATTACATCATATTCTTTTATCTTCTTGATGATTTGTTTATATATTGAATTTAACAAGATATCACTACCCTTTTTTTATTAATTATTTATAATAGCAAATGTGTCTAATGCAATCATTAATTCTTCATTTGTTGGAATAACATATACGGGAATAGAAGAATCAGATGATGAGATAACTCCTTCATGAATTTCACAATAACTTGCTACATTCATATTCTTATCAGCATCAATCTTAATTCCTAATGAACCTAATTTGCCAACAATTTGTTCTCTAAATTCACGTGCATTTTCTCCTAAACCAGCTGTGAATACTAAAGCATCTACTTTTCCGTCTAATTCAACATAGTATTTAGCAATGTATTCAACAATGCGATTAGCACACATATCATTAGCTAAAATAGCTTGTTGATCTCCTTCAGCCATAGCATTTTCAATATCACGATGGTCAGAATATTTTTCACTTATACCAATAAGTCCACTTTCTTTATTTAAGATATTATCTATTTCAGTGATATTTTTACCTGTTTTATTCATGATAAATGGTATAACAGAATAATCAATATCTCCTGAACGAGTTCCCATAATTAAACCGGCATTTGGACTAAATCCCATTGTCGTATTAATACTTTTAGAATCTTTAATACAGCAAATACTAGAACCTGATCCAATATGACAATTGATAATATTAATACTATCACGTCCTAATATACCTTTCATAGTTTTAGTTATGTATTTATGACTAGTTCCATGGAAACCATATTTTCTTATTCCATAATCTTTATACCAACTATATGGTACAGAGTACAAGAAATTTATTTCTGGTATTGTTTGATGGAAAGATGTATCGAATACACCAACCATTGGTGTTGATGGCATAGCTGATGCAAATGCACGAATACATGTTAGCATAGCTGGATTATGTAATGGTGCTAAATCATTAAATTTTTCACATTCTTTGATTACTTCATCAGTTAGTAATACTGAATCTTTAAAGCGATCTCCACCATGTACTAAACGATGTCCTACTCCATCAATTTCGTCTAAAGATGCAACAATATTATTACTAATTAATTCTTCTTTTAAGAAATTAACTGCATCAGTATGGCTGTTTAATTCAGCTTGTTTTTTAGTCTTTTCTCCATTGATTTTGATACTATAGAAACTTTCTCCCATTCCTATTCTCTCAAAATAACCAGAGATTAATTCTTTTTCACTTGGAAGTTCAATACAATTAAATTTAAGCGATGAACTACCAGCGTTAACTGTTAATATTTTCATTTATTATTCACCCTTTCAAAGGTATTATAACATAAAAAAAAAGATTATACTTATCTTTTTTTCATAATGATATTGCCTTTGTTAAAATTATCAAGCTTATCATTAGTTCTTTTACTGGCATAGCTATTTAATCCAATATTATAGCCGTAATTATTAGTATAATCTTTTTTTATGCGATCAAATTCGCTTTTTTCTTTTAATTCACTAGTTTTATTAAACATAATTTAACACCCACTTATATTATGGGCTTTTTTGACAATATTTATTCACATGTATAGGTAGTATTAAGTTGAGCTAGAGCCTGATTATAGACATCATAGCTACTTATGGAGTCAATAACCATCAATAATTTGGTAAAATCATTAGTCATTTCTTCAATTTTTTCTTTATCGTAGTCTGTTACATTGACATTAATTGTCAGGGAAAAATCAGCTATTCCACCACTCATAGCGCTTGTCACTCCATTTATACCTTCCATAATAGCTCGATTTATATTCGATGCTGATTCGTATAATTCAATGTTCTCAGTAGTCGACTTATAAGTTATAGCAAGGCGATCAATTACTTCATCTTTAACAGAAAAACGATATAGACTTTCTCCAAACTCCAGTGTTGATTTACAAGTATGTAATATTTCTGTATCATTTTTAGGAGTAAAGTTCTCATCTGTTGCATATAATAAATTTTGATTTAAATATCCAAATAGTCCAATTCCTGCAAAAATTAATACAGCTAGTCCCCACACTATAATCACCTTAATATTCATATTATCACCTATTATGATTATATAAAAAAAACATCCTTTATACAAGATGTTTATTATTTATTAGAGAATATCACTATATTCTTCACTGATTTTATTTTCTACTTTGATTACTTCTTCAGAGTTAATAGCATCATTTAATAATGGTGCAAAGTCAAAGTACTCTTCATAAGTCTCACAGCATTCACGAGTTGGATTAATAATGGGATGCTCAGGAACAAAGATTGTACAACAGTCCTCATATGGTTGAATAGATATTTCATAAGTAGATATTTTCTTAGCTATTTCAATAATATCTAATTTATCTAAACAGGCAACGGGACGAATAACAGGCATTGAAGTAACACAATTGATACAAGACATACTAGTTAATGTTTGACTAGCAACCTGTCCAATCGATTCACCATTTATTATAGCTTTACAATTATGCTTTTTAGCTATTCGTTCACTTATACGATACATCATTCGGCGCATGATAGTTATAAGATACTCATGTGGACAATTTTTTAATATAGCTTCTTGAATAGCCGTGAAGTTGACAACGTGAAGTTTTACATACCCTGAGTAATCAGCTAAAGTTTTAGCTAAGGAAATAACTTTATTTTTTGCAGCAACACTAGTATGTGGTGGACTTTCAAAATAAATACATTCTAAGCGTACCCCACGTTTCATTGCTAAATATCCTGCTACAGGCGAATCGATGCCTCCTGATAACATTAGAAGGGATTTCCCAGCAACACCAACAGGGTAGCCCCCTATTCCTTTTATTTTATCAAAGTAAATATATGCATGCTGATAACGAATTTCAATATTGATAATTGTACTGGGATTATGAACATCAACACTAACATTTTCTTTATTTTTTAAGACTATTCCTCCTAATATTCTGGCAATTTCTGGAGAAGTAATCCCATAGTTTTTGTCACTTCTTTTGGCATTTATTTTAAATGTTGTTATATCTTTATCTTTTATTAGTTCAATTAAAGACGCCGAAATGTTGTCTAGATTATTATTTTCAAGTTCGTAACCTATATTTATTTCGTGAATACCAAATGTCTTAGTTAACTTATCAGTTATTAAATCAAAGTTCTCTTCAGGACCATTAATGAACATGCGTCCTTTATCATAAGTGATGTTAACCTTATAATCACGCAGTGATGCCTTTAAATTTTCTTTCAATGTCGATAGAAAAAAGTTAATATTATCTTTTTTAGTAGATAATTCTGCATATTTGATGATAATAATTTTTTGCATAAAATACACCTCATTTGTGTCTTATATTAACACATTTTCTTTTAATAAAAAAGATATCATATTTCAGATACCTTATAATTAGGACTAAATGATATAGTTTTATTAACAATAGAGCGAGCAGCCTCAGCGTTGAATGGTTTTTGCAACATATCAACGATACCATATGCTGTTGCTCTTTTAATTCCATCTTCTGTATCTTCACCAGAGATAACTGATACGGGTACTTTAGCATATAGATTATGCTCTTTCATGTATTCTAAAACTTCATAGCCTGTTTTTACTGGCATTTGCAAGTCGATAAAAGCTCCTACGAGGTTGTTATCGATATTTTCTTCAATTAATTTTATTGCTTCATTTCCATCAGAGGCAACAAGAATATTGAAGTCTGATTCAAAAGTTTTGGTAAAAAATTTAGTTATTACTGGCGAATCATCAGCTACTAATAAAGTGTACTTGGTTGATGCTTCAGTAGTTCCCTCTACTTTTTCCTTTTGACAATTGCATAGAATAATTATTTGATAATCTTCAAACGTTGCAGTATAAACATAGACATTAATTGCATCTACATAGTTGCCATCAGCAGGCAATGTATCGACATTTGGTACAGGAAATGCTGCTAACCATTCTTGATATGTAGTCCTAGCTAAAACCTTAAGTTCTGTTCCTGTATAAGTTACTTTATAAGCTATATTACTATTTTTATTGACACAATAAATAGCAGAGATCATCTCACCAATAAATTTTGGTATTTGTGAAATCACGTTAGGAAGTTCCATAATTTATCCCTCCAAATATTTTGTAGCAATTCCAATGATGCGATTAGCCTCTTCAATAAGTTCATTTATATGCATAGAAACATAGTCAACGTTTCCCTCTTTACTTGCCATTTCATGGTTATATGATAACTCTGCTAATCGTGAGAATCCTAAGTACTTAGAGTCACTTTTCATGGCATGAACTAAGATGCTATAATTAGACATGTCCTGCGCATTATAATAATTGATTATGTTAGGCAAACGAGTTTTAGACTCTTCTAGAAATTCGGCTAGTGTCTCGTTATACATATCCATATCGCCTAATAATGCTAAAGCAGCAGTTATATCAACCCCATTATTCTCTAATATTTCACGATTCATAAAATCATCCTCTAATCTATCTTAATTATACTATAAACTTTATTTTATTGCTAATTTTTTTACCATTATTTGACATTTTTTACTCGGTATTTAGTAGTCTCTTAACTTCTTCAATGGATAAAGATACTATACTTGCTATATCTTCTAAAGAATAATTTTTCAAATGTAAGTTGTTTATAATTTCCTTAGTTTTTTGTTCTATTCCTTCTTCTTTGGCATTTTCTAACTTTGTTAACTCTACTTTTCTTGCTTCCTCTTCTGCATCATATAAACCTATTATATTTTCGTCTTCACTTAGTTGTTCTAATCTCTTTCCTACTTTCTTCATTACTTCATCATCCCCAACTAACTTTTTTGTATATT
>CATNCE010000037.1 GCA_950097225.1 uncultured Bacilli bacterium
AATAAGTCAACAATCCCAAAATATTTAAAAATAATTATATAATAAATATATGAAAATATTGTCAAAAAAACACATGAACTATTTCATGTATTAAAATAACTTTATCATTAAATATACTGATAAAAAAAATAGTATTATAACTGTTCCAATTAAAGCCCCTGTAAGAGCACTAGAACTAGCAAGTCTCCGTTCACTTCGATTAAGAAAATAATAAACATACCCAACTATCGGAACAACCACACATAAAAGTAAAAGCGAGTTACTTCGTGCGTCATAATCCATCTTAAAGTGTTTAACACTTTCCTTATCAGTTATCGAAGAAGCCATAACTTTAGTATGACAGTTAGGGCACAGAACTCCAACTACTTCTATATCCTTTCCACAATTTCGACATATTGCCATAATTAACTCTCACGCATCATGCTAATAAAGTTATATGCTACTACTGATACTTCAGATTCATCAAAGCTATCTAAATTTCCTCGCTCAAAACCTATCGAACGATCTGGTTCCATATTCTCAACTTCCCCACTGACAAGAAAAACCTTATATCCTAAAATAATCCAATTAATATACTCTCCCGAGTCACGATCAGTTTTACCATCTAGTTGAGCTCCTAAAAACTCTCCTATTTTATACTCGGCATTAACTCCAGCTTCTTCTTTTAATTCTCTTAAAAGCGCTTGACGAAAATCTTGATCACTTTTATTAACTGATCCACCAATGGCTTGTAGCATTCCAACCTCATCACGAGCTCCAGGACCACGGCGATTAAGTATAAGCTGATTATTTTTATCGAAAATAAAGCCCACAACAGCAACCTTTATTTTGCCAAAATCTTGATCCGTCTCTTCTAATTTTAAAATAAGTTCATCCATTCCTTTTACTTCATCAGTGAACAACATGATATCAACTCCTACTATTACAAGTATACCAGATTTAAAACATTTTATCTACGTTTTTCGGAACCTTATCATTTAAAATAAGTTCGATTATCTTGTCTTCTTTTTCTTTACTGACTTTCTTTCCTGTTAGATTAGAAAGTTCTTTAATAACATCACTCAAAGTACCTGGGTCTTTCATATTCCCCTCATTTAAACGCGATGCAATATTTAAAATACTCTCCTTACTAACATTAGTCTTCTTTTCAATCTTATTAAAAAGTCCATCATTAAGTTCCATATATCCACCTCAATATATAGTATGATATTACTTCCTTATTGTGACAACATTCTTTAAGACCAGTTTATGTTCGTCTCCCTTACTTAAATTAATTAAATCAACGTCACTCCCCAAGAGCTTATTAGTTAACTTAGTTATAAAAGGAGCACTGTGAGATACACCCATTTTCGTTAGTCCACTAGACATAACTAAACTAGTATCTCCCTTAGTAAAATACCCATACGAATTAGGCATAAAAAAACGCATATTCGGCCCAATTAAACCACGATTATGTGGAAGCGGTTGTAAAAAGTCAGGTAACAATCCTGCATGATTATGACCTGAAACAATTAAATTAATCTTATCCACTTCTTCGCTAAGTCCCGAAGTATCTAGTAAGCCATTTGCCGAATGCAGCAACATAATTCGCATTTTATCATCAAAATCATGTTTAGAAAAATATGTATCCAAATATCCTTTGAATGCCACTTTACTCTCTTTATCATACTTATACCAACTGAATGGAAGTGCTAAAGATACTATCTCTACCCCATCAATATCCAAAACTTCATCAGCTAAAATCGTCTTGACATTGCACTCGTTTTCTAAATACGAAAAATATCTATAATCATTATTTACATAAAGATAATTTTCTCTAATAATCAATAAATCATGATTACCTCGCCCAACGACAACGTTAGAACTTTTCCTCATATCCCCAATAATATCACAAACCTGTGTATTATTTTTATTATCAAAAGTATCAAATACATCTCCTGGAAATAAAATCAAATCAACTGGATAATCTTCTAGCAACCTTGCTACCCTCTCTAGTTTAGCAACATCACTATGAACATCACTAACAACTAAAATTCGCATATCTTTACTAACTCTTTTATCTTCTAATAAATATTCTTTAATTCTTATCATATAAATCCCCACATAAATTATACTAAAAATAGAAGAAAAAAAGAATCTAAATTTATAGATTCTAAACATTTTTACTACTGAATTTATAGACATAAACTTGTTTATCTAATAGCACCATAAATGTTGCCTCATGCTTATCAACAACTTCAATGTAACTAATTGGCGTCTTAGTCTTCTTAGAAGTAGCCAGTAAGTCTTCCATTTCCTCGACAAATAATACATTATAATCTGCCAAATCAGGAAGTTCTTTTAAATATACTAAATGACTATCGTATTTATTTAAAAGTTTCTCTAGTGCATCTTCATAAACACTTACCTGTCCATTAATCCTTCGTACCAATAAGGCAATCAATAACACGAATATTAATATTGCTCCAATAAATTCTAAACATATTGCTAAATATAATTTGTTATCATCTAAATTAAGATCAGAAAATTCTTTTCGCATCACTTCAGCATCTTCAGTTATCGTTATATTAGTAATATCCTTAACTGGTATCACAACTGACAAAGTTCTACTATTGACTAATGACTTAGCAAGCTCATCACTATAGACTTTATAACTATAAACAACATCATATCTAATAACACTATCAACATTCAAATTAAGATTCAAAACTTGTTCCCTAAATGCCCTTACAACAGCATCTAAATCGATATCAAATGACGAAGATAAATTAATTACACTACCATTTACGTTATAGGAAGCCGTATCTCCACGATATATCTCATTACTAACTTTTTCGCCATTTTCTTCCATTATTACGCTTCCCTTAACATAATAACTATACTCACCTACAACTGGACTTGAAAATACCGTTGAATAATTAAAATACGTATTTATATTATCGACAAGTGATAAAACATAATTAGTCTCCTCATCACTCGATTTAAAAAATTCATTATCAAATAATTTAACATTATAACTCATCTTATTAGCTTCATTAATCGTCATCTCTTCTAAGGATAAATCCTCACCTCTTAAATTATAAAAATAATTAAATAAGAAAGATGAAATACCAATTAAAACTAACAACACCACAATTAAAGAATAATAAAGAGCTACTTTATTCTTTTTCATAGTATCACTCCTAATCCCTTTTTATTAATACGCCTCAACATAATGCATACTTACATTTACATTAAATCTTATTACTCTACCACCTGATACTACTTTAACATTATCATTAAAAACTTCTAAAGCATCGGCATTAATCTCTTTTAAATCTTTATACTTTATTAACAAAACGACATCATTACTTGTCCCCATCTTTAATAAATCATCCTTTAATACATCACTATCCACATAGACATTATTGCTCTTATTGTCTTTAGCATACTTAAACGACAAGGATACATAATCACTCAAATAATAAGTAACTCCAGTTTTCAAACTTGTACCTATTTTAATATTACTTAAATTAGTAATATCTATACTTTCTAGTCGGGCATTAAATCCTCCATCATTTTTTATCTTAGTATTAACTTGATATGTTTCATTATGATTACTTAATGCAAGACTAACATTAAAAGAATCGTGAGAAACTATTACATTTCCATTACTTCCTCTAGTATCAGTTCCATCTAAATAAACATTCCATTTTTTTAGTCCCTCACTTGATTCTGGCATTGAAAAACTCTTTGTTATTGTAAAACAAGCCAGAGCTAACAATATACTAGAAAAAGCAAATAAATAAGATATCATACGATTACTAACTTTTAACTTCATTAAAACACTCCCAACTACTCTAAATAAATTATAATATATTTACGCCTAAAAAAAAAGACTTATGTCTTTTATTTATTAAAAATAATTATCGATAAATGTCGCAACATCATCTATCGTCTTATTAAAATCATTAAAATCAACATCAAACCAATTAATCTGCATCTGATTATTAAACCACGTATACTGACGTTTTGCATAATTGCGCGAACTCTTTTTACATTCTAAAATAACTTCACTTAATTTTTTATCACCTTGAAAAAAAGGATAAAACTCTTTATAGCCAATTCCTGTCATCAAGGCCTTACTGCGAACATCCTTAAGTGCATAAGGTTTTACCTCGTCAATCAAATCGACAAGCATCTCATCAAAACGCTTATCAATTCGTTCATAAAGAACTTCTCGATCTGTAGTAAGCCCGATGAATACAACATCATCATAAACTTGAATATACTCATCCTCTCTAGGCTCAAATCCTGACTTTAACTTATTAAGTAGACGAACAAGACGCTTGCGATTATGAACATCATAAGCTAAAGGCATCTCATAAGCATCAATTTGCAAAACCAATTCCTCATTAGTTAGATCATCATAACTATTTGGCTCATATTCATCCTCTTCAAAAACATAATCATAAAGTGCACTCTTTATATAAAAACCTGTCCCGCCAACTAAAATAGGAACTTTCCCACGCGACTTTATTTCGGCAATCTTAACTCTTGCATCATTTTGATAGTCAAAAACAGAATAATCATCTAAAACATCTTTTATACTAAGAAGATGATGTGGTATATGTTGCATCTCTTTTTTAGTTGCTTTTGCAGTTCCAACATCTAATCCCTTATATATCTGCATAGAATCAGCGTTAATAATCTCTCCATTATAAATTTTAGCTAACTCAACACTCATCTTAGTCTTTCCAACCGCCGTTGGCCCACACACTACAATAATCATATTACCACTCCCATAAAAAAATTATAACATGATTATTCCCTATTGTAATAACTTTTTAAAAAGAAAAATGAACTAACCCTAGTTCATTTTATAAAAGTGACATTATACTAGATTCCGAAAATATCCCATTTTCAGCTTTATCAATTTTATTACCTTTTATATTGCCACTTAAATTATTAAATTTAATATTAGTAAACTTAGAATTACCAATATATAAAAGTGAATCGACATCTACAACTAAATTATTAAATATTAACGCATCTGCCGCCTCATATTCAATATTTTCAACATTAAACAAATATCCAGACGAATTAGTAACTTTATAATTATCTGCCTCTAACACGAATGGTACACGTATCATTAGATTATTTTTAACTACTTGATCCGCTAGTAACCTAATCGTCTCCCCCTTCTTAACAACACTATTAGCGGTCTCAAGATTGTTATAATATAAAACATCTAAACCTGTTCCTACTGACACTGTTGGATACTTAATAGTCCAATTATTGCTTGCCTCATCATATTCAAAAATATAACTAGCACCATCATAAGTAAGAGTTAAACTTGTAACATCACTGTCTCCTCTTAATTCGAAGCAATCAATGTTTTCTCCTTGTGCAAGTGGATAAATAAAACCATGATTCGAATTCATATGCCATAAAGCAAAATCACTATCTAATATCTTTAATAAATCAGATTCATCAATTTCACTAATTACATTAACTCCTTCTAATGTTCTAGTAACTCTAATATATTCAACTATTTCAAAATCATCTTCACTTGGAGTATCTTCTGTTTCACTAGATTCATTGTTTATATCACTTTCGGCATCATCTTTATTGGAAAATATATCCGCAAGCAATGTCTTACCATTACTTTCAGCATCGTCTGCATCTGTTTTAGATTTTGTTGTTGTCTCTACGCTTTTAGTCGTTGTAGTTGGCTTTGTCGTTGTCTTCGTCACTTTTTCAGTAACCTTCTCAACTTTTAAATTCACACATCTAGTAGTCGTTAACACTGTTGTGGTTACATTAGTAGTAGGTGGCTTTGTCGTTGTCGTAGTTGTCGACGTCGTAGTAGCCTTAGTTGTCGGTCTAGTTGTCTTCTTAGTAGTTCTTGTAGTTTTATTAGATTGTGCACTAGTAGTTGTCTTCGTTGTTACTATTGTTGTACTAGAAGTTGTATTATTATCATCTTCTTCATCGTTATGATTGTCATTAAGATCTTTTACCCATTTGGCAACTAAAGTGATATCTTTATCAATCTCACGATCAAAATCATACTTTTCTCCATCTAAATACCATCCATCGAATACAAAGCCATCTTTAGTCGGTTCTTCAACTTCTGATAATTTAGCTCCATTCTTAATACTTACATTTTTAATTTCTGACCCACCATTAGTTTTAAAAGTGACGGTATGTTTATCATTAAAAAAGCACCCACTAATAAAGAATACTCCGACTAATAATATTATCAAAGTCATTCTTAGTTCTTTAATCTTCTCCATACACATCCACCTCTATTATAATAATTATATAAAAATACTCGAAAATAGTAAACTTGAAAAAACCATATTATAAAAATTTTACTTTCACTTGATATCTTTTCTTTTTCGACATTTTTTGATACAATAACACCTGTTGAGGGGTGTAATATGAAAAAATTACCAGATTTAAAAATTTTAGATGAAAAAGATCGTCGCTTACATCAGAAATCTGTTGACGTAACATTTCCTTTAGACGATGCAACCATCAAAACCATTTATGATTGTTTAGACTATCTTGAAATGAGTCAAAATGAAGAGTTAGCTAAAGAATATGATCTAAGAGCTGGCATGGGCTTATCCTTCTGTCAAATCGGCATAATGAAAAGAATATTTGTCGTATCTGAAGATTACGGAGACGGAACATTTGGACGATATATCATTATCAATCCTAAAGTCATAAGTCATTCCGAAGAGCTAATTTATGTTGGTGAAGGAGAAGGATGTTTATCTATTAATCGTGAAACTATTGGTATCGTCCCACGCTACGCCAGAATGCGCCTAAGAGCATATGATGAACATGGCGATGAATTTGAAATACGTGTTCGTGAAGATATTGCAATCGCTTTCCAACATGAATTAGATCATCTTGATGGCATATTATTTACTGATAAAATCGACAAAAAAAATCCATTTAAAGACCAAAATAAAATGAGAGAAATTTAATTTATTTCTCTCATTTTTTGTACTTTAAGATCTAGAGCAATACTCTTGTCTAAATCATCACTGGTGAGTTTTTCCTTGCTAGCCCAAAATTTAACATTAATACTTTTTTCTTCTCCCGGAGCAATACTATCAGTATATATTACCCCATCTTCTTTATCACCAAGAAAGGTCCCTTCTTGATTATTTACACTAAAAGCTATTTTTTCTGTCGACATCGCGTCAATGTAATCTTTTTTTGTTGACACGCGCAATACATACTCTGTTGAAAACTCTGAGTTATTAACTATTTTTATTATATTATCAGGAGATTTTTCAACTCCTTGTTGAAAACTTAATGGATATTCACTATATCTAAGATTCCCATTGCCATTATTAAACAAAATATGTAAACTTTCACTGTAAAATTCGCCATTTGTATTGACATCTTTATAATTCACAATAAGTAACGTCAATATTACACACATGATTATGAATATCAATGAAATAAAAAATATTGACTTCTTCTTTTGCAAATACTTCTGTGTATCCATATACCATCTACCTATTCTATTCTAATATTTTAATACGAAATCCTCAACAAATTTTGACAAAATTCATATCTTGTTGACACAAATTGTATAAAAAAAATTAGCCATCTTTTTTGGCTAATTCTAATACCTATGCACATTTTCCTTATTATAGTTAATAGCTTCACTTAATGGTACAGCTTTTTTATTATTTTCAAAATCAAAACCATATTGCCGTGCCGAATCCGAAAGATAACGCAAATCCTCAATAATTTCATCTAAAGCAGAATCGTCTCCAGGCAAATATGTATACTTATATCGCCTGTAACGATCAACAACATCATCATATCCAGTACGAAGTTCCTCACCAACTTCTACATCAATATTCGTAAGCACCATTTCTAAAAAGCTAAAACGCATATCAATTTCAACACTTGGATCAAAATAATTATAATTATCCGAATAACCAAATTCTTCTAATTTCGATGACGGAACTCCACACAAATAAATAACTTGACCATCTCTTAAACGACTAGCTTGAATCTTATTAACTCTTTCAATCTCTGAAATAATTTGTTCTACTTTACTAGCATCACTTTGATACCCATAAACAATCTCCGTTAAAGTATCACCCATTTTAACTTCATACAAAATACCATTATAAGTAGGCTCATCAAAATACGATTCATCTAAAGTATTAACAGAAAAATTAATTGTCGAACTCTTACTATCCTTATGAGATACCCCACCTAAATAACACAAAGTTCCAACTAATACATAAGAAGCAAACAACAATGTACGTTTCAAATTTTTAGAATAAACCTTACTATTACCAATATTTTCGCCATTATTACGTACAACTTTTTCTTCAAACGGAATTTCTTCAAATTCTACTGTTATAGTTTCTTTATCTGCCCCATTTTTTTCATCAAACTCTTTATCTAATTTTATGCTCATCTTATCATCACCTTATAAACAAAATTATAAACATTATCGCAGTTTTTTGCAATTACAACACATGACCATTTACACAATTATCACTAGTAACAGACTCAATAACTACATCAACTAATGTATTACTATCACACTTTTTATCCAAAACAACCTTAATATAATTATCAGTAAAACCAGACACCCCATCTTCGACTAAAATTCTAACTCTTTGCCCAATAAACTTTTCATAATATGCATGCTCAAGTTCATCGCTTAAGGCAAGCACCTCTTTTACCCTTTGCTTCTTTTGTAAATCGCCAACTTGTTTTAAAGTAGCTGCCTTCGTTCCATCACGCAAAGAATATGGAAATGTATGAATTTTAGAAAAACCAATATCTCGCAAATTCACCAGTGTTTCTTGAAAATCATCATCACTTTCCTCTGGGAAACCGACAATTAAATCTGTAGTTATACTGACATTTTCTCTTACACTTCGAATATTCTCAACCATTCTTTTATAACCAGCAATATCATACTTGCGATTCATCAATTTTAAAACATGATCAGCCCCACTTTGAAGCGGAACATGAAAGTGACTACATATTTTTTCATTGATTTTAAGTTCACCAATAAATTTATCATCTAACTCAGTTATCTCTATCGATGAAATTCTAATTCTCTCTAAACGCGGATTCTTAGAAATCTCTCTAATCAAATCCGTTAGATCATAATCGAGTCCATCCCCATAGGATCCTGTATGAATTCCCGTTAAAACGATCTCTTTATATCCATTATTAACAAGACAATTAACCTCACTTACTGCCACATCAAAATCTTTACTGCGAATATTTCCACGCATAAAAGGAATAATGCAATAAGCACAAAAATTATTACATCCGTCTTGTATTTTGACAAACCCTCTGGTATGCCCTTCAAAATTATGAATTTGCATATCTTCAAAAGTAGTATTACGCAAATCATAAAACTTAACGAATTTTTGTTTATTTTGTAAAAATGATGCAGCGAGCAAGACTATCTTACTCTTATCTTTATTGCCAATCAAAATATCAATATCTAAATCTATCAATTTTTCCTTATGATTTTCAGCAGAACAACCACACACAATTAAACAAGCACCAGGCGCCTCTCTTCTCGCATGTCTAATCATTTTACGTGATTTAGCATCAGCCTGATTAGTAACTGTACAAGTATTAATAACTACAACATCAGCTTCCTTCAACTCATGTGCTAAAGAAAATCCCTCTTCCAAAAACTTTTCTTTTATATATTCTGACTCATAAGCATTAACCTTGCATCCCAAAGTTTCAACAAAGAACTTCATAAACATCACCGATCTTATTGTATCATGCATTAAAAATAAAAGCACATGATTTTTATGTCATGTGTATTAACCTAATAAAACGAGGCGAGCGCTGTAGCCGCTGTAGGCATCACCAGTGTGCCTAAAGAAGTAGAACTGGCCTGCACGAGAGCCATTGTAGTAAGAGCCGCCGCGAAGGAACCAAGGGGTAGAAGACTCCACAAAGTAAGAATAATCATCATACCAGTTATTTCGATAATATCCACTAGAATAATAAAATGGTCCCATTTCTCCTGTGGCATCTCCTAATATACGCTTACCATATGTTGTTACTGCACTATTACTTGCATATACATCTATATATTTACTATAAGTGTTTCTTATTTCGTCTAATGTTAGCCCACTACTTCCTATTGTTCCATCTCGGTATCCTGCTACATATTCCCAAGCCCCACCTGACATATCATATACTCCAGTTATATTTCCAGTTGTACTTGCTAGATACCCTGGCTCTGTATTATATGGCTGATTTGCTGTTGCACTTTCTGTCGCATCTTTTTCGTTTGCTGCATATCCAGTTAAAAAGTTAGAATGATTATTTATTCTTACCTCTGTGTTTATTCCATATCTTGAATGACTTAGATAAGCTACTGCTCCCCACTCAGTATTCTTCATCATATGCGAATCTAACTCACGATTATAATTATACATGGCTTTGAAAAAATTACCTACCGAATTACTACGCCATGAATTTACATTAGGCTTAACTTGGATTTTGATTGGATCACTTGAACTTACTTGAGCAGAAGATGCACTAGTTGCTCCTTTATATCCTGTTTCAAATTTACCTACCCATATCCCATTTACATCAAAATTTGTGAATGCGGGATGCGTTAACCATTCTCCATCTTGAGTTCCATTTGACACGGGTGTATCTTTACTCTCAAACTCAATCTCGATTTCTTGTGCTATACTCTCAGATAATTTATTTTCATATCCATCAGCTTGATTGGTATGGAATAACTTATATCTATATCTTGGTATCCATACAAAGTATGATTCAATATCACTTTCTTTGATGGTATCACCTACATTATATTGTTTACTTGGGTTATCAACTAGTATTACTGCATTGGCCCATTCTTTGTTATTATAGTCATACCATTTTTCACTTGTATTTGCTTTCGTTACTACTCCATCACTTGCTATCAACACAGGAACTAAATCTTTA
>CATNCE010000038.1 GCA_950097225.1 uncultured Bacilli bacterium
GATTAAAACTGTTAGCTCCAAATAAGGATACAGGAAGAGTAGATAAGATAATGGGGTATGTTAAAGAAAACCGCAGTAGAAAGTATGTTCCAGCTGGACAGAGCACTCAGATGATTGTGGGAGCAACTTCGGAAAGAGACTTGGATATTATGAATAAAAGTGCATCTTTATATGATAAGTATCAATTAAAAAGAGTTTTTTATTCAGCATATGTTCCAGTTAATAAAGATAGCTTACTTCCCAGTTTGGAAAAGCCAAATTTAGTTCGTGAAAATCGTTTATATCAAGCTGATTGGTTATTAAGATTTTATAATTTTAAAGTAAGTGATTTGTTAAATGATGGACATCCTAATTTTAACATTTTGGTTGATCCTAAGACTGATTGGGCACTGCATAATTTAAATGAGTTTCCAAAGGAGATTAATAGTTGTTCTTATTACGAGCTTTTGAAGATTCCAGGAATAGGCGTAAAAAGTGCTAAGAGAATAGTTACTTCGAGAAAGAATTTTACTATACATATGGATGATTTAAAGAGAATGGGAGTAGTAATTAAAAGGGCTAAATATTTCCTGTTGTGTGATGGGGAATATTTTACAAAGTCAGAGTTTTTTAAGAAGAATTTTATTGAGGCAAATATTATCTTAGAGGATAGGACGAATGTGACTACAAATAAAGAACAGTTGAGGTTATTTTGATGAATACAGTGTATATTTATGATGGTAGTTTTTTATCGCTTTTAAATTTAATTTTTGAACTTATTAGAAATAATATTAGACCAGATAATATTAAAAATGAATTGTACTTTCCTTCTTTGCTTGACGATGTGATCAATTTAGATTTTGATAGTAGTAAAGATGTTTGGAACAAGGTTTTGCAAATTTTGGGAGAATATGCGGCTAATATTATGTATTATGTATTTTTATCAGAAGAAAATAATAAGGAATTATTATTATATTATTATTTTCTTAATGGTTTAAAGTATCGTAAGAATATAGTTTTTAGAAGAGATAAAAGATGTGTTAGTGAAGCCTTAAGAGTGTCTTCTTATGTTGTGCATGAGTCGCATAAGATGAAAGGATTTCTTCGCTTTAAGGAATTAGAAAATAAAGTACTATATGCGGAGATGGAACCAACGAACGATGTTATACTTTTAGTTTCCGAACATTTTAGGAAGCGTCTTAAAAATGAGTATTGGATTATTAAAGATGTAGGGAGGGGAATACTAAGTGTATATGATAAAAAGAAATATGTTGTTGTATTAGAAGACTATTTTGTTTTACAAACTGAAAATGTAAGTGAATCGGAACAAGATATAGAAAACCTTTGGAAAGTATTTTATAAAACGATAGGCATTAAGGAAAGAAAAAATGATCGTTGTCGTAGAAATTTTATGCCAAAGAAGTATTGGAAATATATAATTGAGGTGCAGGAGGAATTATGAAAAAAGTAATAAGTGGAAATGAACTAAGAGTAAAAATGGTTGAGGCAATAAATCTACTTTGTGGTACAGTTAAGCAAACCCTTGGTCCACTCGGAAGGAATGTCATTATTGATCACTCAAATTTTACGCCTTTTATAACTAATGATGGAGTGACTATAGCAGAGAATATTGAAAGTGATGATGCCGTAATTGGGAGTATTATTGAAATAGCTAAAGAGGCTTCTATTAAAACAAATGATAATGTTGGTGATGGGACAACTACAACGTTGGTTCTTCTTGAATCACTGATAAATTTAAGTCAGGAATATATAGAATTAGGGATGTCTCCTATGATTTTAAAACGGGAATTAACGCGTATATTAAATATCATTTTAGACAAATTGGATAGTATTAAATTTGAAGCGTCTTCAAATTTGTTAAAAAATATAGCTTGTGTTTCTGCAAGCGATCAAGATATGGGAGAATTTGTAAGTAAGGTTTTAGAAAATGTAGATAGCAAAGCGGCTATAACTATTAAGGAAAGTTCTGATAATTCTCTTGATGTTAAATATATAAAAGGATACACATCTTCTATAACACATGCTTGTGAGTATTATTTTCAAGATGAGCATCATTATCAGTTTAGCAATGCTTATATTCTAATTGTGAATGATATGATGCATGATATTGAAAGCATAAGTTCTATTTTAAATCAGGTGATGATAGAGAATAAATGCTTAGTAATAATTGCTAAAGAGTTTGATGAATATTTTGTAAATGAAATAGTTTCAATGAATCTTGAAAATGAAATTACTTGTTTTATGGTTAAAATAAATGAATATGGTTTGAAGATGCAAATCTGTAATAAAGATATTGAGGTTATTACAGGGGCTCTCATTGTTGAAAATAGCAGTTGTGTATCAGGTGCTAATATTGGTATTGCTAAAAATATTTATATAGATAAGAATAATTTACGAATTGATTTTATCAATAATGAAAAAACAAAAACTTATATTTCTAAAATTGATTTAGACATAGAGGAAGCTGATGATTTTGATAAAGAATTTTATCAAAGAAGAAAAGCAATGTTTACAAATGGGGTTGCCAATTTATTGGTAGGATCTCCGACAAAGATTGAAAGTCGTGAAAAGAGAATGCGTATAGAAGATGCTATTTGTGCTGTTTTGTCTTCTAAAAATGGGGTATTACCAGGAGGAGGAGTTTCTCTTTTGCGAGTTGCTAGTCTAATCGATGATGATAGTGAGGCAGCTATTATTTGGAAATCGACTTTATTAAAGCCATTTATTCAATTACTAGAAAATGCTGGTATAGAATATGAAGATAAGCTTGAGCAAATAAAGGAGCGTGATTATAAAGTTGTCTATAATGTCTCTAAAGAATGTTATGAAGATATTGGTAATACTAATATTGTTGATGCTTTTGATGTGGTTCGTAATTCTTTAATAAATGCATCTTCAATTGCTGGAATGCTTATTACGACAAATAGTTTAGTTGTTAATGAATATCAGAACAATTTAGAAAAAACATCAGAGTACTCTGAAATATAAATTGTTCTTTTTCTATTTATTGTAGTTGATCTAGTTTAAGTGTTGTGATTGTGTTCTAAAATTTTCGTTGTTTATAAGGTGTTTGTGTGATATATTTTGATTGGATTAGGATGATTATATGAGAGATAAAAGTATTACTAGAAAGATAACTCAAGGAGTTTATGTATTAACTACTGATGGGGCAGGATGTGTAGTTGATGCGGTTTCACAGGTTAGTTCTGGGAGTAATCCATTAATTTCGGTTGCTGTTATGAAAACTAATTATACTAATGAGGTTTTACATGAAAAGAAAGTTTTTGCTTTATCTGTTTTGGGAGAAGAAGTATCAGGACAAGTAATTCAAACTTTTGGGTTAAATTCTATGCGAGATGTTAATAAGTTTTCTTTTGATTTAACTAAAGAAATAGATGGCTTACAAGTTGTTAAAGATTCACTTGGGTATATGATTTGTGAGGTAGTTGATACGATTGATACTGAGTCACATACTTTGTTTATTGGAAGATTAATTGAAGCAGATTGTTTTAGTGATAGTAAGCCAATGAGTTATCTTTATTATCATGAACATAAAGATGAATTAATTAAGGTTAATACCGATAATAATAAAACAGCGTGGGTTTGTACAGTTTGTGGGTATGTTTTTTATGGGGATGAGCTTCCAGATGGTTTTAAGTGTCCAAAATGTGGAGTGGATGCTAGCTTATTTAGAAGGAGTTAATCATGAATAATAAAGAAGTATTAGACAAAATAAGAAATATGAGTGTTTCAGAGCAAAGAAATATATCTTATAAGGAATTAGTTAATATCATTAAAGAACTATCAAGTGATGAAATAATAGAACTTAGTAATATAATTGGTTATCCAGTGTTTACTAGATTATGTATGGGAGAACTTGCTCATCGTTTTGTATTATTACAAGATGGGGCAGCAGCAATTATTTTAAATGATAAAGGGCAAATATTATTACAATCTAGAGCTGATCGCGACAAATGGGGATTACCTGGCGGATGTCAAGAACTTGGTGAGAGATTTCAAGATACTATTATAAGAGAAATAAAGGAAGAGACTAATTTGGATGTTTTAGAAGAAGATTTAGAGTTGGTTGCAATAGTTTCAGGTTCGACAAGAAGAAATGATTATCCAAATGGCGATGTTGTAATAAATAATACAGTTCTTTATCGCGTTTCTAATTATACAGGAGATTTGCGCTGGGATGCTGAATCGAAGAAAATGGAATTTTTTGATTTTGACAATCTTCCTAGCAATTTGAATGACCCTGATTTAATTCAAATATATATTGATAAACTTTTAAACTAAGAAAATTCTTAGTTTTTTTTATAAATAAGAAGTAAAGATAAAATGAGTCGTGTATAAGAATAGTAGGAAGGAGGATGCTACTATTAAAACATTAATACCTGCAGTATATGATTTTATCTTTAAAGCTATCATGTTAAATCCAGATAATTTAGATTATTTGAAGACCATTATAAATGAGATAACTAAAATACCTATGGATGATTTAGATGTATATGCAAGTAACTCAGACAGAACAACATATAGTAAAAGAATATTAGGAGATGCAACAGGAGAGATGGGACCGTTTTATTCATCTGGAAGTTATTATTATAATAACTGGTATAATGATTATTCACGCTTTGTAGAGTCTTCCAATCAGTGGTTTACCCGTGGCGGCGGTTACAACTATGGCTCTGGTGCAGACCAGTTCCTCTTCGCAGATACACTGGTGCTGCTAGCAGCAACTACAGTTCTCGCCTCGTTTTGTTATGATAAATTGTGCAATGGTTTATTATATAGGATGGGAATATAAGAACATATGATGAATAAAATCGTATGTTTTTATATTGCTATTAAAAGCAGATATTCGTTGGTACTTTTATAGATTTATAAGGTATATTTTGATATACTTAAACTAGAGGTGAAGATATGGGGAATGTTATTGATATTCAATGCCCATGTTGCAGTGCGCCACTTCATTACAATCCAAAAATAGGTAAGATGAAATGCGAATATTGTGATAGTGAGTTTAGTACAAAGGATTTAAAAAAAATAAGTGATGCTTCGGTTACTACTACTTCGGTTTTAGAAAACCATAATGAAGATTATGTTTCATATAATTGTCCAGATTGTGGTGCAGAAATTATAGCTGATGAGAATACCTCTGCAACATTTTGTTTATATTGCGGCAATACGGCTATTTTAAAAAATAAATTGTCAGGAGAGTTTGCTCCAGACAAAATAATTCCTTTTGTTAAGGTGAAGGAAGATGCTATTTTAGCTTTTAAGAATCTTAGTAAAGGCAGACCCTTTATGCCAAGATCTTTTAACTCTTCTAAAAATATTGAAAAGATAACAGGGCTTTATATTCCTTTTTGGCTTTATGAAGTTGACGTTTCAGGAACAGTAAAAGCTGAAGGTATTAATGTAAAAACATGGACTTCGGGGAATACGCATTATACAAAAAAGGATTTTTATAATTTGTTAAGAACAGGAAATATGGTATATCATAAAATTCCCGTTGATGGATCAACACGATTTGCTAATGATATTATGAATGCTCTAGAACCATTTCATTTTAATTATTTGGTTGATTATAATCATGCTTATTTATCAGGATTTTTGGCTGAAAAATATGATGTTAAAAAAGAGGACGCTTTTAAGGATGCTGAAAAAAGAGCTTTAACATCAACTAAGGATGTTATGTTGAGCGATATGGGAAGTTATTCGTCAAAAGTTATTAAAGATAGTTCTTTAAATGCTCAGTGCGTTGGGACTCAATATGTTTTGTTACCTGTTTGGATGGTTAATGTTAAGTATCATGGAAAATACTATATTTTTGCTATGAATGGTCAGACAGGGGAATTTATAGGAGATATTCCTTTAGATATAAAAAGAGTAGTCGTTTGTTTTGTATTAGTTTTTGTTATAGTTTTTGTACTTTTCTTATTTGTTGCTTTTGTAGTACATCTAATGACAGGAGGTGGTTTATAATGATAAAAATAAAAAGTTTATTGTTATTCATTATCGCACTGCTTATGTTTGTCGGTAATTGCCAAGCAACCGAGTTAAATAGAAGTGAAGCTAATAACTATGGAGTAAATAAAAAATGGAAAGTATCAGGGCGAAATAAAAGTAATGTGATGGATACTCCTTATGTTGATGCTGATGATAAAATTTATGACTATGCGAATATTTTAACTGAGGAAGAAGAGTTATATTTAAAAGAGTTGATAAATAAATTCGTTAATAAATATAAAATGGATTTGGTAATATATACTGTTGATATCCCTTATGCTTATGATGAATATAATGAGACACTTGCTTCAGATTTTTATGATTATAATGATTTTGGAATAGATTATGAACATTATGATGGAGTTGTTTTATATAGAAATAGTTATGATGATGACCCTTATTATGATATGTATACTTTTGGTAATGCTCAGCTTCATTTTAATCAATCTATCTATGATCGAATACTTGATAGTATATATCCATTAATATCAATTGGACAATATCAGGTTGGCTTTGAATCGTGGATTTTATCGGTTGGTAGTAATGTGGCGTTGCCAGTACTTGGTGAATATAAAAATGCGTACATAGACAAAAATGGTTTTATTCAATATAAATATGTTCCTCCTTATTTTATAGCATTTGTTTTGGCTCTTGTTTCGAGTGTAGTAACTGTTTTTGTTTTTATTGGAAAAAATAAGATGGTAAGGAGTGCATTGAAAGCGGATACTTATTTAGATATATCGACAATTAATTATACAAATAAAGAAAATATTTTTGTGACATCAAGGACATCTTCTTATACTGTTTCTTCAAGTAGTGGAAGTAGTGGTGGAGGAAGAAGTCGTTCTTCATCTGGTTCATCAGGAGGAGGGCACTCAAGAGGAGGAGGCCGTCATGGTTAGATCCTTATTTACTAAGTAATTAATAAATGTTAAAATAAGCGATAAGGAGATACTTTTATGAATGTAAATGAATTAGAAAATAATTATAGTGAATTAGTTAATAAATTAGATATTATTGGGAGGTCACTTTGACTTAGATAAATGTCAGAGTGAGTATGATGATCTGCAGGCAAAGCTAAGTGAACCAAATATATGGGATGATCGTGAGCGAGCTAATGAGTTAAATCAAAAATTGGCAGTTGTAAAAAAAGTTATTGATAGGTTTTCTGGATTAAAGGAAAAAGTTTTTAATGCCTTGGACTTACTTGATTTGATAAAATTGGAAAATGATGATGAAATATATAACGGACTAGTTAATGAACTAGAGGTATTGAGCTCTGAAATTAAGGAATTAGAGATCAGTGCTCTTTTAAATAATGAAAATGATGAAAATAATTGTTATTTGGAAATTCATCCTGGTGCAGGTGGAACAGAAGCTCAAGATTGGGCTGATATGTTATTTAGAATGTATACAATGTTTTTTGATAAATTTGGATTTAAGTATGAAATAATTGATAAACAATCAGGAGAAGAAGCGGGAATAAAAAGTGTTTTAATTCATGTTGTTGGTGATCATCCTTATGGGTATTTAAAAAGTGAAATAGGAGTTCATCGCTTAGTTAGAATATCGCCTTTTAATGCAGCTGGTAAACGCCAAACATCTTTTGCAGCAGTAAATGTTACTCCTGAATTTGATAAACTTGATGATATTGTTATTAATGATAATGATGTACGAATTGATGTTTATCGAAGTAGTGGTAATGGAGGGCAGGGAGTTAATACAACTGATTCAGCTGTGCGTATAACCCATATGCCAAGCGGGATAGTTGTCACTGTTCAAAATGAACGAAGCCAACTCAAGAATAAAGAAATAGCATTTTCTATACTAAAAAGTAAACTTTATCAATTAGAAGTTGAAAAAAGAAATAAAGAAATAAATAATTTAAAGGGAAATGCTAATATAGACTTTGGTAGTCAAATTAGAAATTATGTTTTAGAGCCTTATAGTTTAGTTAAAGACGTTAGAACTGAGTATGAGACTTCTAATACTAGTAAAGTCTTGGATGGGGATATTTATCCATTTATTGATGCTTATTTAAGAATGAAGAGGTAGGTTATGAAGAATTTAATCCGATATTTTAAATTAATATTTGGTTGTATATTAGTAGCTATAGCAATTGATTTTATAATTATACCGAATAACTTATTAACGTTTGGGATTAATGGATTATCTGTATTGTTATATTATCTAAATGGAATTAATCCAGCTTTTAATATTCTTTTGTTAAATTTAATCGTTGTCTTCTTTGGGTTGATATTACTTGGTAAAGATTTGATTAAAGAATATATTATTCCTTCTTTGTTGATACCTGTTTTTGTTTATTTGTTGATGCCATTACAGAAAGTAATTGTGCTTGAACTTCCTGAGATGATGCTTGTTATAATTGTTGCTGGATTTTTAATGGGGCTTGGATATTCAATTATATATAAACAAGGTTTTTCAATAGGTACTACTTACTTATTTGAAGAATTGGTTGGTATTTTAACAAAGTTTCATAGTAAAATTTATTCATGGATTATTGATATTCTATCTTTGACAATTTCATTTTTGTTGTTTGGGTATCAAGTTACTTTGTATTCTCTTGTTATTATGATTATTGCAAAAATGATGATAACTAGAACTAGATTTGGAATTAATGATTCTAAGATGTTTTACATAATAACTAGTAAGGAAAAAGAAGTAAAAGATTATATTATTCATGATTTAAAATATGAATTAACTGTGTTGGATGTTAAGGGTGGATTTACTAAAAAGAACAATAAAATTTTATTATCAGTTATTGATAAAAAGGATTATTTTAAATTAAAAGAAGGAATTAAGGTGATAGATGAAAATGCATTTATCGCGATATGTAATACTTATGATGTTGTTAATCGTAAAACGTTTTAGGAGTGTATAATGAAGAAGTTTAAATTTTTAAGTATAATGTTGTTAATAGTTTTTTTACTTACTGGTTGTGGAAGTACCAAGAAAACTATTGATGAGACGATAGTACAAGATGTATTGGAAAAATATGATTATCAAGTATTTGATAGTTCGGAAAAAGTTGGTTATGCTAAAAGTGCTTATGTTGGTAATAAGACATCAGCAAAAGTAAATTTTGTTAAGGGAACAAAAAAGTATGATATTCAAGGTGTCTTTTTAGATGAATGTAAGAATGTATATACAGTGGCTGGAACTGATTATGAGCATACAACAAAAGGTGGAAAGAATTGGACTTATTTGGAAGTTGTAAACGAGAAAACGTTTTATTTTGTTGGTTGGGTAGACGATGCTTATATTACTCTTAATGTTCCAATTGAACAAAAGAGAAAAGCACAGAATATGGTTAAAGAATTAGGTTTTAGATAATCTAATTTTTTTGTAAAATATTTTGTAAAGTTTTAGTTATATGCATATGTTTTAATAAATTATTGTTATAATGATTATGATGAGG
>CATNCE010000039.1 GCA_950097225.1 uncultured Bacilli bacterium
AACAAAAATGGGCCAATGCTGTAATACTAGTTGATAACCCAGCCAAGAATTACAATGTAGGTGACACTATCCAAGAAAGTGATATTGAATCATACTTTGTATGGATACCAAGATATCGATATAAGTTATTCCATGCTAATCAAGCTGATGGAACAGAGGCTAGGTTACCTGGAAGTATAGCCCAGACAATTGAGATTGAGTTTGAGAGTAAGGATACACCAGTATCAAATGGAAGTAAGGACGGAGAATGGTTAACGCATCCAGCCTTCACAAATTTTGATGTAAACGGGTTGTGGGTAGGTAAATTCGAAATAGGATATAAAGGAGCAACAAGTGTATCTTCTGCTCAAGTAAGTTCATCCGATCCAACAAAAATACAGGTTAAGCCAAATGTATATAGTTGGCGTAGTAATTCGGTAGGTAATTTTTTCAAAGCCATGTATAATTATAATCGTGAATTAGATTCACATATGATGAAAAATACTGAGTGGGGGGCAGTAGCATATTTAAGTCATTCAAGATATGGAATAAACACAGAAGTAAGAATAAATAATCAAAATTATCTAACTGGATATGCAGCAAACACAAAAGATGCTTCTGGAAGTACAACAGCAAACCAGCCTTATAATACAGAAACAGGATATCTAGCATCAACTACTGGTAATATAACAGGAGTATATGACATGTCAGGTGGGGCTTGGGAGTATGTAGCAGGATATCGAGATGGAACTATAGGAAGTAGTGGGCTAACATTAGATGAAATAAGAAATACTTATAGTAAGTATATAGATGTGTACGAGAGTGATTCTATGATATCTTCATATAGTAAAAGAATCTTAGGAGATGCCACAGGGGAAATGGGGCCTTTCTACTATGATGGAAGCTATTATCGAAACAACTGGTATAATGATTATTTACATTTTGTTGAGAAAGATTATCCTTGGTTTGGTCGTGGAGGGGATTATAAAAATGGTTCTGGAGCAGGTCAGTTTTACTTTGCTAGGTATACAGGTAATACTAACACCAATAGTGGAGCTCGTCTCGTACTTCTAGGATAAAATATTCTCCTAATGGACAATTATAGAATATTTTGTTATGATTATCTTGAGGTATGAGTAATGGAGAAGAAATTAATTATTAAAGGACATGATAAGAATCCCTTTGTTAAGTTTTGGAATTGGGGATGGGGGATATATTATAAGAATCCTGAGATATGGAATTATTTAATTGTTGGTCTTTTAACGACGGTAGTTAGTTTAGTAACTTATTTCATATGTACGAGAACAATTTTAGATCCAAGTAAGGAACTTGAATTGCAGATAGCTAATATAGTGTCTTGGGTATTTGCTGTTGCATTTGCTTATGTTACTAATCGCGTATTTGTGTTTAAAAGTCATGATGCAAACATTGTTGCAGAGTTATCTAAGTTTGTTGGGTCTCGTGTTGCTAGTTTGATTATGGATATGGCAATTATGTTTGTAATTGTTACATTGCTTTCCTTAAGTGATGTAGTTGGTAAGATCGTTAGTCAAGTTGTCGTTACGATAGCTAATTATATTTTATCGAAGCTATTAGTATTTAACAAAAAAGAAAAGAGTTCAAATTGATTGAACTCTTTTAATAACCCATTTTTTTATATTTATCATATAATTCTTTAAAACGATTGAAGTGAACTATTTCTCTTTGACGTAAGAATAGTAAAGGTTGTATTACGTCTTCGTCATTAGCAAGATTGATTAAGTTTTCATAAACAGCGCGAGCTTTTTGTTCAGCAGCCATATCTTCAGAAAGGTCAGCTATAGCATCTCCAGTGACAGCTACAAAAGTTATAGTAAATGGTGAACCTGATGCGTTTACTGGATAGATGCTCATGCCATGTTCACTGTAATAATCATCTAAACCAGCTTCTTTTATTTCCTCAATTGTTGCGCCTTGTGTTAACTGTTTAACCATTGTTGCAATCATTTCAATGTGTCCTAACTCTTCTGTTGCAATGTCATTTAATAGAGCAGAACCACATTCATCGGGCATAGTAAATTTTTGAGAAAAGTAGCGTAGAGAAGCTGCAAGTTCAGAATTGGACCCACCTAATTGAGTTAAAATGTCACGTGCCATTTTTAAATCTTTCTTGCGGATATTTATTGGATAAGGTAATTTTTTGTCATATTTAAACATTGTATCCCTCCCATGGCCATGGATTTTTAATCCAAGTATATTTGCCATAAACGTCATGAGTAAGTTCTAATACTTGGTATTTGCTTTCATATTCTTCTAAGCATCTTTCATACATCATAATATATTTTTTAAATGTTTCATACATTTCTTGGTTATTGCTATTAATATCTAAATATAAATTTAAATCATTAATAGCAAAGCAAAGTTTGTAAATGTTAGCAAGTAATGCTTCTTTTTCATTACAGGGTTTAATTTCTTTTGGTTGATAATTTTTATATGGGTCATATAGATTAGCGAACATATTTCCTTTAGTGAAACCTTCGGTTACATCGTAAAGGTCATTCTTTTTTGAATCGTATATATTAGTTTCAAATTCAAATAACATAAGTGTACCTCCAAAGTATTATATGTAAATTATTAAAATGTGTACATACTAGTAAATGGTGATGCATATGCTATTTGCTTGTATAAAGATTTTTATATCGAGAATAATCGATGTTAGTTTGGGAACATTACGAACAATGTATGTTGTTAAGGGGAATAAAATAGTTTCAGCTAGTATAGCTTTTGTTGAAGTTATGGTATGGTTTTATGCAGCCAGGGAAGCCTTAGTAAACTATGATAATAATTTCTTAATAGCTGTCTTTTATTCTCTTGGATATGCAGCTGGGACTTATTTGGGGACATTAATTAATGAGGTTTTAATTGATGGAATATATAATGTTAAAGTTATAACTAGTAAGATTAATATGAAGGATATTTTAACGATAAAGAAGCATAATTATGGGGTATCAATTGTTAAAACTATTGATGATAAATATATGTTATATTTGAGCATTAATAAGAAAAGGTATTCGGAATGTATAAAGTTAATTAAATCTTTAGATAAGGATTCGTTTATTGTTGTTAATGATGCAAAGTTAGCTGTTAATGGATATTTTCGTAAGAAGTTTATTGATTTTAAGATTGATTAAGTAAAGTAGTATGTTATAATAATGGCTATTTAGAGGTGGTTAGTTTATGGAGGAATCAGAATTAAGAGAAGCTGTTTTTTCGGCAATAAAACTCATAAATAAGGACTTTGGAGAACTAGATAAACAGTTTGAAGGATATACTCCAGTTTATGCTTTTAATACTGAGGATGCCGTAAGTGTGTTTAATCGTTATAGCAAATATATTACTGATCAAAGTGTATTATGTGTTACAGGTAGTGGAGATAATATTTTAGAGTTATTGGCACTTGGAGCTAGAAAAATTGTATCATTTGATATTAATAAGCATGCCAAGTATTATGCCTGTTTGAAGTTGGCTTTTGTAAAATCAGGTTTATCTTATGAGGAATTTTTAAGATTTTTCTTTGGTAAGTGTGGGGATACTATATTAGATTATGAGACTTATAAGAAAATAGAGGATTATATACCTAATATTGCAAAGAGTTATTGGCATCAGGTTTTTGAATATATTAATGCATCAGGGATTATTTTAAAAAATAATGAATCAAATTTGATAATGACTCAGTATGGTTTTTTGTCCTTTCCTTCTCTTAATGCTACTATTGGGAATGAGAATTCGTATGCTAACTTGAAGCGATATAATGAGCTTGCTCAATTGATAAAAGACATGGATATTGATGATAAGATTGAATTTATTGATTCTGCATTATCTGAAATAGATAAGGCTTTAGATGAGAACTTTTCTTTTATGTATTTATCTAATATTATGGATTTTACTTCAGAGTTTATTGATGCGGAAGACTTGGAAGACCGATTAAAAATATTTAAAGAGTATATTACTAATGTTCTTTCTAATTATTCTTTAGATGCTGGTTTAATTTTGGTTGGATTTATTAGTAGCGCACATTCGAATGTATTTGATACGTTTTATAGATATTGGGAATATCGAAGTATTTTTCCAGAAAGTGAGTGTTATTTTTTAGATGATTTATATCCGCATAATACCCGCGATCACGTAATTATATTTTGCAATAAGGAAAATTTACGTGAGATTAAGAAATTGATGTATGACTCTATTGATTATTATTAAAAGATGATATAATTACTTTAGGGTGATGATATGAAGTATGATTATTTAATTGTTGGAGCTGGTTTATTTGGAGCAGTTGTTGCTTATCGAGCAAAAGAGGCAGGAAAAAAGGTTTTAGTTATTGATAAGCGCGATCATATTGCTGGAAATGTCTATACAAGTGATATTGAGGGAATAGAAGTTCATAAGTATGGGGCCCATATTTTTCATACTAATGACAAGGAAGTATGGGATTTTGTAAATAAGTTTTCTTCATTTAATCGTTTTACTAATGCGCCAATGGCTAGATTTAAAAATGAGATTTATAATTTACCATTTAATATGAATACTTTTTCAAAGATTTGGGGGGATGTGTTTACACCAGATGAGGCTCGTTTGCGCATAGCTCATGAAAGAGCTGAGATGTCCTTAGTAGATCCTAAAAATTTGGAAGAACAAGCTATTAGTTTGGTTGGTAGAACTATTTATGAAAAGCTAGTTAAAGGTTATACGGAGAAGCAATGGGGAAGATCATGCAAGGATTTACCAGCTTTTATCATTAGAAGGCTTCCAGTTAGATTTACATATGATAATAATTATTTTGATGATGTTTATCAGGGGATTCCACTTGATGGCTATACAGGAATGGTTTTAAAAATGTTAGAAGGAGTAGAGGTGCGTCTTGGTACTGATTTTTTTGATAAAAAGGATGAGTATTTAAAAATGGCAGACAAGATTATCTATACAGGAATGTTAGATGAATATTTTAATTATTCTTTTGGACATTTGGAGTGGCGTAGTTTGCGATTTGAAACGAAGGTTTTAGATCAGGAGAATTTTCAAGGAAATGCAGTTATCAATTATACGGGGGACGAGGTAGATTATACTAGAATTATTGAACATAAGCATTTTAAGGATGCAAGTGGGGATAAGACCGTTATAACTTATGAATATCCCGATGATTGGAGTGTAGGAAAAGAACCTTATTATCCAATTAATGATGACAAAAATAATTCTTTAGCCTCCGCATATAAGACACTCGCTGAAGGAGAGAATAACGTTATATTTGGGGGAAGACTGGCCGAGTATAAGTATTATGATATGGATGATGTTATAAAAAGAGCTTTAGAAATAGAAATATAAAAAGATCATACGAGTGATCTTTTATTGGTTTTAATTTGCTTATTTTCTCATCAATTCTTTTTTTCTTTGACTTTCGATGAAAGCAGCTATTTTTGCTTGATCAACTGATACATCGTTTTGAATGTTAACAGCTGTATTAGAAATGTTTTCTATTATGAATGGTAGATTGGCAACTAGTAAAGTTGTTGAACATACAGCATCATATATGAATTTATCTAAACTAAATGTTGTCATAAGAGCCGTAAATCTTTGATAATCTTTGTATTCGTATCCAGCGTTTTTGTTACGTATCAATCTAACTTTTTCTCTTTCTTTAGAAGGGAAAATACGAGCTGTAGAATAGATAATCTCTCTAATTTTTTCTACTCCCTCAGCTTCAATACGATATTTTCTTGCTAATTCAGGGAAATGATATGTTAGTTCTTCTTCAGATTGTATTTTTTTCAAAGCAGTTATCTGTTCTTCGAAACGAGCCATGTAGTATTCATATTTAGAATCGTCTTCTAATTCAATATAATCAACATTTAAAATTTCACATAATGGTTTGATTATAGCATTAGGATCAAATCTTAATGCAGTGTGATTACTATCACATTCTAATACAAGTTCTTTACGTAGCTTTATGTCAGTATATGGTGCACTAGAGAAATTCTCATTTAATTTTCTTTCATAATTTCCTAGTATCCATGCACAAGTATTATCAATATTGTTATTTTCTTCGTCTGTTCCATCAATTAGGAACTCTTTTAAATTATTAATTGTATATCTTTCCATAGATATATCCCCCTTTTCAAGAATATAATTATATCACAAATATATCACAAAATTAAAAATAATCAAGTATTCATTGTCTTTGCCGATTTTTCGTAGTATAATTGGGGTATGAGGAGTATAGAAATGAAACATAGTTTGAAAAATATATTCTATTCTTTTATTGTAGCTTTTAGTATTATAATTAATATTTCTATATTTCATTCTTTGAAGGAATTAAATATATCTTTTTTATATCAGTTAAATACAATTGAGATTGCCGTGGTAGCTGTTTTATTTTATAAATTCACGAAGGATAATAAGTTAGATAAAGTTAGTAAGGGGAAAAAGGTTCTTTCTTTGTTATTTGCCATTTTTATGATTGTCGGAGAGAGTTACGCTGCTGCCTCGACATATAAGTTAATATTTAAGAATGTAGCTACTATTTTAGTTAGTTTAGTTAAATTAGGAGGATTTACTTATTTATTTGGCAATTTATTTGCTTTGTTAGATAGGTTTTTAGAAAAATTTAAAGTTAGAGATCTTAAGTTTAAAAATAAGTATTTATCTTCTTTTATGGAACTATTTGATAAGTATCCATTTCGAACGTCTTTAGTAGCTATTCTTTTAGTTATAGGTCTTTATATGGTGGCTTTTTATCCGATTGTATTATCGCCAGATCCAGCATTTCAAATAAAGATGTATTTTAATGAACATACTAAGTATATTGATTGGGTTATTCAAAGGGATGCGAATGTATTTATGACAGCTCATCATCCAGTTTTACAAACATTTTTGCTTGGTTGGTCTATTTCTTTAGGACGGGTTCTTATTAATGATAATTTTGGATTATTTATATACACTGTAGGACAGAGTTTAATATATGCTTCAGTGTTAGCATATACGATTAAGTTTGCGAGGCGACAAGGGTTAAATAACCGATATTTATTTATATTGTTGTTAATTTATTTATTAGTACCGATGTTTGCTGTTTATTCCGTATCAGCAGTAAAAGATACACTTTATACAGCATTCATGATTTTATTTACTCTATGTGTCTTTGATATTGTTAAAAATTATCGAAGTGTGGCACTGCAACTTAAATATTTGGTGTATTTGTATTTTGTCATGTTGCTAATTGGATTATTTAGGCATAATGGAGTTTATGTAATAGGTTTAACTATTTTCTTCTTGTTGTTCTATAGTAAGAAAAATGCACTAAAGTTGTTGTTGGTTTTTGGAGTTTTCTTTGGTTCGATATATGGATTTGATCGAATCTTGGTTCCAAGTTTGGGGATTTCTGATGGTTCGCCTAGGGAAATGCTTAGTGTGCCTTTTCAGCAAACGGCCAGGTTAGTTAAAGAAAAACCTTCATTTTATAATGAAGAAGATAGAGAAGTAATTGATCATATATTAAACTATGATACGTTAGCTGAAAGATATAAACCTAATTTAGCTGATCCTGTTAAAAATGAATACAATAAATATACGACTAAGGATGATTTGCAAGAGTATTTTAGAGTATGGTTAGATGGACTAGTTCATTATCCAGATATTTATGTTGATGCAACACTTAACAATACGTATGGGTATTTTTATCCTAATACTCATAATTGGTATATTTATACTAAGTATAATGGGCGTGTTACAGAAAATGATTTAGTTGATTATCATTATAATGGGTTGGTATTTTTAAGAGTAATATTAGATGGTTATGCTAATGCATTTCCTTATATTCCAGTGATTGGACTTATGTCTAATATTGGATTTGGGGTGTGGATGGTCCTTATTTTAACAGTTTATTTGATGGATCATAAGAGAGTAAGATTCTTGATTACTTTATTGCCATTATATGGAACGATAATTTTTTGTATAATTGGGCCAGCCAATACGTATTTTAGGTATACAATGCCATATTTATTTGTATTACCAGTGTTAACCATGTTATTATTAAATCAGGTAAGAGGTGGAAGTAATGAAAAAAAGTAATGTAGCTGTATTAATTCCTTGCTATAATGAATCGAAAACGATTGAGAAAGTTGTTAAAGATTATCGCAAGGCACTTCCTGATGCGGATATTTATGTATATGATAATAATTCGACTGATGGGACCGATGTAATTGCTAAGAAAGCAGGAGCAATAGTTAAATATGAGTATCGTCAAGGAAAAGGTAACGTTATTCGTAGCATGTTTAGAGATATTGATGCGGATTGTTATTTGATGATCGATGGAGATGATACTTATCCCGCGGAGAATGCTAAGGCCATGTGTGATGCAGTTTTAGAGGGAAGAGCAGATATGGTAATTGGAGACAGGTTGTCATCAACTTATTTTGAGGAGAATAAGAGACCTTTTCATAATTTTGGGAATGTATTAGTTCGTAAGCTTATTAATTTTATTTTTAAAAATAATATTAAAGATATTATGACTGGTTATAGAGCTTTTTCTTATGATTTTGTTAAAGGTTTTCCGGTTTTATCAAAAGGGTTTGAGATTGAAACAGAGATGACTATTCATGCTGTTGATAAGAATTTTAAGTTATTGGAGATGCCAGTTGAGTATCGTGATCGTCCGGCTGGTAGTGAATCCAAATTGAATACAGTTTCTGATGGTATTAAAGTCTTGAGAACTATTGCAACATTGTTTAAGGAATATCGTCCAGCTTTATTTTTTAATATTTTTGCTGTAATGTTGTTATTAATCGGAGTGGTTATAGGTGTTCCTCCGTTCATAGGTTTTTTTAAAACGGGAATTGTTGAAAAGTTTCCGAGTTTGATATTCTCTTGTTTTATGGTGACATTAGCTATATTACTTTGGATAACTGGACTTATCTTGGAAGTCATTGCTAAGAAACAAAAGCAAAATTATGAATTATATTTGAATGAAATTAAAATGATTGAAAAAATCCGTAAAGATTAGTAATTTATTAAAGTATCAACGAAAGTTGGTATTTTTTTGAAGTAAAATAAAATTGCATCGGGTATAAGAATAGTAGAGAAGGAGATGAAGGTAAACACAACTGAATTTTATACAGCTAAGACAGATAGAGTATTTAAATCAATTATATGTAATGAAGGAAATAAAATATATTTGTATAAGATACTTGAAGAATTATTGAATAAGAGTATAAGTGAAATAACATTCATGAAAAGTGAGTTAGATCTTGACAATACTCGTAGTAGTACCAAAATGGTCGATTTGGTTGTAAAAACAAAAGAAAATGAAGTAATACATGTAGAAGTAAATAGTTCGAAAAGTGAGAGAACTAAGTTTAGGAATTATTGTTTTTTCAGTAATATAATATCAAATG
>CATNCE010000040.1 GCA_950097225.1 uncultured Bacilli bacterium
AAAGTGGAGAAGTCAAAATCGAAATGACTAGTGTTGTAACTGAAAGTATAGATGGAAATTTCACCTGTGAATTAATAGCAACACCAGTAGAAAGAGAAGAAACTGGTGTAATAACTGATACATGTGTAAATGCATTAAATGGAGCAGAACCGGTAATAAATGGGGAATTAATACCAGTTGAATTAGATAATAATGGAGTTGTCACATATTCCGATAAAGGAGAATCTTGGTATAACTATTGTGAACAAAAATGGGCTAATGCAGTTATACTGATTGATAGTCCAAGCAAAAGTTATAATGTAGGAGATACAATTCAGGAAAGTGATATTGAGTCATACTTTGTATGGATACCAAGATATAGATACAAATTATTTCATACTAACCAAGCTGATGGAACAGAAGCTAAGTTACCAGAAAGTAATGCTCAAGAAATCGAGATTAAGTTTGAAGGTAAGTATACACCAGTATCAAATGGAAGTAAGGACGGAGAATGGTTAACGCATCCCGCCTTCACAAATTTTGATGTAAACGGTATATGGGTAGGAAAGTTCGAAATAGGATATAAAGGGGCAACAAGTGAATTATCAGCTCTAGTGAGTTCAAGTGATCCAACAAAAATTCAAGTAAAGCCAAATGTGTATACTTGGCGTAATACAGTAGGAAACTTTTTCAAGGCTATGTATAATTATAAACGTGAGCTAGATTCACATATGATGAAGAATACTGAGTGGGGAGCTATTGCTTACCTTTCTCACTCCAAATATGGAATAAATAAAGAGGTGCGAATCAATAATAATTCCAACTTCTTAACAGGCTATGCAGCTAATACCAAAGATGCGGAAGCGAGTACGACAGAAACTCAGCCATATAATACAGAAATTGGCTACTTAGCATCAACAACGGGCAATATAACTGGTGTGTATGATATGTCAGGAGGGGCCTGGGAATACATGGCAGGGTACCGAGATGGTGATGTAGGAGCTAGTGGACTAACATTAGATGAAATAAGAAATACCTATAGTAAGTATATAGATGTGTATGCAAGTAATAGTGAACAAACAACATATAGCAATAGAATACTAGGAGATGCAACCGGAGAGATAGGGCCTTTTTACACATTATCTGGAAGTTATTATAATAATTGGTACAATGATTATTCGTATTTTGTAGATTATTCTTATCCTTGGTTTGTTCGCGGGGGCTATTATGGTGATGGTGCTAATGCAGGTCAGTTTTACTTCGGTATAACTACTGGCAGTGTTGGTAGAAATGAGAGTGCGCGTCTTGTTTTATTAGGATAATTATAAGAAACTTGATAAAAAAGTTTCTTTTTTAGTTGACAAAAACTTGTCTTATTAATATAATGTTAATAACAAATGAATTAGGAGGCAAATTATGGGAAAGTTAAAGTTAGTTGTTTTAGGTAATGCTGAAGAGTTAGGCAGGAAGGTTAATAAGGAATTAAAGAAAATTAATAAAATGGATACAGATTATTTAGTTAAGATAACGGAGTCAAGATTTAGTAATGGCGAGGGGAAGGTTGCTATTAATGGCAATGTTGGTAATACAGATCTATTTATTATAAGTGATGTAGGTAATTATGGGGTAAGCTATATGATGCATGGGCATCAACACTTCATGAGTCCTGATGAGCATTATGAAGATATTAAAAGGGTTATTGCCGCAGCTTCAGGGCATGCTTCTAGAGTTAATGTTTTTATGCCACTTTTATATGAGTCACGTCAACATAAAAGAAGAGGTAATGAATCACTTGATTGTGCAATATCTTTACAAGAATTAGAGAAAATGGGTGTTGATAATATCATTACTTTTGATGCTCATGATCCGAGTATTTGTAACGCTATACCAAGATTACCATTTGAAAACTTTTATCCAACACATATTATTTTGTCAGAATTAATTGATAATGAAAATATCCTAGATGTGTTAGTTGTTAGTCCAGACATGGGAGCAATGGAGAGAGCTAGATATTATGCTGATATGTTAAATTCTGATGTTGGAGTATTTTATAAGAGAAGAGATTTATCGAAAGTAGTTAATGGTAAGAATCCGATTGTTGAACACATGTATATGGGAGCCGATCCTAAGAATAAAGATATAATAGTTGTAGATGATATGATCGCATCTGGTTCATCAATGATTGAAGTGGCTGAGTTATTAAAAAGTCGTGGTGCCAATAGAGTATATTTGATTGCAACATTTTCTCTTTTTACAGAAGGATATGATAAGTTTATAGAAGCTTATGATAAGTGATTATTTAATAAACTTTATTCTACTAATTTATCGTATGTGCCAGAAGATTTAAAAGAGCAGGCTTGGTTTATTGATGTCGATTGTTCAAAGTATATGGCTAGAATTATTAATACTTTAAATAAAAAGGAAGACTATGACGAACTTTGGAATGTTAAACCTAAGGTAGTTGAAAAGATTCAAAATAGATAGGGAGAATCGTTATGAAAATAGGAATATTTGGAGGTTCTTTTAATCCTCCGCATAAAATGCATGAAAATATTGCACAATATTTAATAGATGGAAAATGGGTAGACAAAGTAATATTTGTACCGACAGGAAGTAAGTACAAATACAAAAATAATTTAATCAGTGATGAGCATCGACTTAATATGTTAAAACTAATTGCCAGTGAAAATGTTGATTTTATGGTTTCAGATAATGAATTAAAGGATCATGTTGTCTATACGTGTGATACGTTAGATTATTTTAAATCTATTTATAGTGATGATTCAATATATTTCATATGTGGACTAGATAATCTAAGTTATATTGATTCATGGAAAAATTCAGAATATTTATTAAGTAATTATCGTTTCTTAGTGATTAGACGTAAGGGAGATGATTTAGATGAAGTATTGATGCGTTTAGAAAAATATCGTGATAGAATAGAAGTAGTAGATATTAAAGAGATGGATATTTCATCAACTATTGTAAGAGAAGAATTAAGAGAACATTCGACAAGTGAACATTTAAATCATAAAGTTTTACAATATATTCAAGATCATAATTTATATAAGGAGGGATAATTAATGGAAGTATTTCCTAAAATAATTGAATTGTTAAAAGAAAGAAATAAAATAGTGGCGACAATGGAGTCTTGTACAGGTGGGGCAGTAGCAAGTGAGATAACTAATTATTCAGGAGCTAGTGAGGTTTTAAAATATTCGGCTGTTACGTATAGTAATGAATTTAAGATAAAAATGGGTGTCTTAGAAAAAACGATTGATACATATTCTGTTTATTCTATAGAGACTGCTGATAATATGGCTCGTGCTATATCAGAGTTTGTTAATAGTGATTATGGTATTGGCATTACTGGGAAAATAAATACACCAGATCCCGCAAATGATTATGGTGAAAATGATAAGATATATGTTGCTATATACGATAAAGATAAGAAGCATTGTTATCACTTTGATATTGAGGCGTTAAGTAATATTAGTCGTAAAGAAAATAAAGAAAATATTATTAAATTTGTAGGAGAGGTATTTCTAAATATATTAAATGATGATAAAATAAAGACAAATGAAGGGGAATGCTAGGTCATTAATTTAATAAGTCATGGTATAAAAAATAAAATGAACTAAAGCATTTTTAGAAAGGTTTAGGTATTATGGCAGTAAAAGATGAAAAAGTTTTTAAAAGCGAAAAGGAGTTTTTAGCCGCTTATGATCCAAATGCATTTGAGCGTCTTAGTATTACAACAGATATATTGCTTTTAAGTGTTTCTTCAACTATATCAGATAATTATCGTAAGAATGATAAGAAGAGTATGTCGGTGTTGCTTGTTAAGAGGGACTCGTATCCTTTTAAGGGAAAGTGGTGTTTGCCAGGAGGATTCGTTGGCTATAATGAAGAATTAGAAGAAGCTCCAAAGCGTATTTTAAAATCAGAGACAAATTTAACAAATATTTATTTAGAACAGCTTTATACTTATGGAAATGTCAAAAGAGATCCAAGAATGCGTGTTATATCGACAGCTTATATGGCGTTAGTTGATAAGAATATTTTGAAAGATGATTTGAAAGATGAAGCAATGTGGTTTGATATTACGATGTTGGAAGATGATGAGCAAGCTATCATTAATTTAGACAATGGAGTAATTAACTTTAATGTTAAATTAGAGAAAAAGTTAAAAGAAAAAACGACAGAACTTTATGATTATAAGATTGTTGAAAATAAGAATTTGGCTTTTGATCATGCTAAAGTTTTGTTAAATGGTATTACGAGACTTAGAAATAAAGCTAATTATACTGATATCGTGTTTAATATGATGCCAGAGTATTTTACTTTAGGAGAGTTACAACAAGTTTATGAAGTCATATTAAATAAAAAATTATTAGATCCAGCTTTTAGAAGAATTATAGAACCAAAGGTAGAGAAGACAAGTAAGATGCGTACAGGAGAGGGACATCGTCCATCGGTATTGTTTAAATATAAGGGTAACAAGTAATCTGTTATTCTTTTTCTTTGCGATAAAATAATTTACTTTTTATTTATTATTATATATAATGAAAATAGAGGGTGAATATAATGGGTTATGCTTATGAAGATGATGATTTAATAACTAGTGAAGAAGAAAGTAGTGAGGTTGTTTCATCCAAGACAGATGATGATATTAAGAATAGTAGTGAGGTAAAAAAAGAGGCCTTGACTCGTAGCAAAGAGAATAATGAATTTATCGTAAATAATCTGCTTACTAGTGATGATAGTAAACAAGTTCAAGATAATAATAGTCTTAACTATTCGGTTAATAATTTACTAGATAGTGAAGAGGATAGTTCATTATATTATGATGAACTTTTGACTAAGAAGGATGAGAAGTTATTCCATTATTATTTAGGAAATAATTATGAGAAGATTACTGATAATAAGTGGAATGGGGCAGCGTTCTTATTTGGAGGAGTTTATTTAATTTATCGCAAGTGCTATGGAATAGGGATATTTTGGTTATTTATATGTGTAGGAGTTCAATTCCTTTTACCAATTGTCAGTGTTAAATGGTATATTATTCTCTTGTTTGAGTTATTGGCAGCTATTTGTTGTGGTTTTTTAGCTAATCAAATTATTTTAAATAATGTTGGAACAAAGATATCTAATTTGAAGTTAAAGAAAAGAACAGATATTAAAGAGAAGATGATTAAGACTAGTAGTACTAATATATTTATGGCTTTAATATTCTTTGTGGTTTCAATCTCTTTGTCTTCGATATATGTGTATAATACTTTCATGGCTTTTAATAAATGGTTAGAAGATTATAAGGCACCGAAGTTTATTATTTATAATGGGGAACTTAAGATCAATGAGAGTAATCAAATCTCTAAATATTTTAAGATTGATGAAGGAATATTAAATGGGTATTCTATTGATAGTACTTTAAATACTGCATATCGTAGTCATTATATTCGTAATGATAGTATTGTTAGTTATGCACCAAGATGTAGTGTTGGTGTTGTTCAAGCAGGAGATTATAAAGATGCTTATTCACTAATTGAACAGATTGTCCGTTATGAGACATTAGATAAAGAAAATATAAAAACATATGCTTACAATAGTCGAGAATGGTATACGATAGATACAGATAAAACATTCTTTGCAACAACATTTAAGGATAATAAGATATTTGTTGTGTATCATAATCATTATAATCTTGATGAAACAGGATGCTATATGGATTACCAAGAATTATTGAAAGCTATTTTAGAACAGTGATTATCATTAGGGAAGATTAAAACTCTTCCTTTTTTAGTTTAATATTTTGGTCTTTAAGATAAAATTCTTTCTTTTTTGAATAAAGATTAGAAATAGAAACCATATATATATTAGGTGATAATGTTATGGATATATTAATTGTTTTAGGTAGGACATTGTTTTTTTACTTTTTTATATTGTTTTCTTATCGAGTAATGGGAAAAAGAGAGATTGGACAATTATCTATTAGTGATCTAACTATTTCTATTCTTATAGCTGAGTTAGTGGCTATTAGTATTGAAAATAGGGAAGATCCAACTATTTTGACGATTATTCCCATAATTTTATTGGTATTTTTAGAAGTGGTATTGGCTTATATTCAATTGAAACAGAATAAGTTAAGACCAATAATGGATGGAAAACCAAGTATTATTATCAATAACGGGAAATTATGTGTTAAAGAGATGATTAAACAAAGATATAGCTTAGATGATTTAATGATGTCTTTAAGAGAGAAGGAAGTTAAGGGAATACATGAAGTTAATTATGCTATTTTGGAAACTAATGGGAAGTTGTCGATATTTAAAAAGAATGACAAAGTTTTTCCTTTGCCATTAGTTGTTGATGGAGTAATAGATAATGATGCACTTCTCAATATAGATAAGACACCCGTTTGGTTAAATAAACTTTTAGAGGTTAATAATTTAGGAATAGAAAGCGTATTATATGCTTTTTATAAGAAGAATAAATTGTATATAATTAGAAAATAGTTTGTGTAAATATACATTTTTAACGTGTAAAAATACATGTAAAATAAAAGTTAATTTACAATAGTTGATTGACCAAAAAAAGCCTTCTATTTATACTTTTATTATAGGTGGTTGTATGAAGGGTAAATCAATGGGAATTATTCAGTTGTTACTAAGTTTACTGATAATGTTTTTATTTAATGCTTTTTACTGGAAGATTTTAAGTCTGTTTGGCTTAAGACTTTCAGGGGACGCTTATATAATAGCTGATTTCATTAAGAGCTTATTAATGACTATAATAATTTTTGTAATTTATTACCGCAATATTAAAGCAGGGAAGACACGATTTAATAAAACTTTCTTGAATAGTTTTATTTATTCAGTTTCTTGTTTTGTATTCTTGTTAGTAATTACTATTGTTTTACACGAAGTATTAAATTATTTTGGTAATCCACGAGGAATATCTATTCCCTATCGTTTTACTAATTATTTTAATGCTAAGTTCACATTAAGTTCTGCACTAAACTTAATTGTTGATGCCATTTTCATGCCATTCCTATTGTGTGTAGTATTTCCTTTGGGAATTTCTTCCATAATCAAGAAAAGTGGAAGCGCTTCTTTGATCGCAGGAGTAGTATATGGAATAATTTATGCTATTCGGTTAAATACGAGCATTGAAGTAGCATTGTTTGTTGCATTAACACCAGCGGTTATTGTAATGATGTTAACGTATCTTTATAAAACTAATCAAAATATTTGGTCGGTTATTATAACTTATATATGTTATGTATTATTTGGAGTTTTCGCAATAAACTATATTATGTAGGAGGACTTTAATGAGTGAGATAAATAGAAATCGTTTAAAAACATTATTAAGTCTTTTGTTATTCTTCTTTTTGGCTCCATTAGTTGTAATAGTTTTAAAATATATCGTTAGATTAGATTTTAATAATATGAACGATGGAATAATAGCACTTTTAGATTTAGGTATTTCATTATCTTTGACTGTGCTATTAGTGATTATATATCGAAATTTATTTAAAAAGGGAATAGAACAAATAAATGAAAAATATAGTAATAATATTTTTAAGTTTGCTGGGATAGTTATTTTATTATATTTTGTTTTATTGTTTACACAAGGTTTAGCATCACAAGTTGAACAACTTCTGTTTAGTATTTTTAATATTAAGAGTGATGTCGTAGAAAACCAAAAAACTATTGAGGGATTACTGGAGAGTGCGCCAGTAATGATGATTATATCAGCTTGTTTAATTGCACCTATTGAAGAAGAATTACTTTTTAGAGGATCAATTAAAGAAGCAATAAAGAATAAAAAGGTTTTTATTACTGTAAGTGGTTTAATCTTTGGACTAGCACATGTTACAGGCAGTGTTACTTTAATTGTTGAAGTACTATTACTAGGGGTAGTAGTAGATAATATACTGGGAAATAGTAAAATAAAAAATGACCAGAAATTTGCATTGTCTGTAATGATGGTAGTCGGTTTGTTATTATTGTTTGCAGGTATTTATTATTTTCAGTATGGGAATTTATTAATTAAGATGGCAAGTCTTGATAAAGTAGAAGTAATAGGAAGTATTGTCTACATTTTGATGGGATGTGCTCTTGCATTGATATATGCTAAAGAGAATAATATTATTTTAAATATTTTAGTACATGCTGCTAATAATATATGGGCAATGGTAATAGCGTTGTTATTTTTATAATATTGTAATATAATATTACGAAAAGAAAAGAGTGATTTAATGATAACAATAGATGATAT
>CATNCE010000041.1 GCA_950097225.1 uncultured Bacilli bacterium
TTAAATAAAAAAGCTCAATATGGAACTACGATACACGAATCTATAGAGATGTATGAAGCTAACATTAAAACAATGTCTATTCAAGAAGCTTTTGATGTCACGATTCAAGCTAAAGAATTAACTTATATTCAAGAAGCTAGTTTAAGGCAATATTTAAAGTTAAAAAATAGATATAGCATAGATGTTTTGAAACAAGAGATGATGATTCAATATAAAGGAAAATATGCTGGTAGATTCGATATGATAGCAAATGTTAAAGGATATTTAAGCCTATGTGACATTAAGACTACAGCTGAGCTAGATGAAGAGTATTTAAGCTGGCAACTATCTTATTATGAATTAGCTATGGGCAAGACTTTTGAAAAATTATATGCTATTTGGCTTCCTAAAAAAGGAATAGGGCAAATAGTAGAAATAAAAAGGAAACCTAGAGAGGTTTTAATAAAAAAATTAAATGAATTTTTGGAGGTATATGAAAGTGAAACAATTTAGAGTAAAAATTGGAAAGCTATATATTTATGAAGTAAATACAAGTGATGACTATGTAAGTGCTAACTTTATAAACACTATAAGTTTACGACCTTATGCAAGTGATTATGGCTTTAAAATCAATGAAAATGAACAAGAACAAATAAGGGAAATCTTAAAAAATGTTCTTGAATTAGAAAATGAATTTGCTGAAATTCAATTCGAAGAAGTGGAGGAAAAAGAAAATGGAAAATAATGTAAGAGAAAATTTTAATGTTTGTCAAGAATTAGCAAGACAAAGAGATATGATTTTAAATATTCTTTCTTTAAGTGAAAAAATATTACAAACAATAAGAGGGAACACAGTACCGCAAGATGATTGTGAAGTAGCAAATGAAAATTGCGTGCTAGACACTATCAAAATAAATTCAAAAAATTTAAGAGATTTAGAAAGCAATCTAAATGAAATGATTGAAAAAATAATGGGATAGGAGATGGATTATTTATGGATATGAATAGTGTTAATGTAATTGGTAGAATTACAAAGGATATCGAACTAAGGGCAACAACTAGCGGATTATCAGCTGTTAGTATGTTTATAGCTATTAACAATGGAACTAATCCTGAAACAGGAGAAGAAAGACCAGCTGACTTTCCAAAAGTATATGTTTATGGTAAGCAAGCTGAAAATTTAAGTAAATATTGTCATAAAGGAAGTAAGGTTGGAATCACGGGAAAAATAAAAACTAGAAGTTGGGATAAAGATGATGGTAGTAAAGGATATGAAACCTTTATATCAGCAACTTATATAGAGTTTTTAGATAATAAACAAAGTGATGGTGCTGGAATACCTGACCCCGATTATGTACCAAGTCAAGACGAAGATGAAGAAGATGTAGAAAATGACCCATTTAAAGATTTTGGAGAATCAGTAGAAATTAGTGATGATGATTTACCTTTCTAGGTGATTTATGAAGCTTGTAGGTAATTATTCTCGTACTGGTAAAAGTGAAAATTTTGAAACTGAGATAACACTAACAATACGAGAAAACTATAAACATCTAATTCAAGATTTAGATAAGAATGAATTATATTCAATAGTAATATCTAAAGCTAAAGATAAAAGAACGGAACAGCAAAACAAATATATGTGGGCTCTAATAGGTGAGATAGATAAAGCTCGAAATGGTGACAGGTCAAATGATGATTATGACATCTATATTGAGGCTTTAGTAAGAGCTGGAGCTAAATATACTCATCTATTAGTTGAGCCACAAGCTGAATCAATGTTAAGAGAAAGCTTTAGAGCAATTCAACTAGCTAGAAAGATTCAAGTTGGAGATAAAAGATTCAACGATTATAAATGTTTCTATGGTAGCTCAAAAATGGATAAAAAAGAAATGCACGACTTAATAGAAACTATTTTAGATATGGCTAGTGAATGTGGATTAGATATTGTCTATTGGAAAGATGTATTAGATTTTGAGGATTAGAAATGGGAAAGATAAGTCAAAAAGATATTGTGCTGAATCATCTAAAGAAATATGGGAGTATTTCTACGATGGAATGTTATTCAATTTATAGAATAACTGACTTACAACACGCAATATATCTTTTAAGAAAAGAAAATTACAAAATTACTGATGAATGGGTTAAAAGTAAAAATAGTCTAGGGTGGGCTAATAAATATAAAAAATACACCTTAGTTGAGGATTAGGAGCTGATAATATGAACGAATTTAAAGAAGTTTTAAAAAAGAATACTGAAATTGTTAATCATTATGGAGTTAAAGCTCAAATACCTGTATGGATAGAAGAAATGAGTGAATTAACTAAAAACTTATGTAAATGGTTAAGAAAATATGATGAGTTAGAGGGAGATATAAGTTTACAACTTTTAGCTGATATGAAAGAAGAAATCACTGATGTCACAATTTGTTTAGACCAATTAAAATACACTATTGCTTTTATGGAAGATGATTTAGAAAAGGAATATAAGTACAAAGTTGATAGACAGCACCAAAGAATAGCAAACGAAAAAATTGGTGAAACGAATGAATGAAGAAGAGGCTAATAAGTTAAGAGCTAGGAATCAATTATTAGATAGCAATAATAGAATCTTAGTTCAAAAGCTTAAAGATAAGGATAAAGAAATAAAAACTATCAATAATTTATATCTAAAAGAAAAAGATAAATTGAATGAAATTTATAGAGTTGTGTCTTCTAATAAAATCAATGAAGAAAACTATATGAAAATGACGGATTGGATAAAAAAAGTGATAAAGGAGGAAATTTAATATGTTTCAAGTTATATATTGGATTTTAGCAATAATTACTATGCTAGTGTTGTTAATTAGTTCTTTATATTCTTTTGTAATGAAAATTAAAGATGAAAAGGACTTTAAAAAATTTAAAAAGAAACAACAAGAAATGCTAGAAAAACAATTTAAACATATAGAAAATATTTACAATGACTAAATTAGATACACTAGATGATACTATAGAGCTTTTAACTAAGCAAATGCTAGAAGATGTATTTAAAGATAAAAAAGAAAATAAAAAAGAGTTGATAACGATGAGTAAAACTGACTTATATAAATTTTGCATTAAGTTAGTAAAGCTCATTCAACAAGTAGAAAAGATGGAGGACTAAAATGAATTATAAAGAAGAAGATAAAAAATATGTAGAAGCTGGAGGTAGATTATCTTACTATGACTTTACCGAAAAAGAAATAGCACGAGTTATCAAAACTAATGTAAAAGAAGTTGATAATAGTGATTGGAGAATGTTAATTCAAATGCTATACCCAACTAATATGATTGGTAGTGGATTATTTCAACCGATTCTTATATTTAGAATAGGAAGAAATGGCAAGAGAATTGACCCACCAATAGAAGCTTATAATGGATTAGATGATATAAGAAAAGGTACTTGTTTATTATTTAGAATCATAGACCATATTGAAAAAAATAGTGATTTAAAAATTGATGATAGCTGGTATAAGCTAAAAGAAAAAATAATGGAAGATGGTGAAAAATAATGAACTATAACAAATATGATGAAGTTATCAATGGTAAGAATACCTATAAAGAAATAGCTAGACTTTTACAAGAAAATGATACTATTGGGATTGGTTGGACGGACGAAGATAGCACTCACTTAGATATTATATTTAAGCTAGGAATATTAAAATTTGGTAGTTTTCAAAGAGGTATAAAAGCTAACTACTTATATGTAAATATCATAGACCATACTAGCTATGCTTTTGTACCTGATACTATCAAAGATGGTGCATATATTCAAGATAAGTTAAGATTTAACAATGATTGTGGAGATAAATTAGCTGAGTTAATAAATGGAATCATAAGTGAATTGGTAGGTGCTAAAGATGAGTAAAGTCTATAAAGCGGTTATTTATATAGATGATATAAATGATATGTTCAATAGTATAGAAAATATAAAATTAGAATTGGAAAACAATGTAGAAGATTTAACATTTACTTTTGAAAAAGTAGAAGAAAAAGATACTACTGAATATATAAATCAAGTTGAAGATAATTATGAATGGAATACCACTGACGAATATTCACGAGCAATAGCACTTCATAATTATTTTGCGGGAGATGAGGTTAAAAAATGATAAATAAAAATGGCAAATGTGTAAGTAAACTAGGAATTTGTCTAAATGTTTTATTACATTATGGAAAATATAAAAAATTACTAGGAGAACAAGTTAAAGTAATAAAAAATGATGGTTTACCTCAATATGCTAATCTAATCAATGAAGTAGGTTATGTAAGTGATTTTGAATATAGAAACTTTGAAAAGCCAATTATAATTACATTTTTTAAAAATAACAATACAAAAAGTTATTGCTTTTCTTTAAAAGAAATAGAAAGGATAAAGAAAAATGTTTAGGTGTTTATTGAATAGAAAAAATGAAGTAATTGATATAAAAGAATTAGAGAAAATAAATATATGCAAAGTATGTGGAAAACAATTTGATTTAATAAAGGATAATAAATATATTGTTCAAGAAAATAAAGGGATAAATGGTATAGCTACAGGCACTAAGAAATTTGAATGTTTCGATTGCCCTCATTGTGGTTGTCAAAATATCCTAAATGTGAGAGAGGGATAATATGAAACCAATAGAAGAAATAAAAGCTACTAGAAATTTATTTATAGAAGCCGAAGCTCCAAACGACGGAATGGGCGGATATTATTATGATTCTATAAATAACAAAAGATTAAATTTTATATTTAGTTATCAAATGGGCTGGGAACATTTATCAGTAAGTATGCCTAGTAGAACTCCTAGCTGGGAGCAAATGTGTAAAATGAAAGATATATTTTGGGGTAAAGATGAGGCTTGCGTGCAATACCACCCTAAAGAAGAAGATTATGTTAATATGCACCAACATTGTTTACATATTTGGAAGCCTACCGATGAAGTATTACCTACACCACCGCATATCTTAGTTGGATTTAAAGATGAAGAAGAAAAACAAGCGTTTTTACAAATGGCTAATATATTTGGGGTACAAGTAAACAAATGGAATTACAACAAAAGGGATAAAGGTGATTCTAATGAAAAATAAAATAGAAGAATTAGTATTAGCTAAATGTATTAAAAATATAGACCCTATGAGTTCTCTTGATATAGGTTTAGAAATAGGAAGATATTATGTTGTAAGTAATATAAATATGGGACAAAGTTATACATTTATAACAATCAATAACAAAAGCTATAATTCGATATTGTTTGAGTTTTATGATGATACTTTAAACGAAATAGATATATATTCTAAATATAATCCTTACAGGAGTGTTATTAATGAAAACTCAAAGGACTAAAGATTTGGAAAGACTATTGGCTAAGAGATTCAATGATAGAAATGACTTTTTTGTATTTGAATGTACCTATGGTTGGTATGGAAAAGAAATAGTAGATTGTATTATGTATAATTGTCAAAGAGAAGTACATTGTTTTGAAATAAAACAATCAGTACAGGATTTTCATAGTAAAAATAAACTTTCGTTTTTTGGTAATAAAAATTACTTTGTAATGCCTTACGAATTGTATGAAAAAGTGAATTACGAATTATACAATGATTATCCTGAAATAGGAGTGTTAGTACCTATTAAAACTCCTGAAGTTGGAGATAAAGATTATACATATGATGTTTACGACCAATTATTATGTATAAAACAGGCTAGAAAGCAAGAGTTAAAAGCTGATAAAGAAGTGATTTTATCTTCAATGCTAAGGAGTATGCAAAGGGATAGGATTAGAGGTACATTATATGAATAAATTATTTGATGATACACCTTATATAGATAAGTCCGTAATTACTCCTTATGATAAAAAGAAATGGAAAGAAAGATTCCAAAAATATTGTGATAGTGACGAGATAAGAAAAGAAAGTGATTTGACAGGATTAGATGCTTGTGGATATTGGTTTGCCTGTGATTATTGTGAGGGAAGTGATTTATATTGTGCTTGTGCTAACGCAATGCTTCAATATTTTCACGAAACAGGAAGAGAAGTAGATTTTAAAAATACTAATAAAGAATATTTAGATAAATTATTAAGAGGTGATTATAATGAGTAAAACTTGGTACGGACACTATATATTTCCTGACTTAGTTAAAGGTGAGGAATTTGTAAGATTCAAAGATTATTTAGAATTAGATAAAATAATCAAAAGTAAAGATGAAGAAATAAAAAACTTACAGGGCTCATTACAAACTTACGAAATTATATTAAAAACTAATTTAGAAGTGTACACTAATGAAAACTATAAACAAAGAAAAATAATAAATCATCTATCAAGAAAGATTCAAAATAAAAATAAAAAGTATAGACAATTACAAGCTAGAAAAATGCCTCCTACTATGTTTGGTAGAGAAGTAATAATAGTTCCTGATAGTATAGCTGATAAGATTATGGTAGCTAATAAAGAATTTTTTGATATAGGGAGTGATATAAATAATGGAATCAAATGACACTATTACATTTTACGCAAGAGATGGTGAAAAACAACGCCATTGTGTAATACACTGTTCAAGCAAAACATTTAGTACAGACTTAGAAAATAGAGCAAGTAGAGAGATACTTCGTGGAGGTTTTTCTTGTTATGAATTAAAGGACTTTAATGAGCTAAAAGATGTAGTTAGATGTCTTCGGTATAAAAATTTTACTGAAATAGATTATTTTGAGGACAAATGATAATGAAAGCTGTAGAAGATGTAATAAATATACTTATTAAAGTAAAAGATGGAATCTTAAAGTTTTATATAGAAAATGGCTTTATTTATTGTGAAAATACAATAAGCCACGAAAGAGTAGTTGTAGGAGGTGTTGAAAATGTATGAACTAAGAATTGGAGCTTATAAAGGATATGACCCAACTACTGATTTTATTAGTAGTAAATATATTCCTAGAACAGGAGAACTTATAAAAAAATATAGAATCTATGATGGAGATAATGATAAAAGATATTATTGGACGCTTGAAGTTCAAAGTGTGCATTATGAATTATTTGAAGATAAATCTTGTATGCCTGTTGTATATGCAAATGTTATAAAAGATGAATTGATAGAGGAGGGTTGTAATGAATAAAGAAGACTATAAACAATTACATTATTTATTAGCTGATTATAAATGGGAAATAGCTTGTGATTTATTCAATCCTAATCTTAGTAAAGAAACAAGAGATACTTTTGAAAAAGTATTAGAATCTATAGAGTTTTTATTAAAATCAGTACCTATAAATTGTGAGAATAGGTACTATGAAAGTGTTGGAGTGTGTGCTAATGACAAAAAATGAGCTAAAATTGTTAAAAGAAAATAGTAGATTAAAATTGGGAATTATTGTCTTAATTGAAGAAATGGAAAAATGTAAGGAATATAGA
>CATNCE010000042.1 GCA_950097225.1 uncultured Bacilli bacterium
GATAAAACTAAATATCATATATCCAATTAAAAATCTTATAATATTTTTCTTTTCCATATTATTATTTTACACATTAAAATAATAATTAAACATATAATACATTAGGTGATAAATCGTGAACTTACCAAAAGTATTTCAAAACAGAAATATAAACAACATCGACAATGCCCAAGAATACTTTCATAGCGTTAATAAAACTAACTTCAGTACATCAACTTCCAAAATTAATGTTAATGACAAAATTAATCGTCTATTCCAATCTAATAAATTCATTTACAAAATAAAAACCATTATAAAGACTAGAACTAATGAATTTGAAACTATCATCATCGGTAAAACTAATAATAAATTAATTACCTTTGATAATGAACTTATTGATATAAAAGATATTATCGATATAAATGAAAAATAAGGAGTTCTTATTAATTTAAGATTTCTCCTTATTTTTTTAATGATCTATAACTCCTAACACTAGAGTTGGATCGACTTCACCATTTATTACTCTATCTTTATTGGTCTCAACGAACTTTTCAACAAAATACCTAAGTTCCTCTTCATTGCTATAACCTACAACATTCTTTAAAAGTTTTTCATACTTTTCATCATACCCAATTCCCTTTTGAGCAAGAGCTAAAACTGGCTTTTTTGACATAATTGCATTCTTTAGTTCTAGATTAAATCCAGTATCAGGATCTGTTAATTCAACGACAAACATATCAGCTGTTTCCATCAAATCTTTAAAATATTTAGTATTATTACTTTCACTATCAGGAAATATTAAGGTATGATTAGCCAGTACCTTACTTCTCAAAACTGGCAAATATATTAAATTATTAAAATCACTTTTACTAGAGTGGACAAAATAAACTCTAGAACCACGTTTTTCCATAATTATCACCTATTACCATTCTACCACATATTTGTTAAATTACTTACGATATGTTATATTATAAATAAGAAAGGAAGTAAAATTGACATGGAGATAATTGGTCTAATAGCTGAATATAACCCCTTTCACAATGGACACTTATATCAAATAAATAAAATAAAAGAATTATACCCTGATTCAATTATTATTCTAATATTAAATGGCTACTTCCTTGAGCGTGGTATCATATCTATAGAATCCAAAGAGGAAAAATCCCGTTTAGCACTAAAATATGGTATTGACTTAGTTATCGAACTTCCCTTTGTCTTTGGCAGTAACTCAGCTGATATTTTTGCCGCCTCAGCTCTTGAATTACTAAATGAATTAAAGATAACTACCTTAGTATTTGGCAGTGAATCAGACGACTTAGAATTACTAACTACAATTGCCAAAAAACAACTAAACAAGAATATTAATACTGAAATAAAAAAATATTTAGATGCAGGCTTAAACTATCCAACTGCACTAAATAAAGCCATTGGAATTCCTTTAAATGAACCCAATGATCTTCTAGCAGTTTCTTACATAAAAGCAATCATCCAAAATAACTATCCTATAAAATTTCAAAGTATCAAAAGAACCAATAGCTACCATGATATAACAAGCAACGACTCGATAATATCTGCATCCAACATTCGCGAAAAAATCAATAAGAATATTGCTATCGAAAAATTCATCCCTGAAGGGAAAATAAACACAATAGATGAGACAACTCTATTTAATATTTTAAAATATAAAATAATAACGGAACCTAACTTATCCAAGTATTTATCAGTAGATGAAGGACTAGACTATCGCTTAAAGAAGGTTATTACAACTTCTAACACTTTAAATGAATTAGTTGAAAATACTAAGAGCAAACGCTACACATATAACAGAATTATGCGCATGTTAATGCATATCCTAATAGGTTTAACTAAAGAAGAGAAAGCAACACTAAATCACAATGAATATATTCGTATCCTAGGAATTAACGACCTAGGACAACAACATATCAATAAAATAAAAAAAGATATAACAATCCCTATCGTAACTAAATTCACATCTCTTGATTCTAAAATTAAAGACTATGAACTCATCTGCGCTAACATATATTATTTGCTAACTACAGATAATGTCTTATTATTTGAAACAAGTAATAAACCAATAAGAACCAAAAAAGTTTGCTAATCACAGCAAACTTTTATTATGTTAAATTATCCTAACAAAACGAGGCGTGAACTAAGAGCTGCAAAAACTCCACCTGTATTGCTGCCAAAATAAAATTGTCCAACACCATCGCCAAAATCAAAACCACCGCCACGATCAAACCAAGAACGCGTTGGCTCTACAAAATGAGAATACTCTGTATGCCAATTATTTCTATAACTTCCATTTTCATCATAAAAAGGCCCTATCTCTCCTGTTGCATCTCCTAATATTCGGTTGCTATAGGTCGTCAATTGTGAATCACTTGCATACACATCAATATATCCTTTATAAATATTGTTTACTTCATTCAAAGTAAATCCACTACTTCCTAAATCACCATCTTTATATCCTGCAACATACTCCCAAGCCCCTCCAGACATATCATATATACCCGTTGTATTTCCCATTGTAGATGATAAATGTCCAGTTTCTGTATTACATGGCTGATTTTCTGTTGCACTTCCAACAGCAGCATCAACGTTTGCTGCATATCCTGTTAAATAATTGGAATTATTATTTATCCTTATTCGCCCATTTATCCCATACTTAGAACAAGACAAATACGTTGCTGCTCCTCATTCAGTATTTTTTATCATATGTGAATCAAGTCTGCGATTATAATTATACATAGCCTTAAAGAAATTAGATAACGTATTTCCTCTCCATGAATTCACATTGGGCTTTACCTGGATCTTTGTAGACTCTGATGAATTCACTTGGGCAGTTGGTGTACTTGTCGCCCCCTTATAACCAAGTTCAAATTTACCTACCCATATGCCATTTACATCAAAGTTAGTAAAAGCTGGATACGTTAACCATTCTCCATCTTGTGTTCCATTTGATGCTGGAGTATCTTTACTTTCAAACTCAATCTCGATTGTCTGAGCTATACTTTCAGGTAATTTATCAGTGACTCCATCAGCTTGGTTAGCATGGAATAACTTATATCGATATCTTGGGATCCATACGAAGTATGACTCAATATCTGATTCTGAAATAATATCTCCTACATTATAAGTCTTTGATGGACTATCAACTAGTATTACTGCATTGGCCCATTCTTTATTTTCATAGTCATACCATTTCTCATCTGTATTAGCATATGTTACTACTCCTGTATTATCTAAAGTTATAGGTATTAAATCCTTTGATAACTCAGGCTTAGCTCCATTTATTACACTATCCTCATATAAATTATCAGGTGTTATTACACCTGTTTCATCTCTTTCTAATGGTGTTGCTACTAACTCACATGTGAATGTTCCGGATTTTTCCTCTGTTACTACACTTTTTAACTTTACTTTTACTTCACCAGTCTTTACTTCATTAGATACCAAGGTAAATTTATCTGGTTCAATTATTACATCTACTAAATTAAATAAATCACTTGAATTATCATTTAAACTACAATTGATTTTGTTACATCGGCATCATACTGAGTATTTTTATTCTTTACCCAGAATGTTAATATTGCCTCTTCATTCATTACACTTATTTTCTTGGCATCATACGTGATTGTTTTTCCATCTTCACTTATAATAGCATTTCCCTCTGTCTTAGTTTTTATGAACACAACATCATCTAAGAATGTATTATTATAGCCAATATTTAAACTATTATTGATTATTAGATTTGTTGCTACACTGGCAAAACCAATTACAAGCAACAATATACTTAAAATTAGCAGACTTTTCTTCCTCATGAACAACATCCTATTCTGTCATTATTGTATCATAAATCAGCATTTTCTAACAACAAATATATTGTATTATTTTGTCGGACTATATAAATTATTACATAAAAAATTAAAGTTGCTTTAATATCTCAACAAAAAAAGAACTAGAATGAATCAACATTTATTCTAATTCTTTGCAATCCCATATTATATGCTGCGGCTTGAATCAATACTCTTAAAGCGGAAATCATCTTTCCATTTCTACCAATAACCATTCCCATATCATCATTTTGAACGATTATCTCTAGTTGTATTGTTTCATCATCGCCCATAAACTCTTGGACTTTAACCATATCTGGTTCTTTTACTAACGATTTTATTAAATTTTCAGTAAAAGTAATTAATTCTTTATGCATAATTACCTCTACTTATTATTTTTCTTATATTTAGCCCAAACACCAGTTTGTGATAAAATACTTCTAACTGTATCTGTAGGTTGAGCTCCGTTACTTAACCATTTTAAAGCTTTCTCTTCATCAACAACAACATTGTCTTCTTTTTTTATTGGATCATAAGTACCAACAGTTTCAATAAATCTACCATCACGAGGTGATCTTGAATCAGCAGCTACAATTCTGTAAAAAGGTCTTTGTTTAGATCCCATTCTTTTTAATCTTAATTTAACAGCCATTTTTCTTTCCTCCTTTGTCTATATAAAACAATACTATCATTTTTTTATTCCATAGTCAACTATTTTTAGTTGACTTATTTAACTTGTATAAATATTCATTAAAAATGATACCAAATAAGGAGAACACCTTCCTTAAATAATATAAAATCTAAGCTTATTTATTACTATTATTCAAAAAAAGAAAATGAATTACTCATTTTCAATAATAACACTTTCCCCGTCAAATAAACGATCAAATGCGTATTTTATCTGCTCAACAGATTCTTCATCTGGTTGCATAACATAAGCTTTTCCAGCACCTGTAACATAACACACTCCTGTTGAATCAGTTCCTGTAGCACTTAGTGTAGTAAAATTCCATGCCTTATCGCCACTTAATTGTTTCTTAGCAAATTTAGCAACTTCTCCAACTTGCATATTAGTCGTAACACGACCATTTAAAGCATCTATTAGCCCATTATATTTACTTACAACCTTAGGACTCATAGCCTTATTAATAACAGCCTTCAAAACTAACATTTGGTTTTCTCCTCGACCACGATCCCCAGTTGCTAAAGTATGACGATGACGCGCCAATGCAAGTGCTTGTTCTCCATTTAAATTTTGAACACCCTTATTCAAGCAAATCAAATCCCCCGCTGCTTTACTTCTTTTACTATTTTGCTCACAAAATTTAATAGGTACATCCACACTAATTCCACCAAGTTCATTAACTATTTTAATAAATGAAGTAAAATTAATTCTAGCATAATAATCAATATCCACCTCATAAAATTCCTTTAATGAATTAAGAGATTCTTCAACTCCATATAATCCTGCATGTGTAAGTTTATCTTTCTTCTTCTTTGATGCTAAAGTTAAATAATAATCTCTTGGTGTATTAACCATTAAAATATTCCTCGTATTAGGATTTACAGCAATAATCAAATTAACATCACTTCTAGCACTTGAAGATACATTCCCAGTAGTATCAATCCCAGAAATATATATTGCAAATGGATCTTTAGCGATATCAACATCACTCTTTATAGTATCAACAGTATCTACTACATCAATTTTTTCTACTAAACGGATCTTCTTATACTCTTCATTGTTTTCCTCTTCCAATATTGTTTCATAAGAACAATCCATTAATATAGCATCAGTGTCCCTTTTAATTAATACGTCAACTAAACTACTAGCATTCTTTTTATAATCTGTATCAATAGTAATCTGTTTCTTCACCTTTTTAATAGCTTCATTCATATTATGATTATCATCATGTCGTAGATAATATATTTTTTTATGATCTAAATCTTCAATTCCCTTAGCTTTACTATCATTTAAAACATATAGTCCAAATGTTTCTACTCGATATCCAGTATCAGTAATACTAGAAATAAATTTCAAAGTTGAAGTACCAAACGATAACATCAATATTTCAAATATCATAATCAACACTACAAATACTGAAAAAACATTCTTTATCCAACACCTTAATCTACTCTTATTTAATATATATGTTAATATTCCGAGAACAAAAAACGCTACTAATATTATTGGCAAAATATAGAAAAAAGAAAAAATTCCTTCAAATATAATATTTCCCAAAGTAATAACTGTCAAAACAACCAGCAAAAACGATAATATCTTATATCCTAAATATGACTTTTTCTTTTTATGAATTATATTACCATTATCTTGATTATTTGGAATATTTTTTTTCGAAATGTTAGTTTTTTTCATCTTACGTTTTTCTTTATTATGACTATTAACTAACAAATCATCCTCTTTATCCATAATCGTCATTAAAAAACCACCTATTTAAATT
>CATNCE010000043.1 GCA_950097225.1 uncultured Bacilli bacterium
ACTCCTGTTTCGTGCTGCCGCTGCGATAGTGGTACTGACCTTTGTAATTGATAGGATTGGAATAAGGCGGCACGTCAATCTCGATATATTTCAGCCCGTTTTCTTCCAGCAGGTTCACGTCCACGATGATACCCAGCACGTCACGCACTTTGTTCGGTATGTCTTCCAGCAGTTTGTCAGCATCGGCAACGCCGACTACTTTGCCGTTGTCATTCATACCTATATATATCCTGCCGCCTGTGGCGTTGGCAAAGCCGCATATCCATTTCAGATATTCGTCACGCCAGCTTTCTTTCCACTCTATATTTTGACTTTCGTTCATAAAAATTCATTTTATATTGATATAACATTATTTTCTCCAAACCATTCTTTCGCCTGTGCTAAAACAACAGATGTAGGATTATGATAAAAAACAGCAAGATTTTCTTTAGCACGAGTACAACATACATAAAATATTTTTTGTGTTCGTTCTAAAACTCTCTGTTTTTCCGTTTGGTTCATAAATAAATATTCAAAATTATAATCATTCCATTTTCCATTATCTAATATAACAAGCACATTATCAAATTCAGCACCTTTAGTCTTATGCTGAGTTGAAAAAGGTGTTTGTCCCTCCAAATAAGCATACAACTTTTGGAATTCAGCATATTTGACGTTTTTCACTTGATTATATATGTATTCCTTTTCTATCAAAAAATTTTCTAATTTTTCATCAATCAGGCAAATCCCTTTTCTATGAGCATCATTTATCACATATTCAATCGTTTTATCTCCTACCTCAATCAGACTTTCTATATTTTGTTTTAATTCTCTTTTATCTTTAATTGTATGTATTTGGTTATAATCCGTAACCCTTAAAAAATCATTATATTGTTTATTGACATATAGAGATATGTTCGTTTGAATTTTAAATAGATGCCTTATTAGATTATCTCTTTTAGAACCTTTCTTATTTTCGTCATCATCATCTTGTTTTTTATCATCTATCAATTGGTCTTTATCAAAATACATTCTCCGTACTTCAGAAAAAGGTCTATTTTTCAATTGATTATATAGCTCAACATTATGAGGGTTAGATAACAATATATCTTTTTTCAATTGCCGCTGTCTATTTTTTAACTGAAATTTGTCTACAACAATATCAAACGTATCGCTATCATCGATATATATTTCTGGTTTCCCTTGTTTTTCGTTATCTTTAATCTTCTGTAAAATATCCTTTTTTAATCCCATAATAGGGTCTTTATCGTAAATATCCATCAATGTTCTAAAACCCGCTTTGCCAGCAATTAAATTATGGGTAAGATTCAGTTCTTTTGTTCTTTTTGTATCAGAAAAATTCCAGCTGTATTTTTCGGTTAAGAATTGTTCTACTCGCGAAATGTCTTCATTTGTTGAATGAATAAATATAATTTCACCTTCTTTTACTTTTCCGTCAATCATATTAGGGGCTGAAATATCATTTGAAGGTACTTGCACTATTCCATCCGTTCTCAACCTATTCGCTAATGCTATTACTTTTTGAGGATTTCTTCTGTTTTGAGTTTTCTTGACTTCTCTCACTTTCCCTTTTTCATCCCCTTTATATTCATTAATATTACCAATACCGTCATCATAAATAGACTGCATTGTATCTCCAAAGAAGCCTATTATCGTATGTTTTTTGCTCTTCGGGAAATGCTCTAACAAAATTCTGATAACTTCTTTATGAGTATCTTGATATTCATCTATAAAAATAAATTTATACCTATCTTTTACGACATCACAAAGTTTAGAATATTTAGCAAACATATAATCAGCTATCACAAGTAATTCATCATGTGATATAATTCCATCTTTTAACCTTAAATATTCTTTGTATTGTATTTTAACAGCTTCCTCTCCATTGTCAAAATAATCATTTGATACCTTATTTAATCCATCTATTTTTATCTTATTTACATTCTCATCATTGGACAAAGTAATAATTGCTATTTTTAATTCCTTTTGAAAATGCTTGATATTATCCCACAAAAAATCATGAATAGTGGAAACATTCAAATTCTTATGATTAACACGTTCTTCTATCTCTTTAACTGCCGCATTTGTATATGTCATACAGGCTATTTTCGAGGTTGGATTATCTTCAATAACCTTCTTGATTACTTGAACTAAAGAATATGTTTTACCACTACCAGCTCCACCACTTAGTAAAAAGTTGTCACCATTAGCAATATGCTCCATTATTTGTTGGAACTCATCTTTTACTTGCTCTACTCCTAATCTTGTTTCAACCATAATAATCCCTCCTTAATATATGCTGGAATTTGCCAATTACTTAACATTTCATCACTATGGTATAAAATATCCAGAGCAAAATGAGTTTTCTTTTTAATACATTCTTGAGCTAAAATATATGCGTTCTTATTAGGATTGTCAAAATAATCCTTATTTTGCAATCCTCTAAAATCAGCTTTATTGTTTTTTACAAAGTTTCTATTAAGATGAATAAATGCGTCCTCAAAACTACGAGCATTATAATCAGCTTCATTAGTTTGATAAACAACACATAATCTACCATTAGATTGATTTTTCCAACATCCACCTATATTATTAAATAACTTATCTTGAAACGAAAAAGTTTTCAAATCTGCTAATGTGGGATTACTGAAATAATACGATAAGGCTTCATTTGAGTATGCTACAGCATTAGCTACTTCACACTTTTTATTGTCAGCCCCTATTGCATCAAGGTCAGTTATAATAAGCGTTTTTATTCCTAAGAACTCTATGAACTTATCAAATATCTGTGAATAAGCCCCGACTTCAACAATAGAGATATTTTGAGATAATAAAGGCAAATAATCATCTTCTGTACTTTTTGCCTTATGTACTGCAGCTTCCTCAATATCTATTTTCTTCATCATTGTTGGAATTAACATCCTTTCAGTATCACCCTCAATCAATACAGCCTTTTCTGCAAAAAAGATTTCAGCTCGACTAATAGTAAGATATTGGGTAAGGAATTGATATTGGGGTGTTTTTTTATCATACTCTTTCTTCAAATCTTTCAGATTTTTTGCAATGACATTATTATCACCTTCCTTTTTAAGATATTTAATATCGTCAAAATCACTATCCGCAACAATATGTGAAGAATGGGTGCTTATTATATATTGTAAACTTCGCATTTCACCATCTGCCCTTTGAATACCATCCTTTAGTAACCTTTTAATATTCTTAATAAATACATATTGCATTTGAGGATGCGTATGTGCTTCCGGTTCTTCTATAAACAACAAATTTATATCAGCTGGCTTTTTCTCTTTTTCGCGCTTAAATTCTTGAATAAGTATTTCTATCTCGAAAATCATACATATTAGGTTCATATAACCTAATCCATTATAATGTTCCGGTAGTTTATTATTCTCATCATGTTTGTAAACAACAGTCGTATTTCCTTTTAATAATTCCCTATGTTGCAAATTTGAGATAATTTCTATTTCTGATTCATTGGGTTTAACACCGCCAAAATCACCAACTTTCTTAATTATATCTTTAAATAAATCTATATATATACTACTTAATTGATTATCTGTTTCACTTAGTTTATCTTTAAAATCTTCAACAGCCTTATTCTGTATAGGGTTTGTTTCTGTTTTCTCATATATTTTTGAAGTTTGCATTGACAAGGTCTTATCTACCTCCTTATTTGCAACCTCCCTTCGGGCACTAATATATTTAAAACTAACAATATCCTTTATGCTAATCATTTCCTTGTCTAAATCAATAAAATTAGCTTCATTAACTATTAATGTTTCTTTATTAATTTCAATGGTTTTCCGATACATTCTAAAATAATCAGAATGTTTTTGGCACAGAAAATCATATATACTTTTGGGTTTATAAAGTTGATTTTCAACTTGTTTTTCGAGTTCATGAGTAATAAATTCACGCCAATCTTTCCAAATTTGAATATATTTATCAAATGACAATACATATTCAAATCCTAAAACAATAAAATTATTATCCGGGTCCAAATCCATCATAATCCGGCTAACATTTTCTAAATTACAATTTTCTGTATATTGAATAAATAGCTTCAGTTTAATACCCTTCTCTACATATGCGCCCTCAATAATAGTTTTTTCATTCATTATCATATCATTGAGTTCTTTCTTAAAATCAATATTAAAGTCATCAAAATGGAATTTAGTCTTTTCCGATTGATTTAAGAATTTGTCTAAGACAGACAATATTGAGGTTTTACCAGTATTATTTTTACCTATTACTAATGAAAGTTCATCTTCTAAATCAAGAGAAAAATTTTTCAGTAGCCTAAAGTTCTCAACCTGTATCTTAAATATTTTCATACTGTTAGATTATTTTTGTTGGCATCAGCAAATCTCTTACATCGACATTTAACACCTCTGATATTTTTATTAAAGTATCAAGAGATGGCTGTGATTCATTCGTACACCACCGAGAAACCGTAGCCTCATTTTTATTCAATTGTTCAGCAAGCCATTTTCCAGTTCTATTTTGCTCAACAAGCACTATTTTAATTCTATTTATTATTCTCATAGGTCAAATTATTGATATTATTTGCAAAGATAGGAATTGTTCATCTATTTTAATTCATTATGATATAATTTTAGTTACTTATTCATCTTTAATCAGATAACGTAGCTCCGGGTCGTTCTTAATCCGGGTTATCTCGTCCTCGACTATCTGCCGGACTTCCTGACGGATGCGGTCATAGTTGGCTTGTATCTCCTCCTGCATCCGGTCGTTGCCGTCCTTGTCGGTGAAATCGATTATCTGCGGCAACTTCACGTAACGGGCGGTTTCCCACTTCACCTTTTCATTGTCCACCACGATTTCACAGAGGAAAATCTTCTGCTCTATCCGTTCATCGAAATTGTCTGCCACTGCCCCCACGAACATACCTTGCGTGAGGTTGGATATTTTGCTGGCGGGTATCAAACTGTCCATTTGGGTGCTTATCGAAGTGGATTTCTCCCGCTGATTAATCGTCATGCTCTGCCGTTTCTGCAACACCTTTCCGAAACGCTCGGAAAGGATTTTCGCCGTTTCACCGACTACCTGACCGCTGAACACGTTACCCACTGTATTTTGTATCACCCGGCTTTCCTTGTCCCCGTAGTCACGGGTAAGCTGGCTGTAATCCTGAAAACCCAATAGAACCGCAACCTTGTTGCTTCGGGCGGTGGCAATCAAATTGTCAAGCCCACGAAAATATATAGTCGGTAATTCATCTATTATCACCGAACTTTTAAGCTGACCTTTCTTGTTTATCAGCTTCACTATTCTACTGTTATATAATCCCAGTGCCGCCGAATAGATGTTCTGACGGTCGGGATTGTTGCCGACAACCAAAATTT
>CATNCE010000044.1 GCA_950097225.1 uncultured Bacilli bacterium
ATCCAGGAGTTTATAGCTGCTTATGTTAATTTAGATAAGTTATTGGGGGAAAATGCTTTATTTGAAGAGGCAAGTAAGAGTACCAAAGTGGCGATAAGGGCTTATAATGATGATGTACTTAAGTATAATAATGAGATTAATATGATCTTTAAGATGTTGGTTGCCAATGTGTTTGGGTTTAAGCCAAGAATTTATTTTCGAAGCAAAAAATAAGAGAACTTAGCATTATTTTTACTAGTTCTCTTTTTTTATGTTAAAGTTTTTTATATAAGCATGATATGCTTGGTAGTCGGGGGTGTTTTTTATCTCTTTGTAAGGGTATTTATTGGTTTCAAAATAGTCTTTGATTATTTTATCTAAAAGGTGAGGGTTACGAATTAGGAGAGGACCAATAGTGTAAGTGCCATAGAAGTTATTGATGTGAATTCCCTCATATCTACTTTTATTGTTGTCGGCATTACCATCGATGACTTCGAATAAGTGATTCTCTTCGTTGTCATTAACGGAACTGCGATTTTGAAAGCCAATTACGGGGTAGTCTAGGATATAAGTCTTATATACTTGTTCTTTAACGATGCGGTCGCGAACAGTTTTACTTTCAAAATTGAAAATATCTAAGGCTTCGATGTCGTCAATTCTTTTTCCAAATAATTCATAAGAATTTCCTGTCATTATAAATACTTTTTTCTTGATATTCTTTTTTATTTCTGTTTTATAACGTTTGATATCTTCTAAGACAACAGCTTGGTTTTTTTCACTACCCATGCCCATGTAGAAAATATCATATTTACCAAAATCAATTTTGTCTTTTTTAGTTAGATAAGAGACAGTGAATTTTACTCCTTGGCGTTTTAAGGCAGTAGTCAAGGCTAAAATGTTTCCTGATTCTCCGTAAAGATTCATGAGATCATAGTAAAGATGAGCTATTTTAATTATTTTCATATTTACCTCCCTCTAATAGTTTTTTTATAATGGCTGTCATATCGAAACATACCATGGTGTATATTTTTCCTTTACTTTTCTTTTTAACTAAATTTAAAACATTTTTTACATCATCAACAAGAATTAGTTTCTCTTTTGGAATGCCAGCATATAGTAGACGATTATATACGTCGTATCGGAAGCGACCAATGCAGAAGATCTTGTCAATTGAAGAATCATTTAATAGTTCGAAGTCGACATCATAAAGCCAGCTTAAGTCATTGTATGAGTAGCGGCGAGATACATTGTCAAAGCCAAGGATAATTGTTTTTTTACCGCGTTCGGATTTTATATAATTAATAGTTTGTAAGTAGGATAAGGCATTTTCATTTTTTGATTCGATCATCTCTAAAGGGCGATGCAGAAGATGATATTCTTTCATGCGCTTAGATGGCATAACTTTGTCGTTTAAAAACGTTTGAATGTCGTGAGATGAAAGACCAATTTCCTTACATAAAGCATAAGCTGCTAGTGTGTAGTAGCAACAGAAGAAGACATTTTTATTTAGGTGGACGATAGCTCGATTAATCGTCATAAATTGTTTGTCTAAGTCAATATCTTTAGCTAAATAATCAGCATGGCCATGTCCAAATTTACAATTAGGACAAGTGTAGTCTCCTAAATGACCATAATGATAAAATTTATACTTTAATGCATTGTTGCAAAGTGGACAGTAAGCAGCATCAATAGTATGAGATAATGGGTTTTTTATATCTGTTTTATATTTAGCAATACTATATGTTGTTATTTTTCCTTTGTGAATATTAGAAAAACGAGCAACAATTGGATCATCTATGTTAATTATAAGATGTGTGTTCTTATCGATAGAGGAAGCTATTTTATCAAATATTATATCAGGATGTCCATTGCGTGCTGGTTGATCACGGGTTATATTTGTAACTACAAGGTGAGTAAGTTTTACTTTATTAAATATTTTTTTAATAAATGATTCATCTAGTTCGAGAAGTAAAATATCAGCATTAATCTTTTTAGTAAAAGGATTAGTGTTATTTAAAAGAAGAGTTGCTGCGGCATTATAAAGATTAGAACCATTTTTGTTCCAAATAACTTTGTAGCCGTTTCCTTCTAGGATATGGGCAACTAAAGAAGTAGTTGAGCCCTTGCCAGAAGAACCAGTGATACCAATAATTGTTTTTGGATATATTAGTTTGTCTAAGATATCAGGAGCTAGTTTGGTTGCAAAATAGCCAGGAGTTACTGAGCCATCTTTTTTGAATATGTGTTTAGTTAATTTACAACCAAATGATAAGATTTTATTTGTTATAATGCTTAAGAAATACTTCACATAAATCACCACTATAAGTATACCACAAAATGCTATTTCCTAATCATTTTTATCTTTAATTGTAAAAAAAGAAGGTATTATTTTCATTAACGCTTGTTTTACTATGACTACTTAACATTTATATGTATACGTTAGTGTTTATTTTTTCGACCATTTATAGTATAATTGTTGTTATGATATGAAGGTGAATTCCAATGAGACAGATTATTGCTAGTATGGATATCGGCAGCGCTAAAATAAAAATAGCTGTTGCTGAGTTAAAAGAAGATGGCCTTAATATCTTATGTGCAATGGATGAGGAGTCACGTGGAATTTCTAAGGGGGAAATAATTGAACCAGATGAGACGGTTTATGCAATAAAGAAGTTACTTAAAAGGGTTGAGGAGTTTTTAGGAGTAAAGATAAGTAAGATGCTTGTAACGATTAATGAGGATCGTGCGATGTTTAAAATCGGGGAAGCAAGCATTCAAATACTTGAAAATGCTAATGAAATAATGGCTAGTGATGTGATAAAAGTTTTACAAGCTAGTGTAAAGGGAAATATTGAAGATGATTATGACTTGATAACGGTTATTCCAGTAATGTTTAAAGTCGATGATCGTAAGACAAGGGTTCCAAGAGGGTTGAAGGGAACGTCTTTATCAGTTAAATCGGTTATTGTTTCGGCACCTAAAAGGGATATTTATTTGGCAGCTAAGTGTCTTGAAAAGTGTGGGATAGAAGTCGTCGATATTTCTATTCCAAGTATTGGGGACTATTATGCTTGTCGTAATGAGACTACTGATACAACAACAGGAGTTGTAGTTGATTGTGGTTATGAAACGATGAATGTTGCCATTGTTAATAAGGGAATAGTTATTAACAATACGGTTTTGCCAATTGGGGCTAAAAATATTGATTCTGATATTATGTATGTTTATAAGGTTAGTGATGAACAGAGCAAGAAAATAAAGGAAACTTTAGCTCTTGCTAATAAAAAAAATGCCTCTAAAAGTGAACGAGAAAGCTTTGTTAATTCAGAAGGGGAAAAGGTAGTTATTAATCAAGTAGAACTTACAGATATTGTTATGAGTAGGTGTCATGAGATGCTAAATATGGCTAAAAGTGAAATTAACTACTTAACAAAGAAAGAAATTAGTTATATAATTATAACAGGAGGATTGAGTGAACTTAAGGATTTTTCAATCGAAGTTGAAAGTGTATTTGGAAGAGTTGCCTCAGTCGGAAAGATGCAAATTGTGGGTGCTAGAGATAATAAATATGCAACTTGTATTGGAATGATTAAATATTTTGATTCTAAGTTGAAGCTTAGAGATAAAGAGTATTCTATTCTTAGTTCTGACGATGAGGAAGTATTGAGTGGAATTGGTGAGAAAAAAGGAATATCTGGAGAATCGATACTTGGAAAAGTATTTGGAATATTCTTTGATAATTAAGGAGGATTAATATGGACGGATTAGAAATGGATCAAGTCGCTAAAATCAAGGTTATTGGTGTTGGTGGTGGCGGTATGAATGCCGTTAATAGAATGATAGAGTCGGGTGTACGCAGTGTTGAGTTTATTGTTGCTAATACTGATTTACAAGTATTAAATGCTTCTCCAGCAAGTTGTAAGTTACAAATAGGTAAAAATATTACTAATGGACGTGGTGCTGGGTCAAATCCAGAAACAGGACGTGAAGCAGCTTTAGAGAGTAAGGAAGAGATTCGCGAAGCTTTAGAGGGTGCTGATATGGTATTCGTCACTTGTGGTATGGGAGGCGGAACAGGTACTGGGGCATCTCCAGTAATCGCGGAAATAGCCCAGGAGGTTGGAGCTTTAACTGTTGCCATTGTTACTAAACCTTTTAGATTTGAAGGTAAGAAGCGTATGGAACAAGCTATTATCGGGCTTGATGAGTTAAAGAAACATGTTGATACATTAATTGTAATACCGAATGATAAATTGAGAGATATTATTGATAAAAATACGCCAATGATGGCGGCATTTAGAGAAGTAGATAATGTATTGCATCGCGGAGTTCAGTCTATTTCTGATTTAATAGCTGTGTCTGGTTTAGTTAACTTAGATTTTGCTGATGTTAAGGCCGTTATGGCAAAACGCGGAAATGCTTTAATTGGAATTGGTTTGGGAACAGGAGAAAATCGTGCTATTGAGGCTGCTAAACAGGCTGTTTCTAGTCCACTTTTGGAAACTAGTATTGTTGGAGCAACTGATGCAATTATAAATGTTACAGGAGGTAACTCGTTAACCTTGTTTGAAGCGGAGGAAGCAGCTGAGGTAGTAAGAGCGTCTGCTAATACAGATATAAATATAATTTTTGGTGCGGTTATCAACGAGAATTTAAATGACGAGGTTATTGTTACTGTTATTGCTACAGGTTTTGAGGATAGTGAACCAGTTGTGACTCAAACTTATACGCAGGAGTTTAATCCTGAACAAGCTAGAAAACCAATAAGCGTTATAGATGATGAGTATGATATTCCACCGTTCTTAAGAGATAGGGATAACATATAGAATATTTAATTAGGCGACAAATTAGTCGTCTTTTTTTGACATAATGTTACAATGTATTTATTGTAAACAAAAGCGATTTTATGATACAATATTAGCAGAATAGGAAAGAGCAATATGAATAAGAAAAATGTAAGTATATTGATAATCGTGTTAGTTTTAACAATAGGATTTGCAGGAATAGCAACTAACTTGGTGATAAATGCTAGTTTAAAAGTTGGATATAATAATACATTCTTAGATGATGTTG
>CATNCE010000045.1 GCA_950097225.1 uncultured Bacilli bacterium
GAATAATCCCATGATTACCTCTTTATTATTTCTTTGGTTGTATTTTTCTTGCGTTGTGCCGATTGAGAAGTTCTTTGCCTATGGAGCTGTTATTGAGTTTTGCCTGATCACGCAAAGCCAGAGCTTCTTTTCCGAGATTTTTAGTGGTATCCCAAGCGCCTTTGCCTTTTGCATTTTTAAAGGTATCCCAAACTTCTTTACCTCCGCGGGCGGTGTCTACCGCTCCGCTAGCGATTTTACCGGGAATGGAAGTTATTGCCATCGCACCTGCGGCTGCTGCCGTGGCAGTATTTGCTACCGTGTTCAATGCCTGAAGCATATTGCCTGATGAACCATGGGCTGATGAAACAAGGCTTGCGATAGTGTCGGGAAGTGTAAAAACTATGCAAAGTAGTACTGCGCAAAACCCCACAAGGATAAGGCATTGAAGTAAAAGTCCATTTTTTGTAAAAGAAAAATCTTTTACAAACGTAAAACTAATTGCAATAATTAAATTCATCATAAACAATTTAAAACCGACAGAAAGAACGTATTTCATAGAATTAATTGCAAATTCTCTGAACATACCGCTTGCTCCAAACGGTATTAACAATAAACCACCGAGTAAACCGATAAGAATTTCACATTTTATAACGATTACTTTTGCTGTAATGAGTGCGAAAATAATCATGATAATCAATAAACATAAATAACAAGCTAAAACAGTTGCAATATAATCCAATCCTTTCATCGGAGCGGTTATTTTTATTATATTATCATATATAGTTAATGCTGTTTCAAATGGGTCATCTGAACGAAATTCACTTCCCATATGTTTATTAATAATACTGCCCAATCCATTTACTATGGAGCTTGACCATTCCTGATAATTATTGATTATGGCTAAAAATATTAATCCAAAAAAAACTATCTTTACAAAATTTCTTAAATAATCCGCTGTTTCCATTTGTTGCAAGGCAGCCATAATGCTTGTCCAGACAAATTCAAACAAAAGAATTACAAAAAATAAATCGGTTGCAAAAGCTTTTATTGGATTATACCATGCGGCATTTTGTCCCTTGAATTTGTTTATTAATTCAGTTATAACGTTTTTGCTTATTTCTTTAGCAAAAGCATTATCAATATCAAAAAAAAGAAAAAGGAAGAAAAAACTTATGAAAAAAATTATTACAGTATTTTTTAGTTTCATATTATTAACCTATATTACAGCTTGCACTGAATCTCCCAACAAATTATATGGAGTTTATAAAGATATTAATGAAAAAAGAGACATTCTTGGATATGTCACCACATTAACTCTTTCTGACAAAGTAATAGAATTTAATACTTCAGGTAGTATTCCATTTCCTATTCTTCCACCTCAAAAAGATGGTGATTTATGGATAGCTAAAAATCCTAATAATTCTCATTACTATGCTAAATTGAAAGAAATTGCTCCTAATACTATTGAATATTATGAAATCAATAATTGAAAAGAAGATTTTATTGGTACATTTATTAAAATTACTGAAGAAGAATTTAAACATATACAAGAAACTCCTAAAGTTGAAAAAATTAAAGAACTTCCACTTTTTTAAAAAAGAGGTAATTCCTCAATTTTTTCTTCGCTTAATTGGTCTGTATTAGTAATATTTCTGTAAATTTCCTCTGCTAACTGTTTCTCTTTCTCGTCACGCACTTGCGTGGCGAGATTGCTTTGAATGGTGGTCGCCACCAATTCCCTTAACTGCCGAGCTTCCGAATATTGCAGCTTCGCAAGCTGATTTCCCGCTTGCAGCATTTCATTCCTGCCGTCCGCATTGTTGACCAAATCATTTATATAGTCCTCCATTTTTCCGCTTTCTTCCAAGTCCTTGAGCTGACTTCCCGAAAGCTGAAACGTCGCTTTTGTCGCCGTGTCTATCCGATCCGCCATTTTATCAATGTCCGCACGGATGGTGACGTTCCGCTCCGTGAGCATGTCATTGGGCAGATTGGCGAGCTTTTTATATTCCGCCTGCGCTTTGTAATACTCGTCGTAAATCTTTTCCGTCCCCTCGATGTCAGCCCGGATGGTGTTCAAGGCGTTGGTCACTTTCGCCAAGCGTGTCATTTCGTCATAAATCTTGCCGATAATTTCGCTTGGCAAGCCTAGCGTGTTGTGCTGCATATCCTTTATCATGGTGATGTTCTGATGAACGTTCTCCAACAAATGGGCGGTCTGCTCCACATACTCCCTGTAATCGGAATACATCTGATTAAGTTTCTGAATGCTGGTGACCCGTTCCGCCGCCTGCGTCCACTGTTCGGAACAGTTGACACAGTATACAGCCCTCGCTTCCGCCTGACCGAACCCGAAAAGAAACGCCCCTAACGCCATTGCTAAAAATTTCCTGAACATAGCTAATTTCCTTTTATTTGTAGTAGTTGCCTAACTGGCATTCTTTTAATGTGTTATTCAAAATCTTCGTTAAAATTGCAGAAGGAACAGTCACAAAGTATTTTTGCGAAAATTCCGTGCTAGAAAACAATATATAAGAGATAAACCTTTTAGCTGTCAGAGGGGAAAGCTCAATTTGATGACGATAATCAATTTTGTTCATTTCTCCGTCATAAATAGTCTCTGTACGAATTTTCTTAATATTGTCTTTCCCTGTTATATCCAGTTGTATTATAAATCCACCTTGAGACGACCTAAATTCATCTAATATAATAATTTGACCTTTATTATTTTTAAATTCATTAATTCTCGAGGAATATATATAAAGACACCGAGAACCAGACATAGGCTGACAGTATGAATATAACGTATTCAACAATTCTGCATAACTTTGATTGTTTTTCATAATTCACCTTGTTTTACTTTTTTAAATTTTGCATATAATATACTGAAAATAATTAAATTTTTACAAAGGAGCTTTTATGGCTAAATTTGAAACCGTTTATTGCCAAGAACTTCATACTAAAATTTCTACTGAAGATTATATTGCTTATAGGGAAAATCATACCGAACCTTTAACGTTATTATGTCCTGATGAAGAGTGTCGGCATGATTGTCCTGATACTCGTATGCATGCACGTGGATGTGATCCAAATACAATCTACAAGGTTGCTCCTTATTTTGCGACAAATCCAAACAATGAACATAGTGAAAATTGTAGCTATACAATTGTTTCTCCTTTGGTTAAAGACATTATTAAGAATAGAAAGTTAATCTCTAAACAAATTAGTTCTGAATTTAATCTCCTTAGAAAATTCAATAATCAATTTGCTAATTACGCTTTTGATGAATTTACTTTTGCTGAAACTCCTAATTATAACGTTGAAGTTAAAACTAAAATACGATTATTACAAAATCCTACAGAAAATAACAAAAGACGGTGTTGTTGCACCACAGCTCGAAAAACACATTCTCTTGCAGCTCTTGTTGATTATGCATATGATTTGAATACATCAAATAAAGATGATTTTAAAACTGCTCAAATAAAAGTTCCTCCCAGAGAAAATCCTTGTAGTTATGATCGACTTTTTCTTCCTATTTTTGCTCTAAAATCAGCATATAAACCTATTTATATAGTCTTTGGAGAATTTGAGATAATCAATAATGATGGTACGTATTACGCTATATCAACTCATCCAATTAAGTATTACAATGATGACAATATAGAGCGATATGTTGTTATAAAGATAATCCGTGAAAATAATACTCCAAGTTTTATGAAAGATATTAAAAATTATTTTTCTTCTAAAAAAAATGGAAATATTTATTGTTTTGGAAAACATTATCAACAAACTATTTCTCCTGACTTAGTTTTTGTAACTAATCACTTACAAAAAAAGTTAGATTCATGTATTATACTTGAACCTCTTGCTCCTAACTGCATGGTTATCAGAGATTTTGCCATAAAATGATTATCCATCATTATTTTTTTAACAAAACCTTTCATTAGTCTAACCTCAAGGAATATATTATAAAAATACATAAAACTGTAACATGTACTTTTGTAATATGTTCTTTCTCGTATATTACAAAATGAATTTTGTTTACTTGGTAAAATTTTAAAATAATCTCTATTGTCATAACTTACTATTTCAAGGATAATATTAGAAAAATAATAATATTCCGGAGGAGGGACATGAACAAAAAGAGAACCATATGAATTTGCTTTTACTTTTATAATTTCAACAAGAGTATCTACTTCAGATAATTCCTTTTCTATAATTTTTCTGACTTCATCATCTGAACAATAAAACCATGACATAGTTGTTTTCTCCTATTTTACCGGGTGAAGAAAATAAAAATTATTGGAACTAAAAGAATTCAAAAGTGCCGGAGCAAGACTTGTATAAAAATGTTCTGCAAATTCTTCATCAAAGAAAATAGCATTTATAAAATCTCTGGCGTTATTTCTTATTAGATTATTCTTGATATAATGAATATTGCCAACTTCTAGTACGTCATTATTAAAAAGTTCATTGCCAGAAGAACACACAAGAACAAATTCAAATATCAAAACATGCTTTTCATCACAAACTTTGATAAAAATTTTTGTTTGAGTGGCTAATTCTCTTTCATAAATACATAATTCTTCATAATCATCTAAAGCAGAATCAGGAAGATATTCTTTTACATATTTCATTGGATGATAAAGCAGAGAGTCTTTTTCATTCTCTGGAACATAAACAGAAATGAGAGGACGTTCCAAATTATAGCTTTGGATAAATTGTTTAAATTGTGCAATGAATTTTTGAAGACTGAAATTATCTGCCCGAACAGCTATTTTGCCTGTAAATTTACATTGTACAGAGCAGTAATGTTCTACTTCGCAAATAAGTTTTTCACTTGCAGGATATATGCATAAATCTGCTCCCAGTTTTTCAGGAAGATATGCACTGAGTTTAATACACTCTTGATGATCAAGAACTCTTTCTTGAAGTCCTGAATCAATTATTAAGCTTACAAGAGCTTCGTCGAGTTGATACCCAAAACTTTGTACAATGTAATCAGTTGTATCACAAATTACATAGCAACCTAAACGG
>CATNCE010000046.1 GCA_950097225.1 uncultured Bacilli bacterium
TATAAGTTAATTCTTTAGCTTGAATCGTGACATCAAAAGCTTCTTGAATAGACATTGTTTTAATGTTAGCTTCATACATCTCTATAGATTCGTGTATCGTAGTTCCATATTGAGCTTTTTTATTTAATATTTTTCTATCAACACCTTTATATTTATCAGGAAATATAAAGTGTAGGATTTCACTAACACTTGGAGTTATTACTCCATCAACTAAATAGATGTGTGGCTCTTCTAAAAAATCAATCATTATTCAACATCAATAGTAATTGAACTTGATACACTTGAATCTTTAGAATATTCTTCATAAATCTCAGGACATTCTTTTTTGAATCTAGCCGAATCAAATTTCTTAGTTGTATATCCTTTTTTAATCTTAGCGGAGAATCCATCTCTAATAACGCTATCTTTCCCTATTGATTCCATAGCTTCTTTTAGTTGAGCTTTAAAATCTTTATCCATTAAGTCAAATTCTAATTTTAACTTTGCTAGTTTTTTATAATCTTCAATAGTTTTTTCAGGTATAACTATTTCACCTTTTTCAACGATTACTAATTTATTTTCTTCCATCTTTATTTCCTCCTAATCTAAATAGTTATCATCGTCTTGTGGAGTTTCTACAGGTGCTTCCACTTTTTGATTTTCTTTTCTTTTTATTAAACTACTAGCTTCTAGTAATGTAAGTTCAGTTATTTTTATCTTTCCTATATGTTTCATCAAAGGTACTAATTCCTCAGCTGTATAAAGTTTCTTGATAATTTCTATTTGATTTTCTTGTACTGGTAAATCTCCACCTTTTGGCTGTTCTTTCTTAGGTGTAGCTTTAGTGGTTGTTTTTTTAGGTGCTTCTTTTGGCTTTTCAGCTGGTACGGATTCACTCTCATCAGTTCTCTTTAAAAATTCATCACTTTCACTATCACTATAAATTCCTGAGTAAGCAATTCTACTATTTTTAAGAACTACCCTATCAAAACATCTTTTCAAAGCCATAGCGTAAGGATAATCATTCTTGCAATTATCTTTACTAACTTCTCCAACTTCATATAATCCCTGTTCAGGACATATATAGCTATATACAAGTGAGTTGTTATATCCCTCTTTGTCTAGTGACATACACTCGGGTTTAAATCTTAATTTATCCTCTAATACATCATTGATTTTTAAACAACCATCGTGACTTATAATAAGTCCACTATACATAGCTTTTTTTTTATTAGCATAAGTGTTTACTAATATCCAAAAATCACTTGGCTCTAATACACCTTTATATTTTTCGCTATTTAATAATTCAGTAGCTTTATTTTTAGCTTCGTTATACTTTGGTGTATGAAATTCTACAGGTATCTTTTTACCATTGATATTTTCTTCTTTCTTTTCACCAAAGTTATAAGTTGCTGTTTTCGTTTTTGTTTCTTTACTTTTTGCGGTTGGCATTTTTCAATTCCTCCTTAAAACTTTTATTTTGCAACCTTAACCTCTTATTTTCTTCGGTTAGTCTTTTTATTGTGTCAGGCTCTCCTAACTTATCCATAAACTTTTTATAAAGTTCATCTTTAATAGCTTCTTTTAAAATTTCATTTTCACTTTCTAAGCTATTTATTTTTTTACGCATTTTCCATTTACTAGGAAGAGCGTCATCTTCAAAAATACTCTTTGAATCTTTCTTATTTTTAATAGTCGATTGATTCCAATAATCGAATATTCTCATTTCTAACACCTACTTCCTTTATCTCTTTACCTTTATCAGGTAAGAGTGTATTTACCTTATATCCATACTTTTGCATATCATTTAATAACCAATCAGGAATAATTCCCTTACCAAGCCACATAGTAGCTTTTTCATAGTTTCTTATAGCTTGACTATCATCTAATTCACCAACAGCCCCACGCTTGAAATATCCATCTTCTTGCATAATTTTTAAAATATCGAATGTGTAAGTCTTAGCTTGCCCGTCACATCTATCAAGTATTTCAGCAATAGTCGGCATAAATTTAGAAGTTCTAATTATTTCATCTATAGCTTTTAAAACTATTTCAGGTGTATATCCTGTTATTTGTTCTTGATACATTTTTATCAATCCCATTAACATATTTTCATCAAGTTCTTTAAAGTAATATGGATAGGCAATTCTTAGTTTAGCTATAACCCCACTAATCAATTTTGATTGTTCCATTATAAACACCCTCCAAGATTTCCATAGTTTTATCTTTCTTTTGTGGTTTCTTACTAACCACTTTTTGATTCAAGTATTTTTCAAACTTAGTACCGAATAATGTTTCAGGACATAAGTATTTCTCAAATTCAGTTCCTAACCACTCATCATACTTTTTATCAATGACATCTATAAAGTCGTCGAGATGGTAACCCTCGTTTAATCGTGCATTGATTTTTTGCTGAGTAGCTTTAGTTGTATATTTAAACTTACTATTTGTTTTCTCATTCAAATAAGAAATAATATTTTTAATAAGTTCTAATTTATTATTTGATAATTGATTATTTGAATTATGATTATTTGATGTATGATTAGTGATATATGATATATGAGTATTTTGACCCAAATTATCCACTTGGGTTTCTTGGGTTTCATTTTCTATCCCATCATATCCCACTGGGTTTTCTTGGGTTTCTTCCTCTTCTTTTCGAGGTCTTCCACCATTAGCACCATTTTGTCTATTTCTTTCACATATTGCTTGATATTTTTTTTCATTCTCATCAATATATTTTTGAATAGGAATAAAGACAGCATTTAATACACCACTTAATCCACTAACTCCAGTATTTACATATTGAAAAACACCTTTAATCAATTTTCCAGCTTCTTCATCGGTTAGTTCGTTAAATACATCTTGTTGTGATTTTTTTAATAAAAAGTTATCTTTCATACGAATCCTCCCTTTAAGCTGTCTAAATTGTTTACTTTGGAACAAAGTTTTTTATTCATTAAATACCTCCGTTCCTTTGATTTTTATTCTCTTAGATGATATAATCTAAGAGTAAAATGTTTTGTTTTACATTTGATTTATGAGTTCGTCTACAACTTATAAATCTTTTTTTATTTCTTAGAATCTTCAATGATATATTCAAGTATTTCTCCTCCTATAGCAAACGCTAATAAGAATGTTAAAAATCCAAACCAAGTCCAACCAGCCATTCTTCCTGTTATCCAGCTATAGATAGTTAGCATATATACATCGTGAATTACTAAGCCAGCACATACTAATAAAATCAATAATAGTGCTATATTCTTCCATTTAATTTTTAATCTTTTTTTAGTCCTTTTCATCTTTTTATCTCCTTAATTTTTTATTGTATAGGTGATTTTTATTTTTTCTTGCGATTCATATAATTTAATAAGAAAACGGATCATATCCTCACCTATATTTTTTTTAGTAGTCTTTTCTTTCATATTCAACGCCTATTTCTTTTTATTGCTTATGTCACTTCCATACTTAGCCAGTATCCATAACACAAGAACTATCGTGACACAAATAATAAGTGTTATTTGTACTCCTGTACTCATCTTATTCCTCCTCTTCTAAGTTCTGCATATTGTCATAAAGTCGGTCAAAAAAAAGCTTGAAGTTTAAGTTATATGCACTAAGTATTTTTTCTAAAGTGTCAAAACAATTTCCCAAGCCTTTTTCATACTTATACAAAGTATCTTTATTGACATCGGTAATTTCCGACAATTCTTGAATTGTATAATCATTATCAATTCTTAACTTTAATAACTCTTTTCCAATTCTAACTTTAATCTCGTCTTTCATTTTATCCCTCCTAACAATACCCATTATATTATGACACATTGCAGAAGTCAATACTTTTTCTGCAAAATGTCATAAAAAATATTTACTTTACAGGTTTTTTATAGTATAATCAATTTTGTTAGGAGGGATATAATGAATAATTATTTTTCCACTAATATTAAATTTATTAGGGAGCAAAAAGGATTATCTCAAAATAAGTTCGGTGAATTATTAAATGTAAATCAAACTACTATAGCTAGATGGGAAGACGAAAACAGGATTCCCACTATTGATAAAGCTATTGATATATCTTTAAAATTAAATATCCCTTTAAATGATTTAGTAGGAAGAGATTTAAGAATTAAAGAACAAAAAAAGAAAAAACAACTTTCTCAAGAAGAAGAAAAAGAATTACTAAAAGAAACTTTAAAAAGAAAAGGATTCTTAGATGAGAATGAAGAACTGAGTGAAGAGAATTTTAATACTCTTATAAATTTTGCTAAAGCCAACAAACAATTTATAATGAAAGATAATGATAAACAATAAGAATATTCCCCTATAGGAAATATTCTATCAAAAGTATATATAGTGTCACATCAACATTCATAGCTTCTAATTCACTATATAGCAACAATTTTAAGTCCATTATCCGCATTCCCCCTCTCGGGGCTCTATTATAAAATTAAACATTCTATTATACCAATAATTGGAAATAAAATGTGTAAGTTTGCTTTAAATGGTTATTTTGAAGTATTAAATGGTAATTTTTAACAAAATTGATATAAAAAAATACAATTCAAGTAAAAAATACGCTAGTTTAGGTATTTTTGATAAATAAGAAAGGAAGTGTAAAAATGAAAGCAAGAACAAGTTGGAAAACTATAATACCTGATTGTTGTTTATTCATATTTGTAATAGGATTATTTACAATATGGAAAAAGATATTTACTATACTAACAACTAAATTAGAAGTAAATGATACATTAGTAATAGGAAAAACTGGTT
>CATNCE010000047.1 GCA_950097225.1 uncultured Bacilli bacterium
AACCAGTTTTTCCTATTACTAATGTATCATTTACTTCTAATTTAGTTGTTAGTATAGTAAATATCTTTTTCCATATTGTAAATAATCCTATTACAAATATGAATAAACAACAATCAGGTATTATAGTCTTCCAACTTGTTCTTGCTTTCATTTTTTACACTTCCTTTCATATCTATCAAAAATACCTAAATTAGCGTATTTTTTGCTTGAATCGTATATTTTGTTATCATTTATGTTAATTTTTACCATTTAACACCTAAAATCAACTATTTAGGGATAATCTAAACATTTTATTTCCAATTATTGGTATAATAGAATGTTTAAATTTATAATAGAGCCCCGAGAGGGGAAATAAATAATGAATGTTGATTTAGACATTATTTATAGTGAATTAGAGAAGTTAGAGATAGAAATTGCACTATATTTATTTTATTTAGAATATTTCTTATAGAAATATTCTCTTTTTTAATCATCTTTCTTTTTCATAATGAAATTTTTATTTGCTTTAGCAAACTCAATTAAATTATTAAAATCCTCTTCACTCATTTCTTCATTCTCATCTAAGAATCCTTTTCTAGTTAATACTTCCTTTAAAAGTTGTTTTTCTTCTTCTTTAGATAATTTTTTTCTTTCACTTTTCATAGGTACATCAAAACCCATTAGCCAAGTTTCATCAACATCAAAAAATTCCGCTAGTATAGTTAAACTATCTTGTTTAGCTTTATATGTTCCAGCAAGCCAATGACTTATTTGAGATTTACTTATCCCTGTTTTAGAAGATAATTCTATAGGTTTAATATTTCTTATAGTCATTATTTTATTAAGCCTGTTAGAAAAAGTGTCAACTAACATCTTATCAACTCCTCATATTGATTATACTAGAAAAGTTGGGAAAAAACAACATTTATTATATAAAATGTAAAAAAAGTTGGGAAAAACAAAATTTTTGTATTGACTTGTGAAATGTTATGGTGTATTATTAAACTAGGTTGGGAAATTCCAAACCGAAGAGGAGGTGTAAAAGTGAAAAGAAATTATGATTATTCTAAGTTAAAGGGTAGAGTAATTGAAAAGCTTGGTAGTTTAAAGAAATATGCTGAGATGTTATCTTTATCCGATACAGCTTTATCTAATAAATTAAAGAATAAAACAGCCTTTAGTCAAGATGAAATTCTTAAATCAATGGATAAAGATGTACTAGATATTCCTGAAACTGATGTATCTTTATATTTTTTTACACAAAAAGTTGGGGAAAACCAAACTAACGAAATTGAGGAGGATTAAAAATGAGTATAGGAGTACAAATAACACTTATTATTTGTCTTACACTAATAGCTTTACTTTGGATATTAGGTAAATACTTTAGTGATTCAAATAATAACAAAAAGAAATAGGCGTTGAATATGAAAGAAAAGACTACTAAAAAAAATCTAGGTGAGGATATGATTCATTTTCTTATCAAGTTATATGAATCACAAGAAAAAATAAAAATCACCTATACAATAAAAAATTAAGGAGATAAAGAGAAATGAAAAGGACTAAAAAAAAATTAAAAATAAAATGGAAGAATATAGCACTACTAATAATTTTATTGATGTGTGCTTATATAGTAGGTCACGATTTATTTATGCTAACTATTTATAGTTGGGTAAAAGGCGTAAGCTGTGGCTGGACTTGGTTTGGATTTTTAACATTCTTATTAGCATTTGCTATAGGAGGAGAAATTATTGAATATTTTATTGATGAATTTAAGGATTAAAAAAAGATTTATAAGTTGTAGACGAACTCATAAATCAAATGTAAAACAAAATATTTTACTCTTAGATTATATCATCTAAGAGAGAAAAAAGCAAAAAAGGAATGGAGGTAATTACAAAAAATGGCTTTGAGAAATCAACCTTATCTTCCTTTATATGTGCAAGACTTTTTAACTGATGAAAAGTTGATAGAGTGTAGTGCTGAATCAACAGGAGTTTATGTAAGGATAATGTGTATCTTACATAAAAGTGATGAATACGGGTGTATTTTGCTAAAGCAAAAAGATAAGCAAACTGATGACAATATAAAAAATTTTGCTTTTAAACTTGCTAAACAAATGCCTTATGACATTTCTATAATTGAACATTCTTTAAGAGAATTGTTAGAAGAAAAAGTTTTAACTTTAGAAGAAGATTTATTATTTCAAAAAAGAATGAGAAAAGATGGAATCCTAAGTGATAAAAGGGCTGAGGCTGGAAAAAAAGGAGCAAATAAAAAAAGTGCTAAAGATTTTGCTAAAGCAAATGATGAAGCAAATACACAAACAAATAACTTAGCAAATACTGAAATTGAATATGAATATGAAAATGAAGATGAAATTGATAATGAAAATAATATTGAAATTATAAATAATGAAGAAAAAATCTCTTTAGAAGAAATAAAAGGTATTATTGATTATCTTAATTTAAAAACTAATTCTCATTATAAGTATTCAAGTGATAAGACTAAAAAACTAATTAGAGCTAGAATCAATGATGGATTTGAAGTGAACGATTTTAAAATTGTTATTGATAATAAAGCTGATGAATGGCTAGGAACTGATTTTGAAAAATTTTTAAGACCTGAAACTTTATTTAGTAATAAATTTGAGGGCTACTTAAATCAAAAAACTACTCCAAAAAAAAAGACTTTGAAAGATATATCAATGTCGGATTTAGATAGAGCTATAGAGCTTGAAAGAGGTAGATTACAATGACAAAATTAGAATTTCTAAAAGGTATGAAAAAATTAGCTAATCTTTATTTAAAAGATATGAAAGATGATGAATTAACAACTTGGTATGAAGTATTTAGTAGCGGAGATGTGACAATTTTCTATATGGCTATTCATTCTATAGGAACTAAAAATAAATATTTTCCTGTATGTGCGGAATTAGTAGAAGAATATAAAAATCAAATGCCGATTCATTTACATAAAGTTTTAGAAAATAATAAATCAGTTCCAAAAGATAGAATGAAATATTTGAAAGATATGATTGATTGGTATTCTTTACAAAAGGAATACCCTAAAGAATTACTTGATGAAATTTTTGAATATAGAAAGGCTATTACCAACAAAACTGATTCTATGCTATTGGGGTATAAGGAATGATAAAAGAAACTTTAATTAGAACAGGGCGGTATTGGAAGTTATTAAGAAAGTATAACACTTTAGAAAATAATTATGAAACTTTAAAAACTGATGATGAATACAAAGATAGAGTTATTACTCGACAAAAAAATGAAATTAAAAAGCTAAAGGAGGAATTAAAACAATGGCAACAGCCAAAACGAAAACCGAAGAAAAAAAGACGACATACAACTTCGGAGAAAAAAAAGAAGAAAATATAAATGGTAAAAAGATACCAGTAGAATTTCATACACCGAAGTATAAAGAAGCTAAAAATAAAGCTACTGAATTATTAAATAGTGATAAGTACAAAGGTGTATTAGAGCCAAGTGACTTTTGGATATTAGTAAACACTTACGCCAATAAAACAAAGGCTATGTATAGTGGACTTATTATAAGTCACGATGGTTGCTTAAAAATCAATGATGTTTTAGAAGAACAATTAAAATTTAAACCTGAATGTATGAATTTAGATAAAGAGGGTTATAACAATTCACTTGTTTATAGTTATATGTGCCCTGAACAGGGATTATATGAAGTAGGAGAAGTTAGTAAAGATAATTGTAAAAATGATTATCCTTATGCTATGGCTTTGAAAAGATGTTTTGATAGGGTAGTTTTAAAAAATAGTAGAATTGCCTACTCAGGAATTTATAGTGATAGTGAAAGTGACGAGTTCTTAAAAAGAACTGATGAGGGTGAATCTACACCAGTTGAAAAATCAAAAGCAACAGCTAAGAAAACAACTACTAAAGCAACAACTAAAAAAGAACAGCCGAAAGGCGGAGATTTACCAGTACAGGAAAATCAAATAGAAATTATTAAAAAACTATATACAGCTGAGGAACTATTACCTTTAATGAAACATATAGGAAAGAAAAAAATAACTGAACTTACATTACTAGAGGCTAGTAGCTTAATAAAAAGAAAAGAAAATCAAAAAGTGGAAGCACCTGTAGAAACTCCACAAGATGATGATAACTATTTAGATTAGGAGGAAATGAAGATGGAAGAAAATAAATTAGTAATCATTGAAAAAGGTGAAATAGTCATACCTGAAAAAACTATTGAAGATTATAAAAAATTAGCAAAGTTAAAATTAGAATTTGACTTAATGGATAAAGATTTTAAAGCTCAATTAAAAGAAGCTATGGAATCAATAGGGAAAGATAGCGTTATTAGAGATGGCTTCTCCGCTAAGATAAAAAAAGGATATACAACTAAGAGATTTGATTCGGCTAGATTCAAAAAAGAATGTCCTGAGATTTATGAAGAATATTCTAAAGATTCAAGTGTATCAAGTTCAATAACTATTGATGTTGAATAATGATTGACTTTTTAGAAGAGCCACACATCTATTTAGTTGATGGAGTAATAACTCCAAGTGTTAGTGAAATCCTACACTTTATATTTCCTGATAAGTATAAAGGTGTTGATAGAAAAATTTTAAATAAAAAAGCTCAATATGGAACTACGATACACGAATCTATAGAGATGTATGAAGCTAACATTAAAACAATGTCTATTCAAGAAGCTTTTGATGTCACGATTCAAGCTAAAGAATTAACTTATA
>CATNCE010000048.1 GCA_950097225.1 uncultured Bacilli bacterium
CTCTATTCTCTCCATTATTATAACATCATAAAAAAAAGATGTAAATAAAAATAATTTATTTTCACTAATAACTACCAAATTAGCTAGATCAACGAAAATTATTTTTTTAAGACAATGAATAATTTTAATAAAATATTTGCAAATATTATAGATAATGAATATCTATTCCCCAATAAATTGTTATTTTTGTCTATAAATCAGAGATATAATTCCTCATTTAGTAACTAAATTTTCTTACTCTTTGTTCAAATAGATTAACCCCATCACCAGTTCCAGCTATGAATGCACTAGTAAGATTAGCAAAATCAACTGATGAATCAATTTTAACATTAGTTAGTTCTTCATTTTTTAAAGCATTTTTAAAATTAAGTAAAGGCATTCCTCCCGAACGTCCAGCTAAAATAGTTAAACCATCAATATCCTTAAAGTCATGATAGTTAACGCCGTTTCTTAATACAAGAAATTGACCATCTCTTTTAGTAAGTCCAGCAAATGTCTTTAAATAATCCCCTTTATTTTCATTATACACATAAATAGTTGCCTCTGGTCCACAAAAACCAATTTGAACATCGCCACTTAATACTGCCGCAGCAACATTGTTAGCTCCAGATGTCAAAATAACTTCAATATCTAGATTTTCAAAATACCCCTTTTGTAAAGCAACATACCATGGTGCATAGAAAACCGAATGGGTAACCTCAGCCACCTTAATTTTTGTTGTACTAATATCTTTATCACTCTCTTTATTAGAAAAATAAACAACAAGAGTTAAAAATATTAATATAACGCCAATCAAAATAGCAGCAATCATTCTTTTCAAAATAAAATAACCTCCTTTTATTTTTCAATGTATTATATGGAGGTTATTCACTTATGGTTACTATTTTATTCTTAGCAATTCTCTTTTTGATAAGATAAAATATAATATAAATAATAATTAATGGTTTGTAATAATTACTGATAAACTCAGAAATCACAATATAATTTTTACCAATAATACTACCTAATATGATTAGGACAGTATTCCAAATAAGACTTCCCAATGTTGTCAAAATAGTAAATTCAACGATATTCATCCTGGCAGCACCAGCCGGAATCGATATAAGACTGCGAATAATAGGAGCTAAACGTCCAAAGAAGACAGACTTTTTTCCTGACTTTTGAAACTTTTTCATTGTTTTATTAAAATTATCTGTTTTTAAATGCAAAATACTTATTACCTTTGAATTTAAAAAATAGCCAAAATAATACAAGATAATTGCTCCAATTACGGATCCCAAAGTAGAAGCTAATATTATTAATACAATATTTAAATGAGCTTCCTTAGCAACAAAACCTGAAAAAGTTAAAATTATCTCTGATGGAATCGGCGGAAATAAATTCTCAATCATGATGAGCAAGAATATTCCCAAATATCCAAATTTATTTATAAAAGAAAGAATAAAATTATTTATAGTCATCACCTATATAATTTTATGAAAATAAATTCTTAATATACCAAAGTCCAAACTAAGTGACAAAATATACAAAAATTCGCAAAAATAACTATAATGTGGTAAAATGTAATTCAAGGAGGGGACATTCTATGAACAACGAAAAGAAAGACAAAGACGCATCAACTGGTTTAATTTTAGGATTATGTAGTATTGCTGCTTGGTTTATTCCTTTAATTGGTTATCCCGTTACAATATGCGGAATAGTTTTTAGTTCTAAAGGTTTAGGATCAAAAACTAAAAAAGCTTCAGCTATAGCTGGATTAGTACTATCGATAGTATTCTTAATTGTAACATTAATTAACTCAATACTTGGTGCACTAATGAATGTTGGAGCAATCTAAAAACTCCAAAATTACTGACAAATAAAAACTTTATTTGTCTTTTTTTGTATAAAATTTTAATTATTTGCTAGTACTTCATCAATCTCTTCTTTTTTTATTTTGCCTTCTCTTATAATAATTACTTCTTCGCCAACTACTTCGACAATCGTGGAAGTTACATCAGAACTTACATCTCCACTATCTAAAATATAGTCTACTTTACCATTTAATTCACTAAGGATATTGGCAATTTTTATTCCTGTTGGGTTACCAGTAATATTTGCACTTGGTGCAACGATAGGAACACCTGAGGCCTTGATAATATTATAAGCTATTCCCTCATCTAAAAGTCTAATTCTAACAAATTCATCCCCTGCCGATATAAGATCCGGTAAAACTCCTTCTTTTTTTCTAAATTTTATTGTCAATGGCCCTGGCCAAAATGCATCAATCAACTTCTTTTCTATTGAACTAATGCAATCAACCATACTATCTAACATCAACATGTCAGAGACTAATACACATAAAGGTTTTTGCTCTGGTCTTCCTTTTATTTCATAAACTTTTTTACAAGCATCATAATCAAATGCGTTGGTTCCGATTCCATATACTGTATCAGTTTTAAAAACGACTATTTTACCTTCTCTTACATCACGCCCTATCTCGAGCATATTATCATTACTTATTTCATCTTCTCTTATATATTTCGTCATACTAACGTCTCCCTTTAAAATTTATATCTATTATATCATGCTTTTATTAGTTTAATAAAAAAAGAAAGTTGCTACCCTTTCTCATCCCATAATTTCTCCACCATTATTGTGAATTACTTGCCCTGTAACATAGCTAGAGTCATCCGAAGCCAAGAATACAAACGTTGGTGCGAGTTCATAAGGCATAGCCCCTCTTCCCATTGCTGCATCACTTCCTAAAGCAGGAATTTTTTTACTATCCCAACATCCTGGTTGAATTGGTGTCCAAAAAAATCCTGGAGCAATAGCATTTACACGAATCCCTTTTAAAGCTAAATTTCGCGCTAAAGCTCTTGTAAATCCAACTATAGCTCCCTTAGAAGTTACATAATCAATTAATTGAGGATCCCCATAAAATGTCGTTACCGAACTTAAATTGATAATCGAAGCTCCCTCTTTTAAATGTGGCAAAACCTCTTTAGTTAAATAAAACATCCCATAAACATTCACCTTCATCGTCCAATCAAACTGATCATCGCTTATATCACAAAGTGAATCCTGCTGATATTGTACCCCTGCATTATTAACTAAAATATCGATTTTTCCAAATACTCTTAGGGTTTCGTCAACTATTTTCTTAGAAAACTTTTTGTCTGTTAAATCACCAGATATCAAATGACATTCGCCACCTAAGCTTTCAATATGATTCTTAGTAAATTCAGCATCTTCATGTTCATTATAATATGGGATTACTACTTTTGCACCTTCCTTTACAAAAGCTACTGCACAAGCACGACCGAGTCCCGAATCTCCGCCAGTTACAATGGCAACTCGTCCCTTAAGTTTGCCACTGCCCTTATAATCGGGATTATCAAAAATTGGCAATGGATCCATTAAATACTCTTTAGCTGGCTGCCCATGTTGATGCTGTTCATGTGCCATGATTTTATACTTAGTGCTCTTTATTCCAACATCCCCATAATAATCAAAATAACTATTACCAAAATGATAATCGTAATTCATCTTCATCACCTCTTATATAAGGTATGAAAATAACCCAAATTGGTTAAAAGAAATTATACTCCTATTAAATCGAGAATTACTTTAGCTTCCTCACGCGTTAAAGATAACTCCCGACTTCCCTGGCGAATGTGTACTTCCTCAGAAAACAACTCAATCGCGTAGATTTCTCCCGCATTAATCTGCATTGTATAACTAGCCTTTCCATCACAAGTAGCTTTCTTATATTTACCATTTTTTACTAAACCATCAATTTGCTCAACCAAAGACGCAACGCCCGTATAACGCTCATCAGCATCCCTAATAGAAGAGATTAAAACATATTTATCATTAGTTTCATTGCCATCTCCAGAAAAAGATATTTCTTTGCCTAAATGAGTAGGATCTTGCTTACTTACAACCATATAGACATCTTTAATGCGAGCAAGCACTTCTCTTATTTCTCTTTTCATTTGAGCTGGATATGTCTTTTTTGTTGCATTAACTCCATAAGCTTCCATACCAAGCTGTGACGCAATATACATAGCACGATACAAATGATACTTCTGCGTAACTATTATAATTTTTTTAGCCTTAAAAACTTCTTTTACTCTCTTGATACTATCATAAGTCGATAAACCTGCGTGATCCATAAATACATCTTTAGAAGGAACACCCTTTTCAACAGCATATTTTTTCATAACATTAACTTCATCATAATAAGGAGTTTCATGATCCCCCGACATTAAAACTTTAGGACCGTCCACTGCCTGATATAAAGAAACACCCATATCTAATCGTTCCTGAAGCATATCACTTGGCTTACCAGCCTTTAAACCAGCCCCTAAAACAATTATACAATCAACATCTTCAAGTTCAGAAGCCTCACTTACTGTTATAATATTATTCTTAGTACTGATGATAACATATAAATTAATAACTAAAGGAATAGATATTCCAATAAAAAATAAAATTAGAAATAATTTTAAAATTTTCTTTACCATAAGAAACCACCTATATATCAACTATACCACAAAAATCCTCTTTATTATACATTTTATTA
>CATNCE010000049.1 GCA_950097225.1 uncultured Bacilli bacterium
GCGCTCGCCTCGTTTTGTTAGGATAAATTTGCGCATGTAAATTTATCTTGCTCTTTTGCTTTTGTATCCCTCCCGCCTCTTTTTTTAGCGGGAGGGATGGGGAATAAATAAGGCATTTATGGTTTGATATAAATGTAGGTTAAGGTGGTAAAAAATAAACTTCTGTTCTCTGTTGTGTTTTCGTGTTTCGAACTTTGTGGAGTCTTCTAACCCTTGGTTCAATCGCGGCGGCAATTACAACAATGGCTCCAATGCAGGCCAGTTCAACTTCAATAGAAACACTGGTGATGCCAACAGCAACAACAGCGCTCGCCTCATTTTGTTAGGACTAAAATATATAAGATTTGTCTTCGTTACAATAAAATTAGTAAAGAATATATTATATTTGGCTAAGTTATTTGATTCAAGGATCGTTATTGTAATGGTTAATTTAGAAACTCTTAACCTATCTTGTGAAAGATGAAAATATTAATAGAAATTTTTTGGTTAGTAAGAAAATGCTGAATATCAGAAAGTTTTAAGCAGTACTAGATAGTACTGTTTTTTTGAAAGTTGGATTTTATGAAAAGTGTAGAAGAATTGGCTATCTATCAGAAATATATGGATATGCTTTATTATATTGAAATGATTACAGAAAAGTATCCGAAAGTAGCTAAGGAGAGTATAGTTGTTAATATTAAGAATAATGCCTATGATGGAATGAAGTGTATTATATCTGCTTATAAGGTTTATGATAAAAAATAAAAGCTTGGTTTTTTAAATAAGTTAGATGTTGATCTTAAAATGTTAAAGGTTTTAATTAGAATATCGTATAAGAAGAAGTATATTAGTTTACGAAATTATGAAGCTTGGTCAAGGAAGTTAAATATAATAGGATCATTTTTGGGAGGATGGATTAATTCATGTGTAGGACAATAAAGAATTGCTTTTTTGAGTGTTTAACTTTTGATAAATTATTAGCTGCTCATGAGCGCGCTTCAATTGGTAAAAAGTCAAAACGGGAGGTAATTCTTTTTGAGATGGATTTAGAGACTAATTTGATTAGAATAATGGATGAGTTGAAAACTTTAAAATATCAATTTGGTGGGTATCGAGTTTTTACTATTTATGAGCCAAAAGAAAGAGTCATTAAGTCTTTGCCATATCGAGATAGGATAGTTCATCAGTGGTATGTAGAAGAATTTATTAAGCCTTATTTTTATAAAAGGTTTATAAAAGATACGTATGCTTGTTTAGATAATAAGGGTTCACATTTGGCTGCTAAGAATACTCAAAAATATATGCGAAAGATGATGAAGCAGTATGGTTCTTACTATGTTTTAAAGTGTGATGTGAAGAAATATTTTTATACAATAGATAAAGGTATTTTAAAAGACATTTTGAAGAGGAGGATTAAAGATAAAACTTTATTAGAATTTACTAATATAGTTTTAGATGATGGAGAAGATTTAGGCATACCGATTGGAAACTTTACTAGTCAATATTATGCTAATATTTATTTAGATGTCTTAGATCATTATGTTAAAGAAGTTTTATCTATTAAATATTATGTGCGTTATATGGATGATTTTGTTTTTCTTGTTGAGACTAAAAAGGAGGCTTCTTTACTTTTAGATAAAATTAGAGTGTTTTTAAGAGATGAGTTACATCTGGAATTAAATAGTAAGAGTAGATATTTTGCTAATAAATATGGAATTGATTTTTGTGGGTATAGGATTTATGAGACACATATTGTCTTGCGTAAACGCTTTAAGAAAAAAGTGAATAAGAATGTGAGGATGTGGCGTAAGTTAAAAAGGGAGGATAAGTTTATTAAAGAGAAGATGCTTCTTAGTTGGAATTCTATTAAGGCTCATGCTAGTCATGCGATTCTTTTAATTATATTTCTAAGCAAGAACAATTAATTGCAAATGAGTTTGAAATTTGACTTGTTAGCTAATTATGGTATAATATTACTCATAAAAAGGTGGGGTTGTTATGAGGAATAGTAAAGCTTGTATATCTACTACGATGGTAGATGCACCTTTAGGATTTGACGAAGGTGTTTCAGAATTTGTTAATGCATTTTATAAATTATTTCCTTCATATGAATTAGAAAAAAAATATGTTTTACTTACTAATTTGGTTTTTGAGTTTTTTAATGTATGTGGGTGTTTGAAAGTTGCTAATAAAGAGCTAAATAAACATTTAGGTGAGCTCACTAAGTGCTATCGTGCAGAGGAAATAAACAGGGTTGATTGTGATATTAATGATTTTATGGAGTTTTTGAAACATCCTGAGAAGACTTCTTCATATTATTATTCTTTAGCTTCTAATGCTTCTTATTTTGCGTCTCTTGCTGCTGATTATGCGGGGACTTTGAAAAATATTGAGGAAGTACGAGAGAAGATATTTAATTGTGAACAAAAAGCCAGCGAAGCAAGGACGGAGTTGGCATCGATTGTTAAGAACATTAAAACTTTGTTAGAAGAAATAGCTAGGATAAGTGTTGATAGTGGAAAAAGTCTTGATGATGTAACTCTTTTATCTGAGTTTCCACAAGCTTTTGCTAGAGCTCACAAATCTTTAAAAGAGACATGGGTTTTGAGATATTGGCTATTCTCATATTTTAATTTACGTGTTTTAGGATTCAGATATGTTGAAGATTTTGCTGTTAAGATATTGGATTGGTATAAAAATAGGGAAATACCTGATGCCGCAATGAATTTTGAAATTGATGATAATGAATTTACTGCTCACTTTATTGCTTTTTTAGCTTTAAAAAGATTTCCTTTAAAAAAGAAAAGAATGGGTTTAGTAGATGAAAGTGATGGAACTCTATTTAAAGAATTATATGCTAGTCTATGTCAAGCAGACTTTTTAGTTGGGTATTTAAACACAGGAATATTTGATCATAAGGCCTATTTGGACTGTATGAGTGCTTCTTCATCTTTATCTTATGTGTGTTCAACTTTAGCGAATATTGAACAGAGAAAAAAAGATTGCAGACAAATAACCTCAATTATTTAATTGGGGTTTTATATTGGGGAAATATTAGATATAATATTATTAATATCTTGCTGTTAGGGGAATTGGTCATCATGAATAAATTAGAAGTAAAAAATATGGATATAAGTATTGATTTAGAAGGAGGAATTACTACTATTATTGGGCCTTCTAATTCGGGTAAGACTTATTTAGCTAAGAAGTTATGTAATAAAGTAGATAACAGGGATGTTTTTATTGATGGTGAGTGTATTAATAAATATGATATTAAGTTTTTAAGAGAGAATATTGTCGTTGTCTTAGAT
>CATNCE010000050.1 GCA_950097225.1 uncultured Bacilli bacterium
ATTTACAATTTTCATCATATTTATTAAAGCAGTAAACATAACATCCAAATTCTTCATCATAGTACATTGACTCATAATCATCAAAATTCCTAATAAAAGCATAACGCGTTTCAGCATCTATTAAGTATTTTTCACCGCAAGACATAGCTTCGATTACATAGCCATACCCATCTAAATAAAATGGTTCACTTTCTTTTGAATATGCAGATTCAACATCAATAATAGTTCGAAAATCATTAGCATCGAGTTTATAATCATACCCATCCGCTGATAAAATACAAAAATAATAACCATCCTCACTATTATATGGCCCACCATAGGAAATAAAATTACCAAAAAGAACTTTACTATGATCATTAGCATCTAGTAAATAACTTACTCCATATTGATCATCTGCTATAACGACCTCTCTCCCACACACTGTATAACTATTGGAAAAAGTCACATATTCTTCTTCTCCAGGGATGTTTTGAAATAAAATACAATCAGGCCTGTAATCAAAATTTATTTTTTCATACGCAGGCACGTCTAATGAATTTTCCGTTGTTTCAGTCTCAGATCCTAAAGTCTCTTTAATCTCTAAGTCTTCTTTCTCGCCATAGCCGGTTCCTACGCTTTCATTGTCGCTTAATTCAGCCAATACTTCGACATCTAATTCAGCTGCATGTTCTTCCTTATCAGTACCCATCATAGACATCAAAAACATAACTATAATAACTGTCACAGCTAAAGGTGAGTAGCAGAATATATCCCTCAATATTCCTTTTTTTATTTTAATTTTTGGCAACTTTGACTTAACTACTGCTAAATTATAACTACTAGTCAGTATATCCTCTGCTGCTTCAAATTTTTCTCTTAAATCTTTTAGTCTTTTCTGCTCATGCTTTAAATTAACATTTTTTAAATCACGATTTATTATTTCTTCTATTTCCTTAATAGATGAAATAATTGATAATTCAAGACTGCGTAGCTTTTGTCTTCTAATTTCAAAATCATCAGAACTTATACTTTTACTCTTTAAAACTTTGCAAAAATTTTCATATACACTACGAAATCTTTCTTCTTTCTGTTCAACTTTAATAATCATAGCATTAACAGAAATTTTTATCTGCATTTCTCTTCTTTTATATTCACTAACAAGCTCCTCAAAACTTATGTTTTCTTCATTTTTATTTTCATTATCTTTTGTAGCTTTCAATTTCTTTGTATATTCTATATACTTCTCTTTAGATTTTGCATTAATTAAAGTCTCATATGCAAGTGTTCCTCGTAGAAATAATTCTTTATCACCATTCAAAGAATCAGGATGATTTTTTTTTACGAAATTACGATATTTTTTCTTTATCTCAGTTTTGGTATCATCTTCACTAACACCAAGAATTAAAAAACAATCAAACCATGCTCCTTCTTTTTCCCACCACGATTTCATATCAAGACCTCTTATCTGTTAATGCAAGATAATGTTCCTTTATCGGATTTGCCCAAGATGGAGATATTTTACCACTGTATATTAATTCATCTAACATCTCACTTATTACGAGGAAGTTTAATTTATTTCCATTTCCCTCGCGAGTAAATACAGCAACATGATCATAATCAAATCCTAATTGACTAGCATTCTTATAAACATCTTCCGGTTTTTGATACTCATTAGGTTCGCCAATGAAATAAAAATGATTGTCCTCATTAGTAAGACCCTTCAATCTTTTCTTTACATTAGCAGCAGAAACTTTATTTTCCGTATCAGCTCCATCACTAATAGTTACTAATAAATTAACTCCCATTTTACATTTTTCTCTTAAAACAAAATCAAGACTGCCATTTAAATCTGTTCCACCTACTGGACCTATTGGCGTTATTTTAGAATCCCCAATAACAATATCATCTAATAACTCGTATCTATCATCATTAAAAGCAATAAAATTTAATAAGATACTATCATTCTTGTGCTTATCAATTAACGATTTTAGTCCTAGATAAATATCATGTTCGGTTCCACGCATTGAGCCACTAATGTCTAAAAGAATAATAAGACGTATAACATCCTTAAGATAATTAGTTTTCTCCTTTGCAAGTGAACCATTTTCATCTTGTAAAAGTAAATCCAAATCATCATCTATTTCATCTAAATTTACTAGCGTTCCCTTATCACTTACTGTAGGAAGTGCTTTTTCAGTAGGTATACTATTTAAGATCCCATTCTTTATAATATGTAACTTTTCTTTAAAAAACATAAATACTTTCCCCTCCATTAAACAACTTACATACATTAACATATTTTAAATAGATAATCAACCATTAAAAAAGTTATGACTCTTAATCCTTCATCCTTTGTCTCCTTAGGCGTATTTTAAATATCCAAAATAAAAAAGAACCTATAGTTCTTTCATATACTTCTTCATTAGCTCATTTAAATGAGCCATTCTCTCATCGAGTTCTTTTATAGCAAGCGAATAACCATACAATTCATCCTTAATATCATCTGGCATTTTAGTATCGTCAAACTTATATTGAATCTTATGATCTAAACTAGCCCAGAAATCCATTGCCACTGTACGCACTTGTATTTCCGCAGGAACATACTCTACTTTATTTTTTAAATAAATTGGTACAAATACGTTTAAATGATAACTAGAATATCCTGTCTCCTTAGGATTCGTTATATAATCTTTTCGTTCCTTAACAATAATGTTGCGCGACTGACTTATCGTACTGACAATATCATAAACATCGGTAATAAATGAACATATAATTCTAACCCCGATAATATCATCAATATGATTAACAATATTATAAGTATTATGCTCTAATTCTTTTCTCTCTAACTTCTCCATAATACTTCTTTTAGTCTTAATTCGCGACTTAACATGCTCAACTGGATTGTACCCATGTTCTGCTACAAACTCTTTCAATAAAATATCAATTTCGGTTTCCAACATCTGCTTACCAAACTGATACTTTTCCATTACTTGCTCTATATCATTCACTAAATTAACCTCTTTTCAAATGAACACTCATTATAAATAAATTATTCTA
>CATNCE010000051.1 GCA_950097225.1 uncultured Bacilli bacterium
AAGACTCTTCTACCATGTTTTTATAAACCGGAATGTTAAAACAAAAATATTTTCTTGCGGGCATTTTTATTTTATCGGCTGAAAAACAGCCGATAAAATTGTCGTGGCGGAAAATAGAATGATTACGTTTTTATCGATGACGATTATTCTTCATATATATTCCTTATCTCACGCCAAGGAGAAGTAGTACTGTAAGAATTAAAACACCCTTTAGGAACATATAATTTAGTATATTTAGCTTGGTCAGAATTAAAAATAGAAGCTGCGGAATATGGAGCAATCCGAGTTTTTATATGTACCTCAATATTAGCAGAACACCCCCAAAATATATTATACCCTATATTCTTTAAATTTGAACCTATATTTATTTTTTTTAGACCACAGCCCAAAAACGCTTCTGTCTCAATAGTAGTCACAGCCTCTGGAATATCAATATCTTTTATTCCCGACGAAATAAACAGCTGTTTGCTTATTTTATTTAAATTAGACGGTAACTTCACTGTCTTTAGCGATGTACACTTATGGAAACTAGCATTACCTATTTCTGAAATATTATCATGTAAATTAATTTTCGACAACTGAGTACAACAAAAAAAAGCATATTCTTCTATTTTGGTTATATTATCAGGAAGGACTATTTCTTGCAAAGTCCTACAATTGTGAAATAATCTAATAGGTATAGTATTGGATTTGGTAGTATACTGTTGATGATTATGTATATAATATGTCCCTCCACCAACAAAAAATGCATTAGACAAATCAAGCTTAGTCAACTTTCCGTTTGTTACATACTCATCACCATATACATTTGTTCGGGACATCTCCCTAACAAACAACATATCATCACCATTTACATAACCTCCAAGAGTTAAGTCCGTTATTTCATTCTTTTTGTCATCACTAATATAATTACTTAATGTCCCTCCTTCACTTAAGAATATGACAGCTTTTCCCCCTTCTATCCGATTTTTACCACCTTGTATTATCTGCACCTCCCGTTTAACATCACTTTTTTCATCATAAAATAGTAAACTTGCACAGCGAATTTTATCCGTTGTATTTTGTTTGATAGTATAATAAAGAGTATGACTTGATATTCCACGAGTATGTGATGCTTCTTGTATCCAATCCACAGCAGGTAATTTTACCTTAAAATCAAAATTACTTTTAACTCTAACAGTAATCATTTCTTCACTATCACTTACTAAATACTTAGCTGAAGTAAGTAACATTCCTTCTCCTGTTTGATAAATATGTATTGTCTCTGATTTATCATTTCCTCGAATTATAATTTCCCCTTCACGTTTATCATATTCCCAACTATACTGTACAGTAAATGATAAAATATTGCTAGACAAAGAGCGAGATTTATTATTTTGAACAATCCAACTTTGATATGCTGGCGGAATAATGACTTCATATTCTATATTCGATTTTACTTCAACATCAATTATATGGTTAGATTTATCCAACTCAAAAATATTTGATGATACTAAAAGTGCGTCTTGCTGTTTTTGAGTAATCTTTATTCTTTTTTCTATTTCTCCGACTTTCAAAGTTAATATAGCATTACGTTCATCATAAAATGTGTTCTCTGTTACTTTTATCGTCAGTGATACAGTACCTGCTACTCCATTATTAGAGGAAACAGTACACCATTCTATATTAGTTGGTATAGTAATATTCCATTTCTTGTTAGTCTCGAAAGTTAAAGTTTTCTCCTCATTATTTGAGGTAAAACAGATTCCTTTTTCAAAATACCTTTCACTTTCTCCCAAAGGTATTAATATAGTCTCAACATCATGGCTTTCTTCCTCTCTTGAATCGTTGACAGGATTATCATCTCCACAACCTATCAATACAAGAAGCGCATATACAATGCTACTAATAAATACAATATAATTATTTCTCATTATTTCATTCATTTAAAAACAGTAAAGGAGTAAATGCTAGCCTAACAAGACTAGCACTATGCTGTTAATTCCTATTATTGTTTAGTAAAGGTTTCTGTATGCCCTCCTTCTTCGATTAATTTCAAGCTGTTATCAGAAATTTCAACTGTATAAGTTTCAGGGTCATCATCTCCCCAATCAAGAACCAACTTAGTACTACCGTCAAATGTATAAGAGAATGATTCTGTATTAGACTCATCATCATACACATCATAAGATTCCCAAGTTCCTTTACCGTCTGATTTAAAAGTAACAATTTCTTTGTTTCCACCTCCCCACGTATAAGACCAAACACCTACTAACGGATTTTCATCTTCATCATCATCGCTACAAGAAGTAAAACCTGCACATAAAGCAATAACCAATAAAGTCGCAAACAATCTAAATGTTTTCATATTCTGTAAAATTTTTCATTAATAATTTAATTTGTAGTATAAGCTGCTCAAAAATTGAGTTGGCTACTTAAAAGATAGTAGCAAAAGTTGTTTCTTAATGTCTGATTCGTAGTTATATATCGTTTTATCTACCCTGTTCCCTTTGGATAGTATTATACAATGAGAAAAGCGTGGGAACTTGAATATCACAGTTCAGAGGTATCGCCAAACACCCACAACTCAATGATAAACAAGCCCACGCCAAACGATATATAGACTATCTTAACAAGATAGGTATATAACATTGACGTGAGCGTTCTTGCTTATCACCTTGAGTTGTTCATTAAATTGGCGATTTTCTGAACAAGGTAATATCTTAAACGCTCTTCGTTAACTAATATGTCCTTTCAGACCTAACACATTAGATATCTGAAATTGCCACAAAGTTACGAAAAGCGTTTGTAATAGCAAGAACTATTGTTTATTAAAAGTTGAGAGCTGTCTCTTCTTAGTAAATCCAAGTAGGTAGAAAATTTGTGATTGCCTATATAAGAGCAAAATTTTAAAATTTTCTACCCAACTGATAATTTATACCTATGGCTTTATAAACTGATTTTTTATCC
>CATNCE010000052.1 GCA_950097225.1 uncultured Bacilli bacterium
CCGCAGGTAAAAAAGGACTAGAAGATGGAAAATTAAGAGAGTATGAAGTTTAAAGATAAAATTTTTTTTATAAGGAAAAATAATAGACTTGTTCATAAAAGAGAATTAATAATTATAACTTTAATGTTGGTTATTGTTGTATCTATTTTTTCGATTGAACATACGATAGATAATTATTTTAATCATGTGTTTTTTGAATCTTATGATGCGAGACAATATCAATTGTTTTATAGTGAATATGATGATAAAAATATAGTAAAGGAACAGGTATTGCAAGTTAAAAATGTTAAAGAAGTGTTTGAAATTTATGAAGATCATACAGTTCTTTCTTTGATAAAATTAGGTGATGATGAGTATAATGGAGATTTATTTTTGATTGGCAAAAGTGATGATGAGCTTAGATCAATGGCAAATCAAAGTGATTTTTCAAAATATTCACTTGTTTGTCCTCAAAGATTAATTGCTAAAACTTTTTCTGATGAAGGGACTTTTATTAATAGATTTAGTTTAAAAAGAATGGATAAATATTTATTTGATGATGCATCTTTTAAGCTTAGTTCAGTAAATGGTGATGATCGTATTTTATCTTTAAAGATAGTTGCTCTTTTTAATAATTCACCAATGTTAATTGATGAAAATCGCTGTTATGCTTCACGGGAATTATTAAAAGAGATATATGATTTTGAAAGTAATGGCGAAGAGGATGGTATTGCCAATTTAATTGTAACTTTTGAAACTAATGAAGAAGAGGAGATAATTGCGTCTTCTCAAGATATTTCAAAATTGGGATATAGTATTTATTATCCTTATGAGCTAAATTATGAAACTCGTGACTTCGTAAAAAAGATGGCTTTTTATATCGTAGTTGTAACATTAGTATTCTTAATTATTTTTATTATTAAATTTAATATGGATTCTTTGAGTAGTGATGTAAAAACATATGCTATCCTTAAAGTTGTTGGATTTAGCGATAAGGAATATCTATCTTTGTTGTTTATTAATTCTATATTTATTGCTGTTTTTAGTTTTGTAATTAGTATGGTAATTATATTAGGATTAGTTTTTGTATTTAGATTAGTGCAATTTTATTTTCCTTTTATAATTGTTAAGTTGCCAATATGTATTGATTATTTAGCAGGTTTTATTTTTACACTTTGGATAATTATTATTTTGTTAATAACATCATGCTTATATATGCGACGAATTAGGCGAAGAAGTATAGCAGTTAATTTAGGAGAATAACATGAGAGATATAGCTTTTAAATATTTTAAACGAGTTCATGGAGTTAGAGCTTATTCTTCTATGCTATTTTTATTGTTGATAGTAGCAGTATTGGTTTTGCTAATTAGCAATTATTATAGCTATAAAGAGCTTAGAAATAATGAGTACGTTCTTGCATATATTAATAAGGAGAATTCAATAGATTCTCTTAGACAAGCCAATATCAGTATTAGTTCATGCTCACACTTTCAGAGTGAAGAACGATGTCTCATCATTGTTAATTCAGGTAATTATGGTGAAGTTATTGAGAAACTCGATGAGATGGGTTTTAGGTATTTGACTTATAGTAGTACACAAGAATTAGCAAATAAGATTATGATTTTTAAAATTTTATTTATTGGGGGAATAGTTGTACTAGTATTAATGCTTTTACTTATAAAGTTGTTAATTGATAGGCAAAATAGAAAAATAGCAAAAGTTTTATTTGTATTATATTCTCTCGGTGCATCTAAAAAGAATATTGTTAGATTTAATTTGTCGTTTATGAATTTTATTTTTATTGGTTTTTATATTTTAAGTAATTTGTTTTGGATAATCATGTTTGCTAGTTTTAATCTTTGGGAATATTATAAAAGTAATTTTTGGTATATTCATCTAGATGTTTTTGCTTTAGTGTTATTAATGTATTTCATTTATTTGTATTCTTTAATTAAGAGTGTTAATGGGTTACATAAAAACGGATAGCAGATGGTGATGTGGATTATCTTAATAAGTCCTTAAACTTTTATAAAGATTGTGATGTCTTGGCGATTGGTAAGCAGATAAAAGAAGCTGATATGCCAAATTCAATACTCAAGTTGTTAAATGAAACTAAGCCTGATATTTTAGTTATCACTGGACATGATGCTTATTATGAAAAGAATGGTGATATAAATAATATTAATAATTATAAAAATTCCAAGTATTTCAGAGATACAATTATAAAATCGCGAGAGTATGAAAAGTCGCATGAGAAATTGGTTATTATAGCTGGGGCTTGTCAAAGTGATTATGAAGATCTAATAAGAAGCGGAGCCAATTTTGCTTCTTCTCCAAAAAGAATTAATATTCATGCTCTAGATCCAGCTGTTGTAGCTGTTAATGTTGCTTTAACCAAACGTGATGAGAACATTAACATAAAGGAACTATTGAGTAAAACCAAGTATGGAAAAAGTGGAATTGGCGGAATTTTAGGACAAGGTATGATGTATGTTGGCTATCCAAGATAAAACTTATTGCATAATTCAAAAAAATGTATTAAAATAATTATATAATAGAAAGGTGAAACAGGATGGAGATTACAAATGTACGTGTACGTGTAGTTGAAAAGGAAAATTCCAAAATGAGAGGATTCGCATCTGTGACAATTGATAATCAATTTGTTGTACATGATATACGAATTCTTGAAGGAGATAATGGTTTATTCTTGGCGATGCCTAGTAAACAAACTGCTCCTGGGGAATATAGAGATATAGCTCATCCAATAAATCAAGAAGCACGTCAAATATTTACTGATGCTATTTTAGCAGAATATGAAAAAGAACTAAAAAACGCAACAGAGTAGAAATAAATTCACTTTAATGTGAATTTTTTTTGTTTTTGATAATATTCTTTATTAGGAGGATAAGTTTATGGAAACACAAAGTATGAATCATATAG
>CATNCE010000053.1 GCA_950097225.1 uncultured Bacilli bacterium
GTATTGTTGCAGCCCTTATTTTTCGCTAAAATGTTTTCGGTTGAAATTTGCAACCGAATTGCAACCTTTTTATTCGTTTAGGGGTGAAAATATATTCATTTTTATACAAGTTTACAGGATGTGTTGTGTGGGTGGAATAGATGATAGAAGAAAAATGTGAAAATTTCAATGGATAAAAAAGCAAGAAAGCGAATAGAAAGTAGAAACTAATCCAACGGAACGGATGAAAAAAGTAGCCCCTCCATCCGTGACTTAATCGAAACAAGGTTTTGAATCAAGTTGAATAGAAAGGACTACACGAAAAAAAAGTGTACAATAATAACGAAAAGAAGAATCTTTTGGTTATAAAAACAAGAAAAAGTAAAGTTGCATCAGTTTTGATGAAAACTTGTTATTATTAAAAATTAGAAAATATGAAAAGGATAACCTTAATTATTGTAATGGTAGCATCATTAATTTGTATGTTCTATACATTCGCAAAAACGAATAGTGATGTTAATGCTGCCTTGTTCTTATCTGATGTTGAAGCTTTAACTGCAGACGAATCAGGCGGTGATATTTTATATTGTTATTGTGCATTGATGTCTGATGCTAATTGCGCAACAAATAATAATGGAAGTAGTAAGTGTGCTAGTGGAGTAAATGTAAAATGTTGGGAATATAATAATAACTGTAATTAGCATTTAATAATGTGGTTGTCCATAATTTATTGGGCAATCACATTATTTTCTTTCTATAAGAATATGTTTATAATTGACAATATTTTGAAATATTTGAAGTTGTAGAGTTTTGTTTTTGTATTATTATGAAAATATTTAATGTGTTCATATTACTTGCTTGTGTTATATATAGTTGTAAAACAGAAGAAAGTAAGAGAGATTTTTCTGTACAGCCTTTTTCTGTAAAGGACGAGGTCGTATATGATTTGAAATTAGATACGCTTCTTTTAGATAGTGTGCCGACCTCATTTGTTATAGAGAGTGATATTCATGCCGGAAAAATATTTCTTCTTGATAAACTTTTTTGTACTTTATATCAGTTTGATAGTTTGGGGCAATTCCAAAGACGTTATTTAGGTCAGGGAAGGGCTAAAAATGAAACAACGATTGGACGTATTGCAACACATGCTTTTGTAGGAGAAGAGCTTTTTTTATTGGATCATAGTGGTGGATACCATTCGTATGATAAAGAATTTTTTTTCAAAGATTATTTCAGACTGATTTATTCTACAAATTGGAATTCGAACAAAATATACCAATCCCCTATGGCGTATACGCAACGATATAATGATATTGTTTGCAGGGCTTTTCAGGGGTGTGTCTTTTTTAATGTTCACCTTGCACATCCGCGATATAATTTTGTAACCACAATGAAAACTCATCTGGAAAATAACGCGAATATTCAGGAGATTAATTTGAAAAAAGAAAATTTTGGGCGTTTGCTTGCCATAGGGTATCCGGAAAGTTATGAATCTGATTCGGATAGAAAAGCGGTATTCTCTTCTGTAAATTTTGACATAGACCGTATGGGAAATTTCTATCTTACTTATGAGGCAGATACTTTGATTTATGTATATGATAAAGAATTCTGCATGAAACAATGTTTCGGTTTTTCCGGGCGTGATATGGATTTAAATTATGTAAGTACTCTTACACCTCAGGAAGTTGGACAAAATTATCGCAAGGAGCGGAATACCAAAGGGTTTTATAATTGGATGGAGTATGTAGATGAGACAAATGTACTTTTCCGCTCTTATAAAAAAGGTAAAGAGCGGTCGTCTGATGGACTACAGATTTATCAAAAGGGGATACTGATAGGTGATGTAGATGTTCCGAAGGGACTGAAAGTTATGGGATTCATTAATCCTTACTATTATTCCTATATCATATCAGATGAGGAAAGAGAGAAACTTTATTTATATAGATTCAGATTATGAAAATAGTAAAGAAAGAATATATTACATATGTGATAATCATTTTTATTATTTGGATAGTTATTGCAATACAAATAGGTATTGTTCCTAAAGAAGATAAAAAAGACTCTGATATATCTCTTACTGATGTTAAATTTATTGACATTAGAAAAAAAGCGAATAATATACCGGAAGATACTATTGTGAATTTTTATTATAGACTTGTTAATATAGGTGATAGTGATTTGAAAATTGGGTATATAAATCCTGACTGTAGTTGTACAAAATGCTATGCTATTGATAGTGTTGTTCCACCAGGTGATTCAACTGTTATTGTCATGATGTTTAATACAAAATATAAATTAGGTTTACATAAATTGAATACTGTGGTAAAATTGAATACTCCAACCATGCTGTATAAAATAAGTGCGATGGTTGATGTTATTAGCAAAAATATTATAAAATGAAAAAATATTTTTATTATATTTTATGCATGCTCGAATGAATCGTGGTAACACATTCATTATGATTCTTTTCCACAGGAAAATGGGGTAAACCAAATAATTCTATACCTTGTGATAATTGATATAGCTGATGAAAAACTTTGTAAAGGAAAGATGGTCGGACGTGTTGTTGGGGGTGGTTTTTGTGGTGTCCGGTTTTGTAAAGGCGGTGGATCCGGTGGGATTGTCGTATAAGATTGAAGAATATTTGAGGATGTTTCAACTTTCGGGTTGGAGCGTGTTTTCTGTATCCTTTGCGGTGTTGCTTTGTGCTGCCGAGATGACATTGGGGTTGCTGTTGCTGCTGCGATTGTGGCGCAGGGTTACGGCTGTGGCGGTGACTTCTTTTATGGTTGGATTCACCATCCTGACTTATTGGATTTATACCGACCCGTATGGT
>CATNCE010000054.1 GCA_950097225.1 uncultured Bacilli bacterium
GTCTTTAGAGGATGAGGAGTTAAAGGGGGAGTTTTCTGATAGTATTGAGAATCAGAAAATTTTAATAAATTCATATGCATCTTTAAATAATTTAGTTATTGATGAATTTTATATAGATGATGGTAAGTCGGGAATTAATTATGATAGATGTGCTTTTATAAAGATGAAAGAAGAGATTGAAAAGGGACATATTGAGGTGGTTATTACTAAAGATATATCACGTCTTGGAAGAGATTTCTTGGATACTTCTTTTTATATAAATGAGTTTTTTAAAATTTATGGAGTTCGCTATATTGCTATTAATGATTGTATAGATACTAAACAAGATGAATTTTACAATCAAACACTGATTAATATTCGAAATGTCGTCAATGATAGTTATGTTAAAGATGTCTCTAGAAAACGTAAGCAAGTAGCTGATTTGAAGAGTAATAATCATGAATTTATCGGGCCTTATGCTCCTTATGGCTATCTTATTTGTTATGAAAATAAGAAGAGAACTCTTAAGATTGATGATAAAGTTTCTAATATTGTAAAGCGGATTTTTAACGATTTTAGTTCAGGAGTTTCCAGAAAGGAGATTGCCAATATGCTTAATTTGGAGGGGATGGTTCCTCCAAGTGTGTATGCTGGACAAGTAAGAAGTGATTCTAAATGGAATGATAATATCATTTTGCGAATATTAAATAATAAAACTTATTGTGGGCATTTAGTCATAAGAAAATCGTTCAAGCGCGACTATAAACAAAAAAGGAGAATTAGCATAACTAAGAATCAGCAAGAAAGTATTCCGCATGTTTTTCCTTCTTTAGTGAGTGAAGATTTGTTTAATAGATGTCAAAAATTAATTAAGAGATATAGTCCTAAAAAAGTATATAGTTATAATAATTGTCTTAATAAAAAAATTGTTTTTTGTAAAGAGTGCGGTAATTTGATGAGTCTTTATCATAAGAAGGGAGCATTCTATTTCTCGTGTAGAAATTGTAGTGGTAAGTGTTTTTTTGTTAATAAAATCTATGGCGTCATAAGTGATTATTTTGCGAATATTCTTTATGATGATGTGTTTAAGTCTAGAATAGTAAGAAAAGTAGCAAAGAGTATTGAACAATTTTGCCATAATAAACTTGTTGATAATAACAAAATGTTGATAATTGTTGATAATAATTTAAAAACTTTATATCTAGAGCGAACTAAAAGGAATATTACTCAGATGGAGTTTAGCAAGGCAAAAGAAAAATTAGTTTTGAAACGGCAAAGTATTATGAATGAGATTGATTTTATTAGAAGTGTTGATCTAAGTATGGATAATATGAATTTGCATTATCAAGCTTTTGCTGCAAAAAATATTAATAAATTATTTAATTATATTTATAGAATTGAGATAGATAAGTTACGACTAATTCATATATTTTTATAGTGGACTTAAAAAGTCCGTTATTTTTATTAGTATATTTGTTATTATAATTACACAAGGGAGGTTTCATTATTTTTAGAGATATTGAACTTTAGAAAGTTTAACATAAATATTATTGAAAGGAGGTTGTTTTATGAAAAGATTATTTTTATTATTTGTATTTTTGCTTGTAGTTCCTGTTGTTGTATATGCTAAATCAGATGGGGCGGATATTACTTTGAATCTTTCGCCGGGTTCTATTCATGATACAGCATACTATAATTTTAATTTTCCATATCAGTATGCATCAATAGATATTGATGATATAAAAAACTCTGCTTATGAACAGAAAATTATAATTGCGTTAAGAAAAAAGAATCTTCTTAGTACGAAACAAGTAGCGGTAAAGCAATTTAATGCTACTTATCATACTAGATTACATGCAAAAATGGGCAAGCACGGAAGTGGAAATTATTCATTTGGTTTTGGAGCAAGAAATAACGCCTATGGAATGAATGTTAGCTCGATTGTTAATTATGCTGGTGTTGTATCTAGTTCTACTACTTTGAGAAGCGACCATGTAGGTTAATTTATTTTTAGAGAAACTTAAAAAGTTTCTCTAAATTGTCTTTGGAGGATGTATGAAGTTAGAGATAAAAAATGTAAAAAAGAAATTTATTAAGGATCAAAAAGAGATTAATGTTCTTGATGGTGTCTCATCTTGTTTTGAAGCTGGTAAGTTTTATGCAATCACGGGGAAAAGTGGAGCAGGGAAATCAACTTTGCTTAAATGTATGGGAATGCTTTTAAAAGTTGATGATGGAAAAATAATTTTTGATGGCGTTGATGTAGATGAGTTAAGTGGTGATGAGCTAGCTAAGATTAGGAATAAGGAAATAGGCATAGTATTTCAAGAATATAATTTATTTGAATTTTTAACAGCCTTTGAAAATGTTGCCGTGCCAATGATTATTTCTGGGGAAGCATCATTTAATGATATGAAAAATAAAAAAAGAGTAGATTTACTTTTAGAATTTGTTGGTTTAGAAAAACGTGGTAAACATTATCCTCGCGAGTTATCAGGAGGAGAACAGCAGCGTGTTTCTATAGCGCGAGCTTTGATAAATGAGCCTAGTATAATACTTGCTGATGAACCAACAGGAAGTATAGATGACGAAAATAAAAAAATAGTATTAAATTTATTAAAGAATATTTCTAAAGATAAATGTGTTGTAGTTGTTACTCATGATAAAAGCGTTTTAGAGTATGCTGATGTTATATATGTATTAGAAGATGGAA
>CATNCE010000055.1 GCA_950097225.1 uncultured Bacilli bacterium
AACAACTACATATAGTAGACGAATACTAGGAGATGCCACAGGAGAGATGGGACCATTTTATGGAGGTTATTATAACAACTGGTACAATGATTATTCGAACTTTGTGGACTCTTCCTACCCTTGGTTCTTTCGCGGCGGCCTTTACAACGTTGGCTCCGGTGCAGGCCAGTTCTATTTCTATAGGCACACTGGTGGTGCCTATAGCTACGGCAGCGCTCGCCTCGTTTTGTTAGGATAAATCAAGCATAGAAATATGCTTTTTCTTTTATATTAAAGACTATTTTTATTGAGGTATACATGATATAATTTAGTTAGTAGAAAAGGGAATATAAATGAAAAAAGAGAATGATTCAGATAAATCAAAGATTATGATGTTAATAAGTTTAATAGTGGTAGTTTCTATATTGATCGTTGGTTTTGTTTTTATTGCAGTTATTGATCTTACTAAAAAGGAAGGTAGTTCTTCTCTTACGACGACAACTAGAAGAACTTATACTACAACAGAAACGACTCAGCCAGAAACTACTTCTCAAGCTCTAACAGAGGGGAGTACTACAACAACGATGGAGTTAACAACTACTTTAGCTTCGAATGAAAAAACTACTACGACAACAAAAGTCACTACTCGTACTTCACGTCTACCTAATAAACCAACACAACCAACAACAAGTACAACACCTAGTGTCATACCATCTAATGATTATGAAGTAACAACATCGCCAACAACTTATCCTGGGGCTTTGGATAGCTGGGAGTGGGAAATCGTTACGCGAATTAATGAAGCAAGACGTAAAAATGGTTTAAAAGAACTTAAAGTCGCTTCGGAGTTACGAGATTTAGCTGAGAGTGCAGCTGATCAGTGGATAGCTTTGGGAGATGAAGGGATTAAGAAATACTTAGCTGGAAATTCTAATTTTAGAATGTATAGTAATCTTGATGTTAGTGCTAAAACATTGTATGATAGAACCGTTGGAGCTACTAAAGTGACAACTAGTCCGTATTTGGAATATGTTGGAGTTGGTGTTTTAGAAAAATTTACTGGATTAACTACATATTTTTATGTAATAATATATGAATAACAGGAGGGAAATATATGTTTGAATACATGGGAGATAGACTTTCTAATGCCATAAAAAATATTAAGGGTATGGGAAGAATTACTGAGGATAATATAAGTGATGCTATGCGTGAAATACGTATGGCACTTTTAGAAGCCGATGTTAACTATGAGGTAGTAAAAGAGTTTATAAAAAACGTTAAAGAGAAAGCTTTAGGTTTAGAGGTACAAAAATCATTGAAGCCAGAAGAATTGTTTATTAAACTAGTTAAGGATGAATTAGTTAGTTTATTAGGTGGAGATTATGTAGCTTTAGAAACTGCTAAGAATCCGACTATTATTATGATGGTTGGTTTACAAGGTTCAGGTAAGACTACTTCATCAGGAAAAATAGCTAATTTAGTTCGTAAGAAAAATAAAAAGAATCCTCTTTTGGTAGCTTGTGATGTTTATCGTCCTGCGGCAATAGATCAGCTATGTGAAATAGGTAAGAGTTTAGGAATTCCAGTTTTTGAACGAGGAAAAGGTAAACCTTTAGAAATAGTTAAAGAATCTCTTTCTTATGCTAAAGAAAATAAGCATGATTTTATTATCATCGATACAGCTGGACGTTTGCACATTGATGAAGAATTGATGAGGGAGCTAGTGGAGATTCAAGAGTTCTCTAAACCAAATGAAGTATTGTTGGTAATCGATGCTATGATGGGACAAGATGCTATTAACGTTATTAAGGGATTTAATGATAAATTAAATTTAACGGGAGCAATATTAACTAAAATGGATGGTAATACTAAAGGTGGTGTTGCTTTATCTGTTCGTCATCTTACTAATGTTCCAATTAAATTTATAGGAGATTCAGAGAAGTTAGATGGTTTATCAGAGTTTTATCCAGAGCGCATGGCTGAACGAATTCTCGATATGGGCGATATTTTATCTATTGCTGAGAAAGTTGAAGGTATAGTTTCTGAGGAAGAAGCAACGGATTTAGCTAAAAAGATGAAAAAAGGCGACTATAATCTTGAAGATTTCTTAACTAATCTAAAGCAAATAAGAAAGTTAGGGCCTTTAGAAAATATTATGAAGATGTTACCAGGTGCTAGAAAAATGGGATTAAATGATATAAATATCGATCCAAAAGATATGGCTCATGTAGAAGCTATTATTTTATCGATGACTCCATATGAACGCAAGCATCCAGAGGTTTTAAAAAATAGTCGTAAAGTAAGAATAAGTAAGGGCTCTGGTCGCAGTGTTGAAGAAATTAATCGCTTGTTAAAACAATTTGAACAAATGAAAGCGATGATGAAACAATTTAGTAATGGCAATATGAAGATGCCTTTTTAAAGTCAATTGAACATTGGCTTTTTTTGTGAAATTTTTGTGAAAAATTAGTTAGCCACTTTACATTTAAATTTTGTTATCATATAATCTAATGGTGCACTTAAAAGGTGATAAAATATGAGTAATGTCAATGTATGTGATGCATTAGAAAATTGAAAAAATTTAATAGAAAAGCAGATATTTATTAGGTGAAGAGAGATGTGTCAGGTCCATTATAAGAAAATTAATGAAAGACTTTTAAGTGATATAAGTGTTGATGAAATAAGCATATTTATGAAT
>CATNCE010000056.1 GCA_950097225.1 uncultured Bacilli bacterium
TTTCTCCCTTATAATTACTATAAATCTTTCAAACTACAAAATTGTAATTTATCTTTTAAAATAACCTATAATAGTTCCCTTTTGTAAAATATGCCCATTCATTGCTTTCAAAAGTTTCTTTTTCATAATATTAGATGACAATTCTAAAGTGTTATCTAATGAATATATTGTATATTTATAATTGTGTTTTTGAAACATTGGTGGTTTTGCTCCTGCATATTTATGAAATCCATAGGCAATTCCTTGCATAACATTATCCATATTTCCAACATTTTCTGGAATTACAGAATTTGCCTTTATATTCCACGCAATCCAATGAGTAAAGTTCTTTATCGGATGACTTAAATCTTCTAAAATTATTACTAAACTTTTTGCTTTATCTGATAAATTTTTAATTCTAAATTCTGGAGATATATTTTTTCCATACCCAGTATATTCTACTGGAATCATATCCCCATTCTTAAAAGTTGTTTCAAATTCTAATTTGTCATATTCCATAAATACACCTAACTTTCAACTTGTAATTTATGAATTATAAAATTCTAAATATTTTTCTAAATTAGATATTATATATGCTCCATTATGATGTCCATCATAAATGTGGTTTTGAGATGTTACTTGTTTCTTTTCTAATATATCCTGCAAAACTTTACATCCTTCATAAAAATGTCCTTCATCTTGATTTCCTGCATCAAGATAAACTTTAAGTTCCTTTGAAATTTCATTATTTTTAGCAATCGTTATAGGATCGTATTTTTCCCACACAGATATATCCTTAAAATATGGAGTATCTTCTTTCTCTAAAGTTAGTTCTATTGCAGGCATATGTCCTCCAACTTTGCCAAACATTTCTTGATGTCTAAATGAATTATGAAGTGCTGCATATCCACCTGCTGAAACACCACCAATATATCTACCATTTTTTGTCTTTATTGTATTAAATATATTATCAATTAAAGGTACAACTTCCTTTATAAAATAATCTTCATACATTCCAACATTTATAATAATTCCACTATCTCCTGGACTTAATACTTCATTACTTATAGAAGATGAATTTACCCCTCTACTATTTTCAATTCTAGGGCAAACAATTATTAGTGGTTTTATTTTCCCACTTTCTATCATTTCATCTGCTATTCCTTTCATATTCAAATCAAATATAATATTTTCATTCCCACTTCTTCCGTGAAGAAAATATAATACTGGTAGTGGATTATTATTTTCTTCATATCCTTTTGGCAAATACACATTTATTCCCATATCTTTATTAAGTATATCACTATGAAAATTTATATTTCTAACATTAGATTCGTTCATTTTACATTCTTCCTTTCATATTATTACAACTCTAGCAATAAATTACTATATATCTGTGAGATAATTATATCATTTTACAATTAAATAATCTATCTCTCATAGAAAACTTTTTTATTATTTTTTTCAGTTAGTTTTAATATCATTTTATTTTCATATTCATTTATCTGCTCCATAGTTAGCCACTCTGGTTTTTCATCTAATTTATTATAGATTTCTTTCATAGCAGATATTTGCTCTGTTACAGATAAAGCCCACAAATGTTTTTCATAGCCGTTACCATTACCTAAAAAATATTTACAGTCCGATTCGAGCCTACCTAACATTTGATACAAAAATTCTGGATCATTGTTATCCTTAAAATATTCCCTATTCATTTTGTTCTCCTTTGCTTTGTGGTAATAAAAATTCTTTTTTAATCTTCAACATAAATTGATTCCACCTGTCTGCTTCTTTTTGATATAAAGGATAATCAACTAAATTAAGTGAGTTTGCTTTTCTTGCTATTTGATTAAGATTATTACCTATTGCTCTCATTTGATTTAATGCTTCATAAAATCTTTCATCCGGTTTTTCTTTAGGCTCAAATCCTACAATTAAATTTCGTAGTAATTCCGATTCATTAAGTCCAACTTTCTTGGCTTTCTTTTTTAAAAGAGTTGCTTCTTCTCTATTAAGCCAAACTTGTTTTTTGATACTTCTAGTTCTCATCTTGCACCTCCGACTTTTCATTCTCTAACTTCAAACATCTTGCTTCCATTTCATTTATTCTATTGATTTGTAAGCAACCCATTAAAGTAGTCATTGCAAGACCACCAACTATCATACCTAATATAAAAAATAATAATTCTTTCATCTTGAATCTTTCCTTTCTAAAGTCATAAAAGATTAGTACACCTTTGCACTAATCTTTTAATCGTTTTATTATCTTTATTCTTCATAAGGGGTTTGGGGATTCCCCCACAAGTGAAAACTTACGGGAGTAGGTTTTCAGTGCTGGCTAGGACATTATGTCCTAGTATAGTGGTATCATTCTAAAGTACATCTGCCACATTTTGAACAAAAATATTCGCAAGTTTCACACATACTTTTATCACTTTTTTCTTTAAAATCTTCTTGTCTTTCTTCCAGTTCTTGTTCTTCTACATCAATAATTATTTTAGAAATTTTTTCTAATTCGTCATCAGATAATTCTAAATCTTCAAGCACTTCTTCTATAATTTTTAATGCTTGTTCTTCACTTTCTGAATAAACAATGAACTCTAATTTTTTATCTTTTTTAGCATTTACTTTAAACTTTTTCATATC
>CATNCE010000057.1 GCA_950097225.1 uncultured Bacilli bacterium
GAGTATCACTAATCTCTATATTATTAGTATCACTTGCTTACATTAAAAAGAAAATAGTAAATAACTTATCAACAACAGCATTAGCTAAATCTTTAGGATACAATAAAAACCAAATAAGAAGTTTCTACTTGGTTGATAATGCTCTTATTACAACAACATCATACATACTAAGTCTGTTTATGTTCACCATAGCAGCCATAATAATAAAAAAGTTTTTCTATATGAATCTAAATAGATTAGGAGCAGAATGGAATATAAGTATATATCCATTTATGATCACCTTCGCAAGTATGTTAATATGTTCATCATTAGTAAATTATTACTACATAAGTAAACGAATTAGAAAAACACCAATAGGTGTCTTAAACGGAGAAACTATATGATTGTAAGAAGTTTTTTTAGAAGAGCTACAACAAAGATATATGTACTACTACTTGTTACTATAATTACAGTAGTATGTATTCTAAATTCATCGAATATTTCACTTAACAATCAGATTGATAAAATATATCGATATACTAATTTGTTCATTGTCTCTACTAAAGAAGATGCATACAACAAACTAAAAAACGATAGCAGGATTAACAACACGAGACGAGCAATCGCGCTTAGCTCCGCCTCACTAACTGATGCAATGGTAGAAGATGACTACAATCGCAATCATCCTATAAGCTGGACATTATTAACATATTACGCTATTAACACTATGTTGGCTTATAGAGATGAAAGTAATAATTTAAAAAATAATGAAATTGCTATTGGCTTAGACGCTCTGACTTACAGCAATTCAAGTAATATTCTTGATAAATATACAGGAAAAGAAGTACATGTTGCTTATAAAGAAAAAGAATATACTTTTGTAATTAAAGAGTTGTATGACGCAGGCATGTTTTCAGAGTTTAAAATAGCAGCACCAACATATGATGAATTCTTAAAGGAAGAAGAACGCTTCATATACACTGCAAACATAAACCGAGAAAAGTATCAAGATCCCATACTAAAAGAATATGATCAATTAAGAAAATATGACGAAGATAAAATAGGAGCAGGTAATTTTAATGATGAACGAGAAGAAGCTAGTTACGAAATATTTGAACAATATAAAATTGAATTAAAAAATTTAAATATAGCCACATACGTTCTATATATCATATTTTTACTTATGTTTATTATAATAAGCAAAAATATTTTAGAAGATATAGCAACTGACATAAAATTGGAAAGTATCCTAGGATATAATAAAACTAACATAAGAATAAATGTCCTAAAGAGAATAATAAGCATGTATGCAACAAACATACTAATATCAATTGTTGTATCTATCATAAGTATCGTCATTTTAAACAAAATTAATAACTCGGATTTAATTGTATTTAATTATAACTACTATATCAAAGTCACTTTATTCTTGGTAATTTTGAATATTGCATTATTGCCATTAGCCAATAATAAGTTAGACGTAAAGAAAAGACGAATATAGATTTAAGTGTTATTAAATCATATTGATTTAATATAAATAAAAATTAAAAAAGGAGGTGAAAAAATGAGAAAAGTAAAAAAGTTGGCGATAATGTCTATATGCGTTTTAGTATTGAGTGTTATTGCATTAAATGTTGTTAGTGCTGCTGATCCACCTTTTGCTAGAATTGATAAAACGATAACATATCAACAACGAGCAATAGTCAACCACACGGTTAATAACGGATACTATGTTTCTATAACCCCATATACTATTAGTGATTCAAACGGGATTTATATAGAAAACATAACAAGTTATCTAGCCAACAATGGATTATACATGACTCATAAATATTGGAGACCGCTATTAAAAGAAGAGTATCATAGGTATTTTAACGATCAAACTTTACCACCAGAATATAACAGAACAAAACTTAATTCAATTAGTCAAAATTTAACAAGAAATAGTTCTGTATTTGCAAAATTCGGAATTGATGATCCATGGGATGCATAGTCAAAGAAAAATTAGCTAAGGCTATTGAAAATCAATAGCCCTTTTATAATGATGCCGGAAATTCTGGCGTGACAATTTTTAATAAACATTGTACGCTTTAATCAGAAAAGAAAAGTATTTTGTAGTAGAGGTATAAAAATGAAAGAAATATTACCACACATAAAATTTATATATAAAAGAAATATAAGAGATAAGCATTATAATGATGTCATTATGTTCTTTATTATTACTTTGTATATTGATGTTTCAACACATGCGCAATTATTCAAAAGAATGGGTTTTGGACCATGTAAAAGAAATGCGTCAAATAATAGTAGCTCCTGGTTATGATGAATCCAT
>CATNCE010000058.1 GCA_950097225.1 uncultured Bacilli bacterium
ATCATCTCCCTTAAACTATCATTCAATATGACATCTATACCATCTTTAAATATAGGTTGATCACTTAACCCCAATAAGACTTTTACAATTTTATTATCAATTATCACTTTATCAACCTTAATGCATTTTAACAAAGATGTTGAATTAACAACTGTAATTGGCACATACATAAATTTATCCTGATTTATCCCAATATCCTTTCTAACCATAATAACTGGCAACTTCGTTATTGGATCTATCACTTTATTTCCTGTATCTAAATATCCACTAAATTTATATGTATTAGTCCCATCAATTATAACAACATCATGAATCATCGATATTTTATACTTATATTCTCGAATAGCTTTAATATAAAGTCCGATAATAAATGGACTTACAATCATCAATAATATTAAACTTGTATACCCATCATCTCCTCCAAATAAATAAGACGTCCCTCCTAAAACGATCGTGATAATATAAAAATAAAATAAATTCTCTAAAAACTTTTCTTTTCCAAATGCAACATATACCATTAAAATGCTTAATAATATTTTTAAAACTAACAATACTATCTTATCAAATTTGATAAATAAAGAAATCATACTAAATAATCCTAAGAAGGAAGAAAATAACACTCTTTTTAATGCCGCATTTCTTTTTAGTAATGTTGAAGTTGATGAAAGAATAAGAAAATCATAAAAAAAATTAACTATGATTAAGAGATCTAAATATATTTTCATATTATCACCAACCATAATATAAAATATCCATCAATAAAATTATGTCGAAGTTCCTAACGGAGAAAATAATTTTATCTAATATGGCATAATAATAAAAAAAGTCTAATCAATTTAAACTCTTTACCATTAATACTAGTTTTATTGTGACATGCTTGATAATATTCCTTGCACATCCTTAATTGAAATAGATACTATATCAGCAATATCACTCAACGAATAATGCTTTTCATATAGCTTATTGACTACTTCCCTTAAAATGTATCCTTTGTCAAGGACAAATTTCAAATTTTAAGAAGAAGGTTTTTTATTTTTTCCTAGCTTCAAAGGATATTCTCCTGTTGTAATATAATTATAATATTCAGTTGGTGCTAATTTTGCTAAATCCCATTGATATCTTTCATTATTATAATAATTCTTCTTTATATATTCCATATTCGCCTCAATTATTTCTACATTATTTATGTACCTTTTTCCTTCCGAGTTTTGGATATAATAATTGTACTTGGCATAATTTCCACTTACACCCCATGTTAGATCAATATGAACATACTTTCTACTACTATCATAGTATTCTGCTCTCCTTGTATCATTTGATATTATATTACTGAAAAAACAATAATTTCTAAACTTCGTTCTCTCACTTTTCGAACTATTTACTTCTACATGTATTACTTCATTTTCTTTTGTTTTTACAACCAAATCGACCATTTTGGTTCTACTACGAGTATTGTCAAGATCTAACTCACTTTTCATGAATGTTATTTCACTTATACTCTTATTCAATAATGCTTCAAGTATCTTATACAAATATATTTTATTTCCTTCATTACATATAATTGATTTAAATACTCTATCTGTCTTAGCTGTATAAAATTCAGTTGTGTTTACCTTCATCTCCTCCTCTACTATTCTTATACCCGATGCAAGTTTATTTTACTTCAAAAAAACACAAGATTTCTCTTGTGCTATATTTTTATTTATCCTAACAAAACGAGGCGAGCGCTGTAGGGGCTGTTGGCATCACCAGTGTAGATACTGAAGCTGAACTGGCCCGCAGCGGAGCCATTGCCGTAAGCGCCGCCGCGAAGGAACCAAGGGCCGGAAGAGTCCACAAAGTACGAATAATCATCATACCAGTTATTTCGATAATTTCTAGATGAATAAAATGGTCCCATCTCTCCTGTGGCATCTCCTAGTATTCGTCTACTATATGTAGTTGTTGATGAATCACTTGCATATACATCTATATATTTACTATAGGTATTTCTTATTTCATCTAATGTTAGTCCGCTATTTCCTATTGTTCCCTCTCGATATCCTGCTACATACTCCCAAGACCCACCAGACATATCATATACTCCAGTTATATTACCAGTAGTTGATGCTAGATATCCTGTTTCTGTATTATAAGGCTGGTTTGCTGTTGTACTTCCAGAAGCATCTTTGGTATTAGCTGCGTATCCAGTTAGATAACTTGAATTATTATTTATTCTTACTTCTGTGTTTATTCCATATCTTGAATGACTTAAATATGCAACAGCTCCCCACTCAGTATTCTTCATCA